>DASYRF010000327.1:0-18420 GCA_036004705.1 Myxococcota bacterium
CGGCGGCCAGCGGCTGCGGGAAGCGCGCGTTCGACGAGATGGTGACGATCGTCCCGGCTGCCGTGCACGGCAGCGTCGGCGGACAGGTCGTGGACTTCTACGCCGGCGCGGGGGTTGGCGACCTGGCGGTGACGGTCGTCACCGGCGAGGGCGTGCTGTCGGCGACCACCGCGGCCGACGGCGCATTCGCCGTGGCGGGCGTCCCCGCGGGCGCCCCGGTGCTCGTTCGCGTCGACGGCGGAACCGGGTACACCAGCGCGCAGCTCACGGCCGTGCTTCCGACCGCGGCCGGGCAGACACCGCTCGCCGCGCCGGAAACGTTCGTCGGCCCGATTGGCCTGTTGCCGCGCGACCTCAGCCTCGCGTTGCAGGTCGTGCGCGACGACGGCACGCCCCTGGAGACGACGGTGTACGCCACCACGTCGGTCGGCTGGTTCGACTTGGCCGCGGGCGCGCCGGCGCCGCGCGGATACGACGCGCGCGCCGCGACGTCCGACTTCACCGGCCTCGTCACGATCGGCGGGCTCGCCGACGTGGCGTCTCTCCCCGCGGGCGTCGGCTCCGACTCCATCGCCTTCCGAATCCCGCCGGTCGACGCGGACGCCGACGGCGCCTACGAGTTCGAGGGCGTGACGTTCCTGCGCTCGGCGCGCGACCTCGCCGCCGGCCTGGAAGTCGTCAACGTCGACTCCGAGGCGACGACGCTGCTGGTCGTCTCCACCAACGTCCAAGGCCTCCTGGGCATTGGCGCCGACGGCGTGCCGTCCGTGCTGGCGCTGAACGAGCCGGCGCGCTTCGTCTTCAACCAGCCGATCGATCCGGCGGCGCTGTCGGTGAGGCTCAGCGACGAGGACGGCGTAGAGATCACCGGCCCGGCCGTGGCGATGATGGCGGAGCCGAACAACAGCGTCGTGGTCAACCCGCCGGCCGCCGGGTGGCCCGCCGGCGCCGAGGTAAACGTGGAGCTTCACGCCGTCAGCGGCGAGAACAGCCCGTCGCGGCGCTACGACGCGGGCGCGGCGTTCTTCACCGACGACGCCACCAGCGCCCCCGTCAGCGCCACCGCCACGCGCGATCCCGCCAACGCGAACCACATGCTCATCACGTTCAGCGAGCCGGTCGGGCTCACGCCAGGCGCGGCGTGGGGACTGGGCGGCACCGACTGCGTGGTCTACGTGATGTTCGACCTGAACGGCGACGGGAACATCAACGGCCCGAACGAGACGAACGGCGCCTCGTGCGACATCGTGCTCGCCTCGCTGGAGCCCGACCCGATCGGCCTGGCCGGACTGTCTGGTTACACCACGCGCGCCCACTGGTTCCTGCCGGTCGGCATCGCCTCCGGCTTCAACTTCGAGCTTCGCTTCAGTGCCATCGGCACGCCCGCCAACCGTCCCACGACGGCGGGCGGCATGCTTCTGCCCGACCTTTCCCTGACGGTCTTCTAGGAGGATGCGATGAACACGGCACAGACCCGAAAGGACGGAGCCGGGGCAAACGCAGTGGGCGGGACAGCGGCAGCCCCCGTCCCCGTGCCCGTGCCCGTGCCACTCCTCGCGCTCGTGCTGGCGCTCCCGCTCGCGCTCGCGGCCGCGGCGAGCGGCTGCAAACGCGCACCCATCGACGAGAACGTCGGCGTGACGCCGGCGGACGTGCGCGGCACGGTGGGCGGACTGGTCCTGGACGCCACCAGCGGCGACCCCCTCCCCGATCTGACCGTGACGGTTCGCGGCGGCGCGACGAGCGCGACCGCCACGACCGGCGCCGACGGCAGCTTCAGCGCCGGCGACGACGACCCCGGCCCCGGCGTGTCGCCGGGCCTGCCGGCAGGCGGCACGCTGCAAGTCGCTGTGGACGGCGCCGCCGCCTTCACCTCGGCAAGCCTCGTCACGTCACTTCCGGTGGCGGCGGGCGACGTCCCGCTCGACGCGCCTTCCGTCGCCGTGGGCCCGGTCGGTCTCGTGCCGCGCACGCTCGAGATCGTCGTGCAGGTGCTGCGCGACGACGGCCAGCCGTTCGAAGGCGTCGAGGTGCAAGCCACGACGGCCGTCGCGTGGGTGAGCTTCGCCAGCGGCTCGCCGATCGGCGCCGGCTCCTGGTCGACCTCCACGATGACCACCAGCGGCGGCTACGCCACATTCACCGCACTCCCCGACGTCGCGGCGCTGCCGCCCAGCGTCTCCGACGCCATCACCTTCAACCTGCCCGCGCAGGACCTCGACGGCGACGGCTTTCCCGAGTTCGACGGCGCCAGCACCACGCGCGCCGCGCGCAGCCTGGGCGCCGGCCTGGTGGTGATGACTGTCAACTCCATCGACCTGCCGCTCCAGGTCGTCTCCAGCAACGTGCCCGGACTCGTGACCGGCGGCGTCACGCCCGACTCCGTGCCGGCGGTGCTCGACGGCATCGACGCCGTGCGCCTGGTGTTCAACCAGCCCCTCGATCCGGCGCTGCTGTCGGTGACGGTCACCGACGAGGACGGCACGAGCACGGTGATGGTGACGACCGGCCCGCCCGCCGGCGCCGCGAACCTCGTCGTCTCCTCGCCGCCCGGCACGTGGCTGACCGGCGCCGAGTACAACGTCGTCGTTCACGCCGTGTCGGCGGGGTCGAGCCCGCCGCGCGTCTACGACGGGTGGGGCGCGTTCTTCACGGCGCCCGCCGTCCCGGGCGTGGTCGCCACCGCGGCGCGCGACCCCAGCACGCCCGGGCTCATCCACGTCTCCTTCACCGAGCCTGTGGGCGTGGCGCCGGGCACCCTCTGGTCGCTAGGCGGGGGAAGCTGCCCGGTGTTCGTGCAATACGACCTCAACGTCGACGGCGACCTCGCCGACGACAGCGAGATCGACGGCGCGACCTGCAGCATCACGCTCACCTCCAACGAGCCGAATCCCTCGGGCCCGGCGGGCCTGTCGGGCTACACCACGGAGGCCTACTTCTTCGCGCCGAGCGGCTTCCCCGCGTCGCCCGTCGTCATCGACCTTCGCTTCAGCCGCGCGGCGTCGAGCGGCGCCGTGCTGCGCACCGCCGCGGGCGCGGTCGTCCCCGATCAGCCCGTCGTCACCGTGCTTTAGTGCCGCGCGTCCGCGACTCGGCGCTCATCGACGGCGTGCGCCTCGCCGAGCTGGACGTCTTTGCGGACGCGCGCGGCCGCTTCCTCGAGACGTGGCGCGCCGAGTGGTTCCCCGGCGCCGACCCCATGATCCAGGGAAACCGCAGCGACAGCGCCGCCGGCGTGCTGCGCGGGCTGCACTATCATCTGCGCCAAGCCGACTACTGGCAGCTCATCGCCGGCGAGGTCTTCGTCGGCCTCTATGACCTCCGCCGCGCCTCGCCGACGCGCGGCGCGCGCGAGACCTTCAGCCTGACCGTCGAGCGCGGCCTGTACATTCCGCGCGGCGTCGCGCACGGCTTCTACGCGGGGGTGGACGCGACGCTCACGTACCTCGTCGACCGCACCTACGACGGCGGCGCCGACGAGCTCGGCCTGGCGTGGAACGACCTCGACGCCGCCATCCCGTGGCCCGTCGCCACCCCCGTCCTGAGCGCCCGGGATCTCAAGAACCCCGCGCTGCGCGACATCCCCGACGACCGCCTCCCCGCGTAGCGCGTCCCACCTCGGCGTCGCGCGCCCGCTGGCTACGCCGCGGTCACCGCCGGGGCGGCCGCCGCCTGCCGCACCGCCTCGACCTCCACTTCGATCTGCACGCGGTCTCCGACCATCACGCCGCCGGCCTCGAGCGCCATGTTCCAGGTCAGCCCGAAGGCGCTGCGGTCGATGGCGGCGGTGGCGGCGAAGCCCACGCGCTGGTTGCCCCACGGGTCCTTCACGCGGCCGCCGACCTCGATGTCGAGCACCACCTCGCGCGTCACGTCGCGGATCGTCAGATCGCCGGTCAGGCGGTAGCCGTCGTCGCCGTGCTTCTCCACGAGCCGGCTCTTGAACACCAGCTCCGGAAACTTCTCCACGTCGAAGAAGTCGGGAGACCTCAAGTGCGCGTCGCGCTTGGCCTCGTGCGTCTCGACGCTGGCGGCGTCGACGTGCACCTCGATGCGCGAGCGCGCCGGATCCGAGTCGTCGATCTCCAGCACCGTCTTCCACTGGTTGAACTGCCCACGCACTTTGGACACCACCAGATGCCGCACCGAGAAGTGAATCCCCGAGTGCGCCGGATCAATTTCCCATCGCTCGCTTGCCATTTCGTTCTCCTTGTCGGGTTGCGTGTGTTGGATGCAGCCCGGCGCGCGCGCGGTTCGCGCCTTTGCCTGTGGCGCCGCCCGGGCGCGCGGTGCGCGATTGCCACCGCCTCGCGCGTCGTCTAGGCTCGGCGCATGCATCCTCTCTTCCGCGCCATCGTGGTGCTCGGGGCCGCGGTCGGCGCCCCCGGCTGCAGCTGCAGCGGCCACACGCCCGTCGGCGACTCCGGCGGCGCCCCCGGCACCGACGCCATCGCGCTCCTCGACGCCGCAATGCCGACTGACGCCGGAGCCTCCGGCACCGACGCCGTGCCCGGCACCGACGCCCTGCCCGGCACTGACGCGGCGCCCGGCAACGACGCCGGCGACGCCATGGTGCTCATTCTGTAGTGGAGCTCGCCCCGCTCATCCGCGGCCTGTCGCGCGAGCCGCGGCGCCCGCTCCCCACGCACGACCCCGCCATCGACGCGCTCGCGCCCGACACCCGCGCGCAGCTCGCGCGCATCTGGGCGGACCGCGCCCGTTCCGAGCTGGGCGCCGGCTCCGGCTTCGCGATCGTCGTCACGGAGCTCTACGCCCTCGGCGCCGACCCGAAGGTCCTGGCGCTCGCCACGCGCGCCGCGCACGACGAGGTGAAGCACGCCGAGCTCTGCCACCTGCTCGCCTGCGCCTACGCCGGCGCCCATCTCTCGATGCCGCGCCCCAAGCGCGTCGGCATGCCCGTACACGCCGGCGCCGACGACACGCTTCGCGCGCACCTCCACGTCGTCGGCCTCTCGTGCATCAACGAGACCATCGCCGCCGCCTTCGTCGAAGCGTGTCTCCTCCACGCCGAAGCCCCCCTCGTGCGCGCCATCCAGACCGAGCACCTCGCCGACGAGGTCGAGCACGCGCGCGTCGGCTGGGCGCACCTCGCTTCGATCCCCCCCGGCCCCCCCGGCCCCCCCGGCGCCCCCCGCGCCCCCCGCGCCGCCGGCGCCCCCGTCCGCGCCGCCGTGGCCGCCTGGGTCCCGCGCCTCATCGACGCGAACGTCGCCCACTGGCGCGACCGCATCGCCGCCCTCCCCGCCGCCGGCGTCCCCGGCCACGCCTACCCCCCGCGCCCCGAGATGCTCGCCGCCGTCGACCGCGCCGTCGCCGAGCTGGTTCTCCCCGGCTTCGCCCACGTCGGCCTCGCCGTCCCGATGCGCTGACCGAAGAACCCTTTCCCAGGCTCCGGCTGCGGAGCACCGGGCCGCGTCCCGCTGAGTGAAGGCTAGCTTCCCCGCCCCTCACTGATCAGCAGGCCAGAGCCGCTTGCGGTGCCATACGCGAAGGATTTCCGCCGGCGTCGCCTGATCCGAAGCCGGCGCGTGAACCGCGACGTACGCGCGCGCCTCGACGAGGTCGGCGATCGCTGGGGCGCCTTGGCCCCGACGGTACCGGCGACCCCCGCCGCCACCGCCACAATGCGCATTTCGATGTGCCCGTGGGTGGCTCCTTGGCCATCTCCAACTCAGGCGGCGGTGTCAGTAGTAGCAGGCAGCGTCGAGCGGGTGCGTCAGGCACCAGGCGTCGATGCAGACCGCTAGGCGGCTGAACTGCTCGCCGCACGCCGGGTACGAGTCACAGGCCTGGTCCAGGTTCGCGGCCGCGCACCCCCAGTACGCCGCGTGGTCCTCCGCGCACTCGTCAGGGACGGCAGCGCAAAGGTCGTTGCACGGCTGCTGGTCCGCGCCCGGGCACGCGTTCTCCGCCTCGCACGCGTTCACGCAATCCTGGTCGACGCGCGGTCGACACGCCGCCACGCCCACCAAAGCGACGCCCGCCGCCAGCACGACCATGGTCCGCCACATGGCTCCCATGATGGCACGCGGGCCTCTACCATTCGACCCTCATCGAGGCGGTGAAGGCTCGTCCCGGGTGCCCCAGTTCTCGGCACGCTTCGGCACGCACGTTCGGAGCTTACCTCGCTTGTGTGCGATAATCGCGGCCGGCTGACGCAGCCTGAGGGGGGCCGAACGATGTCGGACCCGAAGAAGTTGTTCCAGCCCGAAGCGGCCAAGGAGCTGGTCCTGGGTTGGCTGATCCACGCCCACAAGGGGCGCGATCGGCACGACACCGCGGCCCGGCGCTTCGAGGGGCGGCGCTACGTGTTCGGCGTGCCCACGATCCTGTTGTCCGCGGTGGTCGGCACTTCGGTGTTCTCGTCGATGGAGAAGAGCGGGCTCATTCCCGTCGTGGTGGTGGGGCTCCTCAGCGTCACGGCGAGCGTGTTCGCGGCGCTGCAGACCTTCCTCGACTACGCGGGTCGCGCGGCGCGCCATCGGGTGGTGGGCGCGAAGTACAAGGGCATCATCCGGGACATGGAGCGCGTCTTGGCCTCGGGCTCGATCGACCCCGCCTGGTTCGACGACATCCGGGGTCGCCTGGACGCCCTCGAGGAGGACGCGCCCGTCGTGGCGCCGCACATCTACGACGCGATCGAGAAGCGCTACGCCACGGTCGCGTTCGTCAAGCAGGCGATCGAGCTGTACAAATGACGGCGACCGACGCGGACTTCGGTCTTCTTCTGCGGCAACGCTGAGGCCGTGGGTCGCGATCATCGCGCCGATGGTGGGCTTGACGACGGTGCTCACGGGGTGGGCGCTGTCGCGGCCCGGGCGTCATCGATCTCGAGTCGCGACACGTTCCAGCTCGTCTGTCGCTTCCTCGGCCTGGGCGCGCAACCCGGCGCTCGACCCGGCGCGCCAACCGGCGCGCGACCCGGCCTCGACGCGTCGCGCCGGCTGCGTTAGCGTCGGACCCATGGCGGGCACGGATCCCCATGCCGCCACGCCGGCCTCGAGCGTCGCCGCGGCCGCCCCGGTGTCCGACCCGCACGTCGACACCGTCGCGGGCGGCGCGGCGCCGCCGCTGGAGTTTTTCGAGCGGATGCCGAACGGGTGCGCCCAGTGGCGTCGATCGCCCGTCCGTGCTCCTCGATCACCTGATGAGGGAACAGTCGCGCGGCGTCGGGTCGCTGGAGCGGACCCGCCACATCGTGGGGCCGACACGTTCGATGTTGCTGTCGGCGGAGGCGTCGTCTGCGTCTACCGTGCCCGGTGTGCCGGTCTCATCCGCCCGCATGTTCGTATTGGAGCCCGGCGTGCCGTAGATGACGGCGTCGAGAATGTCGTCGTCCGGGCGCGGGCGCCAAGATCCGCTCAGAACGTGTTGCCGTCCAGCGACGCGGCGTAGCCCTTCGAGATGAGCGTCGACTCACTGATGTCGACGAGATCGGCCATGTCGAGCACCGTCACGGTGTGCTTGTAGGCGAACGGCTTCTTGTTGCCGAACGCGATCTCCCCGTCCTGGCACGCCGAGAAGTGCCACCACTCGGTGTGCTTGTACGGCTCGTCCTGTTTCATCGGGTCGGTGCTCTCCGTGTTTCGCGCCCGCGGAGTCGTCCAGTTCGGGTGCGCCTGGATCCGGGTGAACCAGTTCTCGTCCTCCAGCAGCGCGGAAAGATCGAAGTAGTCGCCCTCTGGGAAGTCGTACAGCGACAGCTTGATGGCGCGCTGGTCCTCGTCGTTCCAATAGCTGAGCATCTCGATCGCCTTCTCGGCGAACGACTTGCCAACGTGCACCGTGGAGAACTTGCCCACGGTCCGGGGAGCGTCCACGCGGCACCAGATCCTCCAGAACGTGGTCGCGTGCTTGAAGATTGGATCCACGCCGGTGAACGCCTTGCCGGTCTCGTCGATCGCCTGGATGTGGTACTGCCGGTGGAAGAGCTTCTTGGCCTGCGCGTCCTTGACCGAGGTCGCCGGGCGGTTCTCGAGGCACTTGAGGCTGGCGCAGTCGTTGCTGAAGGTCAGATACGTACGGTGCTGGCTGATGTCCACCGCCAGCCCGAAGAAGTGCCGGCTCGTCGGCGACGAGCCGGGGCTCGTGTACGACAGCACACGAACGCCGGAGTCCCCATACGGTCCCCACAGGGAGCCGCCGAGCTTGTCGGCAATGTCGGCCCGCTGTTCCCAGCGGTCGGCGATGTCGAGCCGCAGTCCGTTTGGCGCGGTCACGCCGTGCGCGAGCGCGGGCCGATTGAAGCGGGCGATCGGGCGAACCCACTTCTTGTCGAACCACTTCTTCAGCTCCTTGGCGGTCGCCTCGTCGACCTTCTTGATCTCCCGCGCAGCATCGGCATCGTAGCGCGGATTCTTGGCCGTCAGATCCGCCTCCGGCGGCGCGTGGAACACGTCGGCCGGCGCCACGTCCTCGCCCTTGCCCGCGGGGAAGAACACGCCGGGCACGGCGAGCTGCGCCTTGCGGAAGATGCGGTGCGCCGCACGCTTGAAACGCCACACGGCGAGCTCGGTCGCCACCGTGAACCCCGGCGCAGTGGCCTCCGCGTTGGTGAGGAAGGCGATGAAGCCCAGGTGCGTTTTGACCTGCGCTACTAGCGTCGCGTAGCGGGGATCGGCGCGCGGCGGGTTGGTCACGGTGAGCGTGTCCGATACGCCGACCAGAACCAATCCGGGGAACTCCCAGTACTTCACCGACGCCGTGAGCACCACCGTCGTCGCCGCGCCCTCCGCTGGCTTCTTCTCTTCGAACGCGCCTTCCTTGATCCCGCCCGCGGCGGCGCTGCCGACCATGACCTCCGCGGTGGACCGGTCGAAGCCGGCGCGCTCGGCGGCCAGCAGGTACTTCCCCTGGATGAGGTCCTCGAAGCGCACCACGCCGGTGGCGTCCGTCTTGCCCTGCGCCGCCGCGGGCCCCGACAGCTCGACGCGCGCCTCCGCGATCGGCACCCCGCTTTCGTCCCGAACCGTGACGATGAGGTCGGCCAGCGCCTGCGACAGGTCGACGTTCTTGCTGGCGCCGGAGCACCAGAGGGGGTACTCGGGGCATCCGCCCGCGGGACAGTCCGCTCTGGGCGCCGGCGCGACCGCGCCCTCGAAGAAGAAGATCTCGACGCGCCGATTGCGCGCGTCCACCGCGTCCGGTCCCCCCGGCACTTCGGGGTGATACTCCCCGCAGCCGTGCGTCTCGACCGTGGCGCCGGGCGGGAGCGACGTATCGGGCTGCTTCATATACCCGCTGACGAGCGCGCGGCGCGTGATCGGGCCGGCCTTGCCGTCGGCCGACAGCCCCCGCGTTTCCTGGAACTTCCCAACCGCCGCGCGGCTCTTCTCGTCGTCGACACCGTTGACCGGCCCTTCGTAGAAGCCGAGCGCCGCGAGCATGTGCTGGTCCTCACGTGAACCCCAGCGGCGATTCGGCGGCCGAGAGGATTCGTACCAGAACAACCAGCGATCGACCTCGTCCTTCAGATACGCCGCCACCGACTTCGCCCGTTCGCCCGACAGGGCCACGTTGTAGTCCGCCCCGCCCTTCTGATCGGCGTGCCCCGATACGAGCACGCGCAACATGGCGTACTGGTCGTAGATCTTCTTGAGCCCTTTCATCCCGGGTATCGCCGACGGCAACAGGAACGTCTTGTCGTTGTCGAACAACATCCCGGTGAGACGCGCGCGGACGCTCTTGCCGGGCATCGCCACGATTGCCGGTCGGCCGATCTGCAAGACCAGGCCCCCGGCCTTGAACGTGACGATCTCGCTCATCGACCGATGCTAGCACGGCCGGTTTGCTCACGTCCGTGCCATGGCGGAAGGGCTCGAAGTCAGTCGTCGAGGGCGGCCAGGTCGAGGCGGCGGGGTCGGCGACCACGAAGATCTCGACGATCTGGCCGCGCTTGACGGTGAAGCCCAGATCATCTTCGACCGTTTCCACATCCAGCGCCTCGCCCACGATGCCCTCGACGAGGTCCGGCGCGCGCAGGCGCGCGAGGTCGACACCGAGGCTGACAAGACCGCGCTGAAGAAGAGCCGCTGGGCGCTCCAGAAGAACCCCTGGAACCTCTCGCGCACCGAGAAGGACAAGCTCGCCCAGGTCCAGAAGGCGAACAGGCCCCTGTACCGAGCCTACCTGCTGAAGGAGTCGCTCCTGCACGTCCTCGACCGCCATCAGATCCACGTCGCCGAGACGAAGCTCGACGAGTGGCTCGACTGGGCGCGTCGCTCCCGATTGGCACCCTTCGTGAAGCCTGCCGCGCCCGTCCGCGACCACCGCACCGGCATCCTCGCCTACGTGCGTACTCGCCTTTCCAATGGCCGCACCGAGGCCCTCAACGGCAAGATTCGTACGATCACTCGCCGCGCATACGGCTTTCACAACGCCTTCAACCTCATCGCGCTCATCATGCTCTGTTGTTCAGGCATCCACCTCTCGCCGGTATTTCACTACCAGGCGGATGCGATCCTGATCATGCCGCACGTCGCACTTCCTTGCGATGCGTAGCCGCGTAGGATTTCCAGGCGGCGGGCCAAGGCTCTGACCCGCACCGGATGCGATCCTGATCCCTGCGACGGTCACGCCGCGCACTGGACCTCCTTGCGATGCGTAGCTGCGTAGGCGTCCCAGGCGAGATCCCAGCGCTCGGAAAGCGCGAGCGCGCGCAGGACGAGGACGCCGCGCAGACCAGACGGTTGCCACGACTGCGCCGGTCGCTTCACCCGCTGCTGCATCAGCCAGACGGTGTTCTCGGTGTCACCACTGCCGATGGGCAGGCGCTGCGCGTAGAGCGACGCATAGCGCATGCGGTTCTTGCGCGTTCTAATGTAGGTGAGCGCGGCGGCGATCGCCTTGCGCTTTTTGCGCGCGCCGCGCGGCAGCGACTTGCCCTGGTTCTTCAGCTTGCGCCAGATGCCGTCGATCGCCGCGTCGTCGCGCAGCAGCTCGGCGCGATACCACCCCTTCCAGTCGTGCGGGTCGCCGGGCGGCTCGCAGGCGTCGACGACATCCTCCAGGTAGCCCATCAGGTGCTTGAAATCGACGAGGTCCACGACCTGGACGTTCGTGTTCGCGGGCAGAATCTCGGCGAGCGTGTCGGGCAGCACGCGCAGCTCCGGCGCGCCGTCCTGGATGCAGTGCACGTCGACGCCCTGGTGGCGCCGCAGCACCCACGCCACGTCGGCGCTGCTGCGCCGGGCGATGTCCGCCGGATCGGCGTCCGCCTCCGCTGCATAGCGGAACGTCTGCAGCGGCTTGCCGAGCACGTCGTACAGCGTGGTGCTGCCGTTCCAAGCCATCCTGTAGCGGCGCTCGGACGGCGGCGGCGGCGTCCGCTCGTAAGGCTTGCTCCGCTGTCGCGCCGGAGCCTTCGCCGCGTCGAGCGCTTCGACCATGCGCACTGCGCCTCGGTCCATCCCGCAGCTGACGGCGGCGACCCCGGCGGGCAGCGCGTCGGCAACGCGCGCGGCCTCCTCGAGCTTCTCCACTTGACCGCCGATTTCGTGCGCCATCTGCTTGACGTGTTTCTCCAACGGGGCGCGGCTGGGCGGCACCAGCCCCACCGTCTTGAGAGTCGCCACCAGCTGACGGCTGGTCTGCTCGGCGCTCAACTCTCCGACGATGCGGGCCAGGTCCGGCGTCATGTTCTCGACGATCCCGGCCCGAAGCTCGACCGGCTTGATCGTCGGCCCGTTGTGCACGCCCTCGAGCCGGTACAGCGGCTCGTCGACCGCGTGCGCGCCCCAGCGCCCGCGGGTACTTCGCGCTCGATGGCTGCTCGAGCCGGCGGAAGCGCTTGCCCTCGACCTTCACCTCGTCCGCGCGCGTCACGAGGCTTTGCATGTCCTCCTCCTCGTCGAGCCACAGCGAATCGTTGGTGATCGCGACGGCCGCGTCACGTCGCTGCTCGAATGTCAGGTCCGAGCCATAACGACGCTTCACCTCCTCGCGGACCAAGAGCACGACCTTGCGCAGAATCTTGTTCTTCGGATCCACCTGCGGGCGGCGCGCGTCGCGGGACATGGGTCACCTCCGTTGGCGATGACCGCCAGCCTGATCCTCCTCCTCGTCCTCGTCCACCATCGTCGCCAGCGCCTCGGCCATGAGCGCGGCCGAGGCGTCCCGCCGCTGCTCGAACGTTGCCCCAGGGCCCAGGCGCGCCTTCACCTCACGCCGAACCGTTTCCACGAGCTCTCTCATCACCTTGCTCGGCTCGACCGCACCAACTCTGCGCTTCGCCATGGTCGCCTCCGCGACCAGCCTGATCCTCTCGGCCGCCAACATCAACCCCTTGCCGATCTCGCCGATCGTTTCCTCCGCTCAGGATCGGATCCGGTGCGAGCACGACCATCGCCCGCCACATGTCACGGATCCTCGCACGTCCCTCTGGTCGCTGCCAGGGGAGCTTCGGCCCCGCGCGGCGGGCGGTCTGCTTCAGCCGTCCGTTCCCGCACGGTCTACAATGGATAGAGGTGGTCGCATATCGGTGCCCGAAAGTCCCCGGACACGACGCCGTCGAGGTTGCCGGTGACGGTCGCCTCGAAGGAACCGGATATCCAACCGCCGCTGTCGTCGTCGATTGTCAGTGTGCCGTCCACCACATTGCCGATCGTGGTGTCGCCGTTGCCGAGGGCGAGCTGAAGAGTGCTTTCATACGTGCGTGGATCCGGAAGCGCGTAAACGCCGGGTCCCGCGTACTCGACGCTCAGTCCGATCACGAGGTACGGGCGGTCGCCGATGAATTCGTCGACAATGAAGCCGGAGCGGCACGTGAACGGCGCGCCGCCGGCCCGTAGGTCGAGAGCCCCCTCCCACCGAAGTCGGTCCGCAACGGCGCTCACGATCTCGAAGTCGACCGGACTTCCAGCGACAGTGCCCGTCCCCGTCCCGCTTCCCATCCGGCCGCTCCGGCATGCAGGAGACACACCGCTGAGTGCAGCAAGGCACGACAACGCTGCTGCCGTGCGCCGAGCTGCGGGGCTCATCCCGCCACTCGTTCGCCACGCACCTCCTCGGCCCGCGTCGAGTTGCGCGGTCGACGTGCGCTGGTGCTCACCGGGTCGCCACGAGTACCCATGTTACCATTGCCACCAGAAGAGTGGCCGTAGTAGGAAGCAACGCGGAGGTGACTGGCATGGCGAGAGTGACAGGCGTAGGGGGTGTGTTCCTGCGAAGCGCGGACCCGAAGGCGCTCGGAGCGTGGTACGCGAAGCACCTAGGGGTCGCGGTGGGGGACTACGGGGCGACCTTCTCGTGGAAGGACGAAGTGCCGAAGGGGACGGGCATGACGGCGTGGAACCCCTTCCCGATGGACACGAGCTACTTCGGCGAGGGGAAGCAGGCGGTGATGATCAACTACCGCGTGGACGACCTCGACGCTCTGCTTGGAGACCTCGCGGCGGCCGGGGTCTGGATCGACCCGAAGCGCCAGAACGAGAGCTACGGTCGCTTCGCGTGGATCAAGGACTGCGACGGCAACCGGGTAGAGCTCTGGCAGCCGCTAGAGGAGGGAGCGTGACAACACGCGCGCGCTGAGCTGGCGCCGACGGGGACCGTCGAACTGTCAGCTTGAGGAGCGCGACGCGCGGGCCTTGCGACAACGGCCGCGTCGGCGAGGCGCGCGGGGGGACGGCTCGGAGCTACGCCAGGGGCGGGAGAGCGGGCGCCGGGGGATCGATGCCGGAGGGGGAGCCGGACGGTGCCGATGTCGGCGAGGCGAACAGGGCCTCGTACTGGGCGCGCTTGGGGAGGTCCTTGCGGAAGGCGGCGATGCCGGCCACGCCGATGCGGTCCACAGTGGACTCGACGCGGAGGTGCAGGGCGCGGCGGTCGCTGGTGTTGTCAACGCGGGTCTGCACCTTGTTTTCTTTTGCCCGCTTCTTGGTGCGGAGCGCGGCGGCGAGCTCCGCGGCCTCGGCGATGTGGGCGGGGGTGATGCCCGAAGGCGCCAGGACATCGGCGTAGGGGCCGCCGAGCTCGACGATCTTGTCGAGGCTCGCGAGCACGCGCGTGACTTGCCTGGCCTTCAGGCGGTCGCCGACGCCGAGCCGCCGGTGCAGCTCCTGGTTGAAGGGATCGAGGCGCTCCGCGGTCTGGCGCACGACCATCACAAAGTCGTGGCCGTCTTGCGCGGCGTCGCACTTGCCGCCGGTGGCGCCCCTCTGGGCTTGCAGGTCCGCGACGGCGTTCACACCGGCCTCCGCCATGGCGTCTAGATCGAGGCGGAACGCCTCCGCGGTTCCGGCAAGGCCGCGCGCCTCGAGGGTGGCGCGGTCCTCTCCTGTCAGCAGACCGTAGGCCCGCTCGCCCCGCCGCGCGGCCTCCTCGAGCTCCCAACGGGGCTTGCTCTTGAACGGCGTCATTCTTGCTCTCCTTCGTCGACCAGCCCGCTTCGCCCGCTGCGCGCCGGCGAAACTACCGGCGGGAACGCGCTGGCGGTCCGGTCCTGGCCGGTCCGTCCTCTCGGGCCCGCGCGCCGGCCGCCGCTCGGTCCCTCCAAATGGATCAACTGGCAAGCGGGAGCTTCGGGTCTACAAATCGTATAAGCCACGGAACGGGAGCCTGTTTTGGGCACGCTGGAACGGCCCCTGCGCAGCGTCGGGCGGCTTCGCTGGAACGTCGGGTGAGCTCACCCAAGCGTCGGGCGAGGTCACCGGAGCGTCGGGCCAGTTCACCAGAGCGTCGGGCCAGTTCACTGGGACGTCGGGCCGCTTCCAACGGGCGTCGGGCAGGATCAAAGGGGCGTCGGGCGGGTACGGATTGACGTCGGGCGAGTAGGGCGAGGTCGCGGGAAGCTGCACGGTCGCGTCGAGCGGCGGGCACGTCGCGGCGGGCTGGGGGAGCGTCGTGTCGAGCGAGCTCGCCGCTGCCGCGGACGAGCGGGGCGTGCCGCGCGCCGGGTTCTCCGGAGCCTCGGGACAGTTCGCGGGCGCGGCGGGGCGGTGCGTGGAGAGCTCAATCGCGCGCGGGTCGTTGTCGCCACGCGCCGGAGAGCCGGCGGCGGGGCAGTGCGTGGAGAGCTCAATCGCGCGCGGGTCGTTGTCGCCACGCGCCGGAGAGCCGGACGTCATGCGGAACGGGCGCGGGCGCGCGGCGCGTCAGAGGCCGCGGGCGAGGTGGGCGGCGAGGATCGAGGCGGGGTGCACGGGGCGGAGGGTCGGGTCCTCGCGGAACTGGGTCTGGCAGGTGCCGCAGCCGGTGGCGACGAGGCCGCCGGTGCCGGCGTCGCGCGCGGCGGCGAGCTGCGGCGCGCCGATGTCCATGGACAGATCGTAGTTCTTGGTGCGCATGCCGTACGTGCCGGCCATGCCGCAGCAGCGGTCGGGGAGCGCGTGCACGTCGAAGAGGCCGGTGGCGGCGAGCACGGCGACGGTGGCGGCGCCGATGGACTGCTCGCCGATGCGCGCGTGGCAGGGGTCGTGGTAGGCGACGGCGCGGCGGACGCCGGGCTCGCGGGCGCCGAGCGCGGCGCGCAGGCGGGCGAGGCGCGCAGGGCGATCGGGGCGCGCGAGCCACTGGAAGAGGTCCCAGACGCGGCCTTCGAGCGGGGCGGCGCCGCCGCCGAGGAGCTCGCCGTAGCGGTGGGCGATCATGTGATGGCAGGACGGCGCGGTGGTGACGAGCGTCCAGCCGGCGTCCAGCCAGGGGCGCCAGCGCTCGACGTTGTCGAGGCACTCGGCGCGTAGGCCGTCGTCGGCGCCGTACGTGTAGCGCGCGATGCCGCAGCAACCGTCGGGCACGACCATGACGCGCGCGCCGGCCGACTGCAGCACCGCCACGGCGGCGGCGCCTTCGCCGGGGTAGTCGCGCCCGCCGGGGTCGCCATTGAGGGCGTGGCAGCCGGGGAAGTAGATCACGCAGTCGCGGGACGGGCGCGCAGCAGCGCCGGCGTCGGCGTCGGCTTCGGCGGCGGCGTCGGCGTCGGCCACGGCTTCGGCGTCGGCGTCGGATGCGGATGCGGATGCGGCTGCGGCTGCGGTTGCGGATGCGGCTGCGGCTGCGGCTGCGGCTGCGGTTGCGGCTGCGGCTGCGGTTGCGGTTGCGGTTGCGGTTGCGGCTTCGGCTTCGGATTCGGCGCCGGATGCGGTTGCGGGTGCGGGCGCCGCGGCGGCTTCGGCTTCGGATTCGGCTTCGGCCTCGGCGGCGGTGGCGGCGGTCAGGGTGCGGGCGGGGCGCCAGCGGCCGGCGGGTGGGGGGCGGCGGCGGCGGTCGACGCCGATCAGCAGCTCCAGGCCGGTGCGCGCCGCGCTGATCTTGCCGGCGGCGCGCGCGACGGGCGCGGCGAGCGCGGCGAGGCCGCTCAAGAGGCGCGGGCGGCGCAGAAGCTCCTCGTCGCGGCCGCGTCCTTGCGCGAGCGCCACGGCGGCGCGGGCGGCGGCTGAGGCGCCGCCGACGTCGACGAGCGACGAGCAGTCGGTGAGGCAGCGGTCGCAGCCGACGCACGTGGACAGAGAGCGCGCGCCGAAGCCGCGGCCGAGCGCGCCGAGCGCGAGCCCGCCGAAGAGCGTCTCGCGCACGAGGTTCGCGCGCGCGCGCGGGAGGTCCTCCTCGCGCCCGGTCGCCAGGTACGTGGGGCAGTAGGTGCGGCACTTCGCGCAGCCGTGGCAATCGACGGCGTGGAGCGCCGCGTCCCCGAGCGCGTCGCCGGCGGGGCGCGCGCCGAGCGCGCGGCGGTAGCGGTGCGCGCCGGCGATGGGGTCCTGGTCCTGGCGCTCGGGCGCGGCCACGATGCCGGGGTTGAGCAGGCCGTCGGGGTCGAGCGCGCGCTTGACGGGCACGAAGACCCGGTCGAAGAGCGCGCCGTAGTGGCGGCGCAGGTAGGGCGTGCGCAGGCGCCCGTCGCCGTGCTCGCCGGAGAGCGACCCGCCCATGGCCTGCAGGATGGCGTGCACGTCGTCGAGGATGGCACGGGCGCGCGCGGCGTCGTCCCCGTCGTTCAGGTCCAAGAGCGAGTTCACGTGCACGTTGCCGTCGCCGGCGTGGCCGAAATAGAAGCTCTCCACGCCGGCGTGGCGGTGCGCGTCGCGCACGGCCGCCACGTAGTCGGGCAGGCGCGCCGGGTCCACGCAGCCGTCCTCGACGATGGCGATGGGGCGCCGCCGCCCGGGCAGGAGGTGCAGGTGGCCCGCGGCCATCGAGCGCACCTCCCACAAGCGCGCCCGCTCGACCGGGTCGTCGCAGAGGCGACCGCGCACGCCGGTGCCGGCGCCGGTCACGGCGGCGAGCGCGCTCTCGCTGCCGGCGCGCGCCTCCGCGGCGGCGTCGCCCTGGTGCTCGACGAGGAGCGCGTAGCGAAACGGGTCGGCGAGCAGCGCGTCGGCGGCGGCGCGGCCCTTGCCCAGCACGTCGCGGACGCGCTCGAGCAGCACGCGGTCGAGCAGCTCCACCTTGGAGGCGCCGCTGGCCACGAGCGCCGGCACGGCAGCGGCGGCGTCGCCCAAGTCGTCGCACAACAGCAGCACCGTGGACGCGGCGCCCGGCAGCGGCGCGAGGCGAAGGTGCACCGCCGTGACGAGCGCGAGCGTGCCTTCGCTCCCGACCAGCAGCGGGAACGGATCGACGCCCTCCAGCAGCGCCGAATCCGACGCCGAGGCCGCCCGCGATGCCGACCCCGGCCCTGACGCCAACTCCGCCCACGCCGCGGCGAGCGCCGACGCCGAGGCCGACGCCGAGGCCGACGCCGACGCCGACGCCGACGTCGACGCCACGCCAAACCGCGCCGCCAGCTCCGGAACGACCCCCGGCGCGCCGTGCACCGTGCCCTTCAAGTTGTACCCCGAGCTGTTCTTCACCCGCCCGGGGTAACGCTCCCGGATGAGCGCCTGCTCGCGCGCCAGGACCGCCGCCGCGCGCGCCAACGGCGCCGGCCAGCGCGACGCGGGCTCGCCACGGCGCACGCGCGCCGCCTCGCCGTTGCCGAAGACGACATCCAGCCCCTCGACCCAGTCGCGCATGATGCCCGCACGCACCGCCGCCGGGCCGCCGGAGTTGTTGGCCACCATCCCACCCAGCGTGCAGAACGCGCCGCTCGACGGGTCGGGCGGGAAGTACAGGCCGTGCGGGCGCGCGGCGTCGTTCAGCGCGCGCAGGGTCACACCCGGCAGCGCGCGCGCGCGGCGCTCGGCGGGGTCGATGAACGGCCGGGCGCGGAAGTGGCGCGTCATGTCCAGCAGCAGCCCCTCCCCCTGGTCCTGCCCCGAGCGTGAGCTGCCCGCGCCGCGCGCCGTCAGCGCGAGCCCCTCGTCGCGCGCGAAACGCACCGCGCGCACGAGGTCCGCGCGGTCGCGCGGCGCCACCACCAGCTCCGGCACGTGGCGGAAGATGGACGCCGTCGACGCGTACGCCACGCGCGCTGCGTCCTCGTCGAACACCTCGCCCTGCAGCTGCTCGCGCAGCGCCGCCGCCAGC
>DASYRF010000328.1:0-3975 GCA_036004705.1 Myxococcota bacterium
GACTCGTGCGCGCCGGCGACAGGGTGCGTCTTCACGAACAATGCGGCCGCCTGCGACGACGGCGACGCCTGCACGATGAGCGACGTCTGCAGCGCCGGCGGCTGCACCGCGGGGCCGCCGGTGACGTGCAGCGACGGGAACGTCTGCACCGACGACGCGTGCAACCCGGCCTCGGGGTGCGTGTTCACGAACAACACGGCCGCCTGCAACGACGGCAACGCGTGCACCACCAGCGATACTTGTAGCAGCGGCGGCTGCGTGGGCGGCGCGGCGCTCTCGTGCACCGACGGCAACGTCTGCACCGACGACGCATGCGTCCCGGCGACCGGGTGCGCCTTCACGAACAACACCGCCCCCTGCAGCGACGGCGACGCCTGCACCACCGGCGACCTCTGCAGCGCGGGGGCGTGCACGCCCGGCGGCCCCAGCAGCTGCGACGACGCGAACCCCTGTACGGCCGATACTTGCAGCCCGTCGGGCGGATGCATGCACGACCCGGTGCCGCTGAACGGCATGCCGTGCGACGACGGCCTTTTCTGCACGACGGGGTCGACGTGCAACGCGGGTAGCTGTGGCGGCGGACCGCCGACGAACTGCTCCGACGGCAACCTCTGCACCGACGACTCCTGCGACGAGGTGGGAAACGCCTGCGTGCACGACGCCGCCGGCGCCGACGGCGATCCTTGCGACGACGGCCTGTTCTGCACGACCGCCACGACCTGCGGCGGCGGGGCTTGCGGCGGGGGCACGGCGACGGCGTGCGCGGACGCCAGCGCCTGCACGGTCGACTCGTGCGACGAGGCGGCGGACGCCTGCGCGCACGACGCGGCCGCGCTGGAGGGCTCGGCGTGCGACGACGGCGCCTTCTGCACCGTGGGCGAGACGTGCCAGTCCGGCGCCTGCACCGGCGGCGGCGCGAACCCTTGCTCGGACCTCGAGGGCTGCACGACCGACTCGTGCAACGCCGGCACGCAGAGCTGCGTGCACACGCCGGTCGCAGACGGGACGGTGTGTGCGGCCGCCGGCGGCTGCTTCACGGGTGGCACGTGCACGGCCGGGGCTTGCTCGGCGGTGACGCCCGCGCCCGCGGGCACGGTGTGCGACGACGCCGATCTCTGCACGTCCACCGACGTCTGCGACGGCGCCGGCGCCTGCGCGGGCACGCTCGGCACGTGCGACGACTTGAACCCGTGCACGGCCAACAGCTGCGACCCGTCCTCCGGGTGCACGTTCCCGGCGCTCGCCGACGGCACCGCCTGCGACGACGGCGCGTTCTGCACCACGGCCACGACGTGCACGAGCGGTATCTGCGGCGGTGGCGCGGCCACGCCCTGCAGCGACGGCAACGACTGCACGGCCGACGCGTGCGACGAGGCGGCCGGCGCCTGCACGAGCGACCCGTCGCCGCTCGACGGCCTGTCCTGCGACGACGGGGACGGCTGCACGACCGCCGACGTCTGCGCCGCCGGAGTGTGCGGGGGCGCGTTCATCCCCGGCTGCGGCAGCGACGCCGGCACCGACGCCGGCCCCGGCACGGACGCCGGCAACGGAAGCGATGCCGCCGCCGGCAGCGACGCCGCGCCGGGCGGCGACGCCGCTCCCCCCGCCGACGCCGCGAGCGACGGCGGCGAAGCCGGTCCGCCCTCCGTGCGCGGCGGCGGCTGCCTGCGTTGCATGGCCGCGCCCGGCGAAGACGCCGGCGCCGGCCCCGGCGGCGCGCTCGTCCTGGGCGCGCTGGCTGCCGCGGTCAGTCTGCTCCGCCGCCCGCGCCGCCGCTAAGGAAACGCGAGCTCGTTCACATCACCGAGCAGGTACGCGCATTCGTGAGGCGCGCGCCGGCCGGAAGCCAACGCACTCCTCCGCTGCGACCGCGACCGCTCTTCCGCGCCGTTCCCGCCGGGTCCGGGGGCGCTAGTTCTGGAAGATCTGCTCGAGCTCGAGCGTCATCGCCTCGGGGCGGGCGCGCTTGGCGACCGACATCTCCTGGACCAGGAGCGTGCGCGCCGTGTCGAGCATCCGGCGCTCTCCGAACGAGAGCACCTTGGAGTTCTTCAGCAAGTACAGGTCGCGGAACACCTCCGCGACGTCGTAGATGGAGCCCGTCTTCAGCTTCTGCATGAAGCCGCGGTACCGGCGGTTCCAGGTCTGACGGTCGAAGCGGACGTCGCGCTCGCGCAGCACGTCCTTCACGTCCTCGACCTCCTGCTCGTCGATCACCTCGCGCAGCCCCACGTCCTCGGCCTTGTCCTTGGGCACCATGATTTTCATGTCCGAGTCGAGCACCCGAAGGACGTAGAAGCTCATGCGCTTCCCCATCATCTCCTTGGTCTCGACGCCCACGACCTCTGCGACGCCCTGGGCCGGATAGACGGCCTTGTCCCCGATCTTGAGAGCCTGCATCGATTGCCTCCTCGGGCGGCGACCCCTGTGGCTAGATTGCGGAGTCGCGCGCGCCGCCCGGGCACTCTGCAACGTTCGGGCCACCCGACGTGATCTGCTAGTCTTGCGCCTTTTCGCCATGTTGGAAGGAAACGCCTCCCCGCGCCGTGGCGCCTGCCTGCGCCATCTCGTCACATCCGAAGGCCCCCGTCGTTGCTAACAACCTGTTCCTGATGTGTTTATTCCTGGCTGGACGAGGGTGGCCACCCGAGCCGCCACCCGGCCCATCCGCGCCGCCGACCGCGCTACTTCGCCGCGTGCAAGGTGATCTCCACCTCGGCAAGAGCGAGCCGGTCGTGCGTCGCCTCCCGCAACCCGCGCAGCCCATCGTCGAGCGCCCGGAGCACGCACACCGCGAGCTCGCTCGCGCGCGGCGAAGACGCGATCGGATTTCCCGCCGCGCCGAACGTCACCGTCACCGTCAGGCGCTCGGCGGCACCCGCGAGCAGCGCGGAGCCGTAACAGCGGCGCAGCTTCGCGCGCCAGGCGGCGCTTCGCAGCGCCGCGGCGAGCCGCCCGCTGTCAGCAGCGGCGGCGCCGGCAGGCTTGACCCCCGGCGCGGCCGGCATCGGCTTCGGCGTGCCGACCTCGACGACGGCCGTCGCGCGCAGGCGCGACACGCGCCGCATCGCGTCCAGGTGCACCTCAGCGACGCGCCGGTACGGGGCGTCCTCCGGTAGACCCGCCGCATACACCGCCATGTTCTCCAGCGCGTCGTCGAGCTCTCCCAGCGCCTCGGCGGCGACGCCCCGCCAGTACGTCTTCTCCGCGTCGGAGGGCCAGTCGTCCCAGGCGAAGACCGGCGTGAAGCCGGGTCCGAGCGCCAGCGCGGCGCGCAACGCCGCGCGCGCGCCGTCGACGTCGCCCGCGCGATCGAGCGCGACCACCAGCCCGAGCGCGGCGACCTGCGCGTGCGGGTCGGCCCAGAGCGCGGCGCGGAAATCCGCCACCGCCCCGGCGGCGTCGCCCGCCGCCATTCGCGCCATGGCTCGTCCCGTGCGCGCCCGCGCCAGCCACTCGTCGTCCGGCGCCCGCGCCGCCGCGCGCCCGTACGCCTCTTCCGACTCCGCCAGCCGACCGTCGTGGAGCGCGCAGGCGCCGCTGCGTTCCCACAGCGCGAAGAGGTCGATGGCGCCCGCGGGCGCGGCCCCGGCCCGCGCCGCCGCCGCGTGCAGATCCTCCAGCGCCGCTCCCCAGGCGCCCAGGCCCATGCGCGCCGCCGCGCCGCGCACGAACGGCTCCGGCCGCTCCGGCCACGCCTCCGACGCCTCCTCGTAGAGCGCGTGGGCACGCGCGTAGGCGCCGATGGCACGGTCGCGCCGGCCGCGACGGTCCTCGCCCACGCCCTCCGCCAGCGCCTCGTCCGCCTCGACCATCAGCGCGCGGTAGAACGGACTGCCCGGCCAGGCGGCCTCTTCCCAGGGGCTGCTGTCCGGCGGCGGCGCCGCGGGATCGCCGCCGCCCCACGCGGGGACGGTGCGCCCGCCAAGGGCCGCCGCCAGCGCAAGCCCCGCCGCCGCGCGCGCGGCCGCCGCG
>DASYRF010000329.1:0-18293 GCA_036004705.1 Myxococcota bacterium
CGCGGCGTCTCACCCTCACCAGCGGCCGCACGCTCGGATATGGCGGGCTCCTGCTCGCCACCGGCGCCGAGCCCATCCGTCTGGCCATCGAGGGCGCCGAGCGTCCCGAGGTGCACGTCCTGCGCACGCTCGCCGACAGCCGCGCCATCGTCGCGGCCGCGACCGCCTCCCCAGGTCGGCGCGCCGTCGTCCTCGGCGCGAGCTTCATCGGGCTCGAGGTCGCCGCGGCGCTGCGTGCGCGCGGCCTGGAGGTAGACGTCGTGGCGCCCGATGCCGTGCCGCTCGCGCGCGTCCTCGGCGACCCGGTGGGGCGCTTCGTCCGGGCGCTGCACGAGGCGCAGGGCGTGCGTTTTCACCTCGGCCGGAAGCCCGTCGCCATCCGCGCCGGCGCCGTGGCGCTCGACGACGCAAGCGTCCTTTCCGCGGACCTGGTCGTGATGGGCGTCGGTGTCCGCCCGCGTGTGGCCCTCGCCGAGGCGGCCGGCCTGCGCGTCGATCGCGGCCTGCTCGTGGACGAGCAACTTCGCGCCGCCGACGGCGTGTTCGCCGCCGGCGACGTCGCGCGCTTCCCGGACGCGCGTTCCGGCCGCGCCGTCCGCATCGAGCACTGGGTCGTCGCCCAGCGCATGGGCCAGGCCGCAGCGCGCAATCTCCTCGGTGCGGCGCGCCCGTTCGCGGACGTCCCCTTCTTCTGGAGCGTGCACTACGACCTTACGCTCCGCTACGTAGGCCACGCCGACGAGTGGGAGGACGCCGAGCTCCGCGGCGATCTCGACGCACGCGACGCGACCGTCATCTACCGCCGCGGCGGCCGGACCATGGCGGTCGCCACCATCGGTCGCGACCACACGAGCCTCGCGGCCGAGCTCGCCATGGAGCACGGCGACGAGACCGAGCTCGAAGCCGTGCTCCGCTAGAGTCGGGCCGCATATCCTTCGCGGCCCGTCGTTCTGCGTCCGTGTGGGCCAAGCGGGCCGGATCCGGAGGCCCGTTCCGGCCTGTCGTGCGCCGTTCTCACAGTGTGAACGCCCGGTCTCACCTCCCGGAGGAGTCAACTGGCTGTGATTGCGAGTGATCTCTAGTGGCGCGCGAGTTGCTACCAAGCTGTCCAGGAGGAAGTCTCAATCATGCCCACGTCCAGGCACGCAAGCGTCTCTACCCGCCTCGCCGCCGCAGCGGCCGCGTCCTCGTCGGTGGTGGCGTTCATCGGCGTGCTGCTCAACGCCGCGCCCGCCCTCGCGCACCCCCTGCGACCATCCGGGCACGAAGGGCTACAAGATCCTAGGCTGCGCCAAGAAGCACGCGGTCCACGCCGAGGGCAGCGCGTCGATCGTCATCGCAGTCCCGGGCGTCGCCATCGCGGTGGCCGGCGCCGGCACCGAGGCCGAGCTGTCGCCGCCGCCGCCGCCGCCGCCCGCGGTCGTCTACGAGGCGCCTCCCTCCTACGAGGCGCCTCCCGCCCCGCCCGCGCCCCCTGAGCCGCCCGCCGCGCCCGAGCCGCCGCCCGCGCGCACCATCGTCGTGCACGACGCCTGCTGCATGGCGCCGCACGAGCCCGCCTGGGGCGACGAGGCGCCGCCGGCTCCGCCTGCCCGCGTCGCCGTGGCGCCACCCGAGGAAGCGGTCGCGACGTCGTGGTGGCGCGCCGAGCCGCGCATCGGCGTCGGCGTTCGCGCTGACTACGGCGACGGCCCCGGTGACGCCACGGCCGTCAGTGGTCTGGGTGTCGACCTTCGCTTCCGCCCGCACCGCTTCTTCCAGCTGGAGCTGTCGACCGACTACCTCGGCGCGCTCAAGGAAGGCGCGAAGCGCGCCGACCTCCTGCCGATGGCGTCCATTCTCGTGCGCCCGTTCCCGCGCTGGTTCGTCGGCGTCTACGGGCTTGCCGGCGTTGGCATGAGCTTCGTCACGCGCGACGGTGCCGACAGCTGGTCCGGAGCCCCCGCCTGGCAGCTGGGCGCCGGCGCCGAGCTACGGCTGTGGCGGCGCTTCGCCCTGACCGCCGACCTCCGCTACGTGCGCACCTATAACGGCGGCGCCGTCACCGTCGCCGAGCCCGCCTGCGCCACCCGTCCGGAAGATCCGCGCTGCCTCGGCGTGGACGCCACGAGCGAGAGCGGGACGAACCGACTCCTCCTCACCATCGGCGCCTCCGTCTACTTCTAGCGTCCCGGCTGCGGTAGGCTGCGGCGCGAGGAGGTCGCCGCATGCCGGAAGCCTGGGACGACGCACTGGTCGCGCACCGCTACGCCGCGCTCGGGGACGTGCGGCTCCACTACGTCGAGGCGGGGCCGGCCGACGGGCCGCTGGTGGTGCTGCTCCACGGCTTTCCGGAGTTCTGGTACTCGTGGCGGCACCAGATCCCGGCGCTCGCGCGCGCCGGTTTCCGCGTGGTGGCGCCGGACCAGCGGGGCTACAACCTTTCGGACAAGCCGGCGGGCGTCCGCTCCTACGATGCGCGCATCCTGGCGCACGACGTGGAGCGGCTGGTGCGCGCGTGCGGGGCGGCGCGTGCTCACGCGGTCGTCGGCCACGACTGGGGCGGCGGCGTGGCGTGGCTGACCGCCATGCGACATCCGGAAGTGCTGGGGCGGTTGTGTGTGCTGAACTGCCCTCACCCGGCGCGGCTGCTGGCGGCGTTCCTGACCGCCCGCCAGCTGCGAAAGAGCTGGTACATGTTCTATTTCCAGCTGCCGTTCTTGCCCGAGCGTTCGATGGCCGCCGACGACTTCGCGTCGATCCGCCGCACGTTCCGGCGCGAGCCCGTGCGGCCCGAAGCGTTCAGCGACGACGACATCCAGCGGTACGTCGACGCGCTGTCGCGCCCGGGCGCGCTCACGGCCGCGGTCAACTGGTATCGCGCGATGTTCCGCCAGGACCCGCGGCGGACCCTGGCGGAGCTGCGGCAGCCCGTGGCGGCGCCCACGCTCGTGCTCTGGGGCGAGCGAGACCCTCATCTGGGCGCGGAGCTGGCTGAGCCCGACCCGGCGCTGGTGCCGGACGTGCGCGTCGTGCGCATCGACGACGCGAGCCACTGGGTGCAAGTCGATGCCTACGAGCGCGTCAACGAAGCGCTGCTCGAGTTCCTCCGACCGGAACGCGCGGCAGAAGCCGCCGCGTGAGGGCGTGGCGGCCGCGTCAGCGGTCTTCGGCCTCGGGGGCGGGAATGCGGGCAGTGGCGCCCGCGGCGGGGTCGGCGGGCACGGCGGCGGGCGAGGCCGCGGGTGACGCGCCTGCGGCGGCGCCGCCGGCGGGCGCGGCCGTCGCGTCGCTCGCTGCGCCGGGTCGCGGGACGGGAACGTCCTGCCGGGTGGCGTCGGCGTCCTTGGCCTTGCCGTCCGCCGCGACGAGCGGCGGCGCCACCGCCGTGCCACCGGAGTCGCCGGTGTCGTCGCCCAGCCCTCGGATCGACAGGATGGTCGCCTTCACCCCGGCGAGCCCGCTCTGTAGGTTGAGCTTCGCGTACAGGCGCATCGCCTCTTGCAAGGAGCGCCGGCCCTCGGCGATGCGCCCCATCTCCGCCAGGTAGCGGCCGTACGCCGCCTGCGCGCGCGCCAGCTCGGCGTCGTTGCCCATCTCCTCGTAGAGGTCGATGGCGTGCTGGAAGTGCTCCTCCGCCACGGTGCGGGCGCCGGCGCGCGTCATGCTGGCGTCGTAGATGGCGTGCGTGTGCACTTCGGCCAGCGCCTGCAGCGCGCGCGCGATGTACTCCTTCGAGCCCAGCGAGCGCGCCACTTCGAGCGCGCGCGTGACGTAGTCCTGCGCCTTTGCCAGCTCGCCCATCTTTCGATAGACGTTGCCGACGTTCCGCAGCACCTCCGTCGTCAGCCGCTTGTCGCCCAGCTCGCGGCAGATCTCCTCCGCTTCCTTCAGGTACTGCTCGGCCAGTCCCAGCTCCTTGCGCTGGGCGTGCGCCTCGCCCAGGTTGTTGAGCACCGCCGCTTCGTGGCGGCGGTTGCCGATCTCCTGCGAGATGCGCAGCGCCTCTTCGTAGCGCGCCAGCGCCCGGTCGAGCTGCTCGCGCGTGTGGGACAGCATCCCCAGCGAGTTGAGCGCGCGCGCCTGCCCCTCGCGGTCGTTCGTCTGCGCGAACAGCTCGCGTGCCTCGCGGAAGCACAGCTCCGCTTCGTCGAGCCGTCCGATGTGCAGGTTCACGTTCCCCAGCAGAAGCAGCGATGTCCCGACCGATCGCCGGTCGCCGAGCCGGCGCCGGTGGCGCAGCGCGTCCGTGGCGTAGCGGTGCGCCGCGTCGTAGTTCCCCTGGTTCAGGTGAACCTGGCCGATGTCGTCGAGCGACGAGGCCACCCCGCGCAGGTCGCCCGAGTCGCGGAACAGCCCCAGGCCGCGCTGCAGCGCTTCGACCGCCTTGCGATAGTCGCCCTTTTCCCGGTAGGCGCGCCCCATCTTGTTGTAGGCGACGCCGCCCTTCGAGCGCGACACCAGCTGCCAGGCGTAGCGCAGCATTTGATCGAAATGCATGAGCGCCGAGTCGTAGTCGCCCACCAGGTGGTACACCGAGCCGAGGTTGTGCAGCACCTCGAGCATCAGGGCGATGTCTTCCTCTTCGAAGCAGGCGAGCCCGCGCTCGTACAACAAGATCGCCTTCTCGTTGGCGTAGCGCGCGCGTGCCTGATCGGCGGCGTAGACGTAGGCGTAGGCGGCGCGCGAGCGGTCGCCGCCGCGCTCGTGGTGCTCGGCCAGCAATTCCAGATGCCGCATGCGCTCCTCGCCGACCGCCAGCTCCAGCCATTGCGCGATCTGGCGGTGGTAGCGGCGCAGCTGGTCGGCGCGCACACGCGCGTAGACGAGCTCGCGCGTGACGCGGTGAGCGAAGCGGAACTCCGCCGTCCCGGGGAAGATGGACTGCGGCTTCTTGATGATGAGCTCCTTGCGCACGAGCGATCCGAGGTTCTCGTCGGTGCGACGCGAGAAAGGGTCGTGGCCGGGAGCGAACTCCTCGGGCATCTCGCCGCGCGCCGTGGCGTCGCGGCGCACCAGTGCCAGCACCGCGTCGCGCCAGAACGTCTCGCCGACGACGGCGGCGCGGTTGAGGATGTCGCGCTCGTCGGCCGTCAGCAGGGCGAGGCGCGCCTCGACGATGCCCTCGACGTCCGACGGGATGTCGGAAGCGGCGAGCTTGGCCTGGTCGATGACCCACGGCTCCTGCCCGGTGTCGACTACGCCTTGCTCGATGAGCGTGCGCACGATCTCGGCGAGCTGCAGCGGATTGCCGCGGCTGCGCTCGCACGCCGCCATCACCAGCTCCTCGGGGATGTCCGCGGCGCGGTGCAGGTACTCGCGCAGCATCGCCGCCACGTCGCCGTCCGGCAGCGGCTGCAGCTCGATCTTGACGTGCGGAAAGTCGCCCTGCCCCCAGTCCGGGTTGTCGGCGACGAACTTCTGGTCGACCGTACACACCAGCAGGATCGGCGAATGGCGCAGGTTGTTGGCCAGGTAGTAAAGAAGGTCGACGCTCTCCTGCGACGCCTGATTCAGGTCCTCGAAGCACAACAGCACGGGGCCCTTGGTCGCGTCCGCCTCGAAGAGCCGGCGCACCGCGGCGTGGGTGCGCATCGTCAGGCGCTCCGGGTTGTTCATGAAGCGCTCGATGACGGGGCTGCGCGGGAAAGGTACGCCGATGAGGTGCGAGAGCAAGTGGGCCACCTCGATGCCGCGCTCGCCCTCCAGCAGTCCGGTGGCGACTTCCAGGATCTTGTTGAGCGAGACGAGCCGGTCGTCGGCCTCGGCGAGGCCGCAGCGCGCGGCGATGATGGCGGAAAACGGCGCGTAGGGATCCGATTCGCGCCCCGCGCACTGGCCGCTGTAGGAATGCACGTCGGCCACGAGCGACGGCAGCGTGGAGACGAAGTGATCGAGCAGCCGGCTCTTGCCCATGCCGGTCTCGCCGGCCAGCGTCATCATGCCCGCTTCGCGCGTCCCGAAAACGCGCCGCGCGAAGTCCTGCATCGTCTGGAGCTCGGCGGCGCGGCCCATGAACTCCGCCTGGACGCCGCGGATCTGGAAGCGCGGGGGCGGCGAGAAGATGGGATCGTTCGTGTCGCCGGGCGTGGCGGCGGGCACGCGTGTCTCCCCGGTCAGTCCCGTCGGGCCCGGCAGCGGGCCGGGGGAGCCGTCAAGCGGGGAGTCGGCCCCCTCGTGCCCGCTCATCAGCTCGTGCGGCGGCGGCCCCACCTCGGTGGATTCGTTGGCGTCGCCCCCGGCCGGGACCGGGTCGGCCGGGCGGGGCGGGCGGGGCGGGTCGTCGTTCGCGTTCGCCATGGCCGCACAGCGTATCGTGGCGGGTCACGTCGATGCAACGCGCCGCGGCGCGGCGACGCCGCCCGCGTGCCCCGCCTTACTCACTGGCGCGCAGCGCGGCGACGACGCGGTCGAGGCGCTCGACCTCGGCCGCCAGGTCGGCGCGCATGCGATCGGTGCGCTCGACGATCTTCTCGCCGTTCGACTGTACCGTTTGGCCCCAACGGCGCAGCTCGTCCAGGTGCTGGATCTGCTTCTCCACGGCGCGCGTCGCCAGCTCCAGCTCGTGCACGGCGGCGGCGGCCTCCTCGGACGACTCGCCCACCCGGATGGCCAGGGCACGCGCGACGCTGTAGGCAGCGCGCACGTGCAGGTCGGTGGCCGGCTGGTCGGCGTCCCAGACGACCACCAAGTCGTCGCCGTGACGGGCCAGCGGCTGCATCTCGGGTGGCGACGTGCGCGCGGAAAAGACGA
The DNA here is from genome assembly GCA_036004705.1 of Myxococcota bacterium. Taxonomy (GTDB): domain Bacteria; phylum Myxococcota_A; class Polyangia; order DASYRF01; family DASYRF01; genus DASYRF01. The sequence continues at coordinate 6,733 of DASYRF010000329.1, forward strand.
ACACGCCGATCTGCGCGCCGCGGTTCTTGCGCGCGACGTCGATCTCGGCAAGCGCCCGGCGCAGGTCGTAGCCGCGGTCTTCCTTTGCCTCCCAGACGATGCGTGCCCCGGGCGCGGCGCTATCACGGCCCAGCTCGGTGACGTGGTCGCCGACCTTGTTGTTCTTGATGTTGCCGGTCGAGTGGCCGCACGCCTCGGCCAAGTCGCCGAGGCGCTGGGCCTCGCGCGCCAGCAGCTCGCCGAGCTCCGCTTCGAACGAGACGCCGTGCCGCGTGGAGCGCGCCGCCTCCTCGCGCCGTGCCTGCAGTCCCGCCAGCGTGGCGCGCACGTCGGTCTGGAACTCGGTGTTGCGGCGCACGAGGTCGTCGATGGTCCCCATCAGCTCGCGCTTGAGGCGCGACAGGGCGGAGTGCTCGTCGTCGAGCGTCAGGTTCTTCACCACGCGCGACAGCGCCGAGTTGGGCTGGTCGAGCGTCAGCTCGTTCATCACCGCCGAGACCGTGGCGGTCATGTCCGTCTGCATCTCGGTCTGGCGCGTGCGCATCTCCGCCAGCAGGCGCGACAGCGCCGAGTCTTTGTGGTCGAGCGAGAACTCGCGCAGCACCTGCACGCGCTGCTCGGCGAGGGCGTGCTCGAGCGTCTTCTCCAGCCCGGCGCGCAGACCGGTCGCCTCGTCCGGCGCGAGCATCTTGAAGATGGGGCTTCCCTCGCCCAGGTGCATGGCGAGCGTGCGTGCCAGCACCGACTCGTCGGGGCCGAGGTGCTGGCGGAGCATGCGCTCCATCTCGCCGTCCTTCTGCACCAGCGACTGGAAGCGCTGCTCGACGACGCCGTTGCGGGGATCGAAGTACTGGGCCAGCGTCCCCGCGATCTTGGCGGTCATCTCGCCGGCGCGCGACGAAAGAAGGTCGCGCACGTCTGCCACGAGCTTCTCGCCCGCCTGCTGGATGGCACCGGCGTCGAGCTGCCCGCTGGCCACGCGCAGCGACAGCACGCCCAAACGCAGCGCCGCCAGGGCGTAGCGGTTGCGGTCCTCGCCCGCCGCGAACCGCATCAGCTCGGCGATGACCTCGGGGTCGCGCACCGTCAACCGCAGCGCCAGCTCCGGCGCGAGACCGGGCAGCGGGAGCTGGGCCGGATGCGGCACTGTCACCGGCGGCGGAACGCTCCCGGGGGCGCCGGCGGGGCTTGGCAGAAGGCCCAGCGGCGGAAGGAGCTGCTTGTCGGCGGTGGGCATGAGCTCGTGTTCCTGCAGCATTCCAGCTTACTCCGTGGAGCGGCCCAGCGGGGCGCGCCCGGCCCGTGCGGCAGCGGCACGCTTCATCCTGCGCGGACGCATTGCCGGCCCTTCATTCATCGAAAAGTGATCCCTGTCGGGGCGGCGCCGGCGCGGGCGGGCGCCGGAACGTGCTGGGCTCTTCCACCGCCTGCCAGCTCGACCACAGGCCCAGGCGGCGGGCGTGCGTCTCGAAGAGCTGGTCGACCGCGTCCCAGCGCGGACCGAGCCCGCGCATGCGCGCGCCGAAGGCCGGCTCGTCGAGGCGACCGCCACGCACGTCGCGGATCGCATTCTCCACGCGCCGCGCGCGCTCCGGCGGGAAGGCCGCGCCCAGCCGCTCCATGAACACGGGCAGCACCTCGCGCGGGAGGCGCAGCAGCGTCATCGAAGCGCTCGTGGCACCGGCTTCGCGCGCGCGCGCCAACAGCGACGGAATGTCGCCGTCGTTCAAGCCCGGGATGACGGGCGCGACGGCGATGCCCACCGGGACGCCCGCGTCGGCCAGCGCGCGGAGCGTCTCGAAGCGCTGCGTGGACGTGGGAGCGAACGGCTCCATCTTGCGTCCGGTGGCGTCGTCCGCGAAGGGGATGCTCACCTTCACGCGCGCGCGGGCGCGTGTCGCGAGCGCGCCCAACAGGGCGGCGTCGCGCCGGACCAGCAGCCCCTTGGTGACGATCGCCACCGGGTTGTGGAACTCCAGGCAGACTTCCAGGCAGCGGCGCGTGAGACCGTAGCTGGCCTCCAGCGGCTGGTAGCAGTCGGTGTCGCCGGAAAAAACGATCAGCTCCCCACGCCAGGCGGGGCGGGCGAGCTCGCGCCGCAGCGCCTCCGGGGCGTTCGTCTTGACGACCAGACGGCGCTCGAAGTCGGTGCCGGCGCCGAATCCGAGCCACTGGTGCGACGGGCGGGCGTAGCAGTACGCGCAGCCGTGGAAGCAGCCGCGGTAGGGGTTGACGCTCCAGCGGAACCAGAGATCGGGGCTGTCGTTGCGCGACAGCAGCGAGCGCGCCTGCTCCTCGTACACCTCGAGGCGCGCCGGCGGTGGGTCACCGAGCCACTCCACGTGCTCCGACGCCCATGGGTTGGGCGGGTTGGACACGAGCCGCGGCGCGCTGCTCATACGTTCAACTATACATCCGTTCAGGTACGGTGGCAAGGGCGCGCGCGAGCGCCGCGGGTCTACCTCTTCTTAGGCGGCGCCGTCGGCGGCTTGTAGAACTTCGTTCCCTCGCGGCCTTCGTTATCCTCGCTGTCGTCGTCGTCGCCGTCGGCCAGGTCCGCGTCGCCCGCGTCCGGAGGGGTGTCGGCGTCTTCATCCATCGCGCCGGCTCCGGCTGGCGGCTCCGGCGGCTCCGGCGCCGGTGTCTGTGGCAAGCCTAACGCCTGGCGGATCGCGTCGCGGCTGAATTGCGTCGTCGCCCCCTCCGGTACGTCGGTCGCCGCCGGTGTGGCCAGGGCAGGCGCCGCGGGGCGTGTCGACGGCGCGGGCGCCGCAGGGCGCGTCGCCGGCGCGGGAGGCACAGGGCGCGTCGCCGGCGCGGGAGGCGCAAGGCGCGTCGCGGGCGCGGGAGGCACAGGGCGCGTCGCGGGCGCCGCTGGCGGCGTTGCCGTGGTCGTCGCAGTTGTGGGCGCCGGCGCCGTTGCCGCTGCCGGCGCCGTAGGCGTGGCCGTTGACGTGGCCGTTGCCGCAGCCGTTGTCGTGGCCGTTGCCGTGGTCGCTGCCGGTGCCGGTGCCGAAGCGGGTGCCGGGGCTGGTCCCAGCTTGGCCATTGCCGCCAGGATCGCGTCGCGGCTGTACTCGGTGGTGCTATTCGTGTCGTCGGGCAGCCCGTCGGCCGGCTGCGGCGGCGGGGCCGCCGCCGGGAGCGGTGCCGGCCTGGAGCGGAGAGGGGTAGTGGCCGCCGCGGCCGGCGAGGGCTCGGTTGGGAGTGGCCCGATGTAGATCCGTGTGGGCGGGTCGGCGGCGAGCGGCTCGGCCTCCGCCGCCTCGGTCGGCGGCGCGGCCGGTGCCTTCGTCGCCTCGGGCACTGTGAGCGGCGTTGGCGGCGGCGGCGGCGGCGGCAGCGGCGGTGGGTTGTCCGGCGGCGCGAGAGGTGGGCGTGTCGGGGGCCGGACCCTCTCCGCGAGGTCGTCCGCGCGCCGGCCCCGCGGCCCGCGCCGCCGCCCCGGATCGCCGCGCACGTCCATGCGATCCGAACGGGCCATGAAGCCCTCGATTCGCACCACGAACTCCAGGGACTGATCGGCGGCCATCAGGGGAGTTTCCCAGCTCGCCTGAATGGCCCCGTTCTGCACCGCCGCGTCGATCCATTCCAGCGGCTCCTCGTCGTCTTCAGCGTAGATCTCGATCCTCGCCGGGGTGGCGTCGGCGAAGCCGTCGGCGGCCGCGTAAAGATCGACAGGCTCCTTCACGCGCGCGCTGGAGGTCGACCACTGCGCCCCGCTCAGCGCTCGTGCGCGCGGGCGAGGCGCCTCCGGCACGGCTTCCTCGACCGGCGCCGGCGCGGCCCCGCCGATCCACTGCGCCCGCGTCGCGACCTTGGATCGCGACCCATGCTCGCGGTCAACCTCTACGTCGAAGTACAGCTCTACGTCTCCGCTCGACGGCGCGGGCAGATCCGCCAAGTCGCCGTGCCCCCACACCGCCTGCACGCGCCCGTCGCGTACGGAGGCGGTGACCACCGCCACGGGCTCTTCCACGTCGCGCCGGTAAACGCGGAACGTCGCCGGCGTCCCGTCGGGATAGTTGTCGGCCACCGCGGTCATCAGCCGCGCCGCCCCGAACTCTTCGGCGCCACCCCACCGTGCCGCGGTCACTACGCGCCGCTTCAGCAGAAGCTCCGGCGGCGGGGGCGAGAACGCCGGCCGCGCGGGCACCGGGATCTCCACCTTGCCCACCTCCAGCGCCGCCGGCGCCTGCCGCTCCGCGGCCCCCGGCTGCGACAGCGACTCCGGCGGCCGCAGCCCGCACGCCTTCAAATAGCCGCGGAGGAAACGCACCTCCGATTCGAGCGCCACGACACGAGCCTGCAACGGCTGCAGCGACTTCTCGGCGAGCTGCTCCTCCAGCGACTCGAGCTTCTCGCGCAGGCCGTACACCCAGGCGATCGCCAGCTCGAGCGTGTGCTCGTGCAGCTCCATGCGCAGGTCGTCGTTACGCTGCTCGGGAGGCGGCCGTTTGCTCGGTTGAGTGGCCATCGGTCGACCCGGCTATTCCGCGTCTGTCGGCGGTGGCGCGCCGAGCGGTTCGTCACCGAGGAGCTCGCCGTCCGGCGGCTCCGGCCGCGCCGTCACCGTCGCCGTGGCGACGCTCTCGAAGGGAGGGATGCGTGCCACCAGCACCACCTCGGTGCCCGCCGGCAGCACCGACGGCACCCACCAGCCGGCGCGCGCCTCGCCCTCGTTCACCTCCGCCTCGAGCACCTCGCCGGCCTCGCCGCGCTCCCCTACCTCGAACCGGACAGCCGTGCCGTCCGTGTAGCCGTCCGCGACCGCGACCAGGTCCACCGACTCGCCGCGGACGAGCGCGCCGTCGAAGCGCGCCAGCGTTAGCGCCCGCACGGCCGGGACGGAGGCGGCCGGCAGCGCGCGCCCCGGCGTCGTCCCGGGACGGCGCTCCACCGCCGGCGGCGGAAGGGTGGCGAAGTCGAGCCTTCCCGACGTCACCACCTGCGTCAGGTCCTGCACCATGTGGCGCAACGTGCGGATCTCCACCTCGAGCGCGTCGACGCGCGCGGCCGTGTCGTCCAGCGCCTCCTGCCGCAGCCGGTCCAGCAGCTCGTCGGCCTGGTTGCGCAGCCCGTACTGCCAGGTCATCGTCAGCTCGAGCGCCTGCTCCACGAGCGCGAGCCGGCGCGCCAGCCCTTCCACCTCTTCACGGAAGGTTTTCTGCGCCATCGTCCGGATCCTCGTCGAGCGGATCGATCTTCACGACCCCATCCTCCGTCACGTACGGGTCTGGCCGCACTTCCGGATTCGCCTTCCGCCAGTCGCGAATAAACTCCTGCGGGTCTACCTCCGGCACCGGCTCCTGTTCGACCTCCGCCACGGAAGGTGCGCCCAGCTCGTGCTCCAGCCGTGCGAGCGCTTGCGTCTCGGCCGGCGTCGCCTCGCCGCGCGCACGCCGGAAGCTGAGCCGCACGAACTCCTCCAGCTGTCCCCTCCGCCCCGGCGCATCGATCGGGCTGACCCCCGTCGCGCCGCTCGCGGCCGCCGTTTGGGCTTCCAGGCTTGCCTCCTGAGATCGGCGTGCGTGGTCAAGGGCCGCGTCCTCGAGGCCGACGTCTGGCGTCTCGCCGAAGAGCCGCTCGCTCACGTCCTCGAGCTCCTCCGGCTGCGTGTCCAGGGCGTCCATCACGGTGCGGAACGCGAGTCCCAAGCGGCTTTGCGCCTCGGACGAGACATCCGTGTCCCCCTCATTCTCCGTACCTTCTTCCGCATCGCGCGGGTCGGCCGGCTCGGTCACGGTGCTATGCTAACATCACCGCGCGAGCGTGTGGAACCATGGCCACCGTCGAACCACCGGACCTCGACCCTGAGCTGAGCGAGAACGTCGCCCTGGCCCTTCGCCGGCTACCGCTGCTGGAGCGCGCGGTCGAGCTCGCCGGCGCCTCGCTCGTCGGTCTGCGCGAGCGCCTCGCGAAGCTGGACGCCGCGTTCCAGGGCCACCCCAGACGCGCGCTCGGCCCCCGTCTCGATCGCCTAGGCCAGGACCTTGGCCTCATCCGCCGCCAGATCGAACGCCTGGCCGGCCAGCTGGGCGTTCGCCTGCCATCGAAGGAGTCCCCTGTTGGCCCCGCCTAAGATGAGGCCTCGGCCGGCGGCGAAACCTCGCCTGCCGGGGCGATTCGACGCCTTCGGGACGCGGCGCCTGCGCTCGGAGATCGATTCCCGTACGGCCGAAATGACAATCGCGTCCATCCACGGTCTGCGCGCCGACATCGAGGCTCTGGAGCAGCGTCTCCGCGATGCGGGCGAGCGCGAGATGAATGCCCGAATTGCGGCCGTAGAGCGCGATCTGGATCTGCTGCGCGGCTACCTCGACGCGCGTGGCCTTCGCCCTACCGACGCGACCGCGCCGCCGGAGTTCACCGCCTCGGCGCCCACGGTCGTCGTCGGGGTGGAGCCAACCCTGGCGCCGGAGCAACCGGCGCCGGCGCACCGGCTCCATGCAGCGCAAAGCGCCCGCGCCGTCGTGACCGCGGCGCGCTGGGGTGCACCCGACGTCGTTCCCGGAGAAGTATCGATGGTCGCGCTCGTCGACGGCCTCTCGGACGGCACACCCGCGACGTTCCGCGTCTTCTTGCGCGGCGACGCGGACGCGCTTGGAATTGTCGAGTCCTCGGTGCATGAAGGGAGCGTCGAGGCAACTTGGAGGTATGGAAGCGTCGCGCGCGCTCTCGATTGGTCCGTGCAAAACAGGTTCTTTTTCGTCGTTGACGTGGGTGACGCTACGGCCGAGTCGGACTTCCTTCCCGGGATCGCATTTGACCAATGGAAAACGCCCTCCGAGGACTGAGCTGGTCGCGGGCGGAGCGCTACGACGATTGCTCCGCGAGCGATCCGCGCGCACGATTGGAGCCCGGCAGCCTCGACGACGAGGGTGCCCGCCGGCTGGGCCATGCTCAGAGCACGTATCGCGGCTACGTGAGCACGCTGCAAGCCGACCTCCGGATCTTCGGCTTCAACCCGGGGCCGATCGACGGCTTCTTTGGGCCGGCCACTGAGCGTGCGGTTCGCCTCTTCCAGGAGGCGGCGCGCACGTGTCCTCATCGCGGTCGGGGCATCACCTACGAGGGTGGCGTCAACGGCGTCGTGGACGATCCGACGCGCGCGGAGCTCACCACTTGGCGCGTACAGGAGCTCAGGCGCCACGTCGAGCCGCTCGACGTCGGGCGGGCCGACCGCCTCGTCCTGGCGGTCGCATCCGTGCTCCACGGCCCGCGCCCCTTCACGCGCGTCGGCCATCATCCTGAGCGGGGCCTGGTGCACGGCTTGCTCGACTTCGATCAGCGTAGCGGCGCGCTGGGCGGGCTCGTCTGGCGAATGTGGTCGGCCAGCCCTCGGTCCTTCCGATGGCTGTTCAAGCTGGGCGGTGAAGAGACGGCGCTCACTCGACTGACCAGCGCCGACGAACGGACGCGCATGTCCGTGGACCTGGCGGCCGGCGAATGGACGAGTCGCTTTGCAAAGGCCGGGGACGTCGGGTTCTGGGCGCGAGAGCAGCTGGCGCTCGCCCGCGCCGAGCGGCTGGACCCTGCGCTCTTGATCGCCGCGCGGATCGGCGTGCGCCACGAGAGTGCCATTGCCTCCTTGCACTTGGTGGCCGAAAAGGGCGGTGCTCGGCTTGCGGCCGCGGCGGCCGCGCGGCTGGGACGGCGGCCGCCCGGCGTCGCCGTCGCCCGGCACGTGGGTCGCCTGCCTGCCTTGCTTCGCGAGATGGGCATTCAGGCCGCGTCCGTGGCGGCCCTCCTGGACAAGCTGCTCGCGGAATCGAAGTTCGACGATTGCCCGCTGTTGGCGTTCTAGCCGAGGGGCCGGCGTTCTAGCGTGAGACCGAGCCCCGTCACAGCCGGCGCGGCGCGTCGGCCTGCTTGGCCATGACCACGCTAATGTCCCAGAAGTACTCCGCCGTCTCGTCCAGATCACCTGCGTCAGCGATCTGCTGGAAGCGCGGCAGCAGCTTTCGTTTTCCCGGCGGCACCATCACGCCCAGCGTGTAGAGCCCCGTTGCGAGGTGGTCGCGCACCGGTCGACTGAGGTCGCGCGGGCCGCAGGCGTCCATGACGATCTCCGCTTCCGACAGCCCCAGACACCAGGCCAAATCGAAGAAGAACGCCAGGCCCTTGATGGTGCGCACTTTGTTGCGCTCCGCGGCCGCGTAGAGCGGCTTCAGGAGGTCTTCCCAGGCGAGGAAGACGTTCGCTCGTTCGGTCAACGGGTGGTGCAGAAAGCGTCGCCATCGATCGTCGGCGCTCAGCGACGCGGCCATGCGGCCGCGTTCCGTCGATTGGTTCGTGAGGTTGTAGATGTTTCGAAAATCATCACCGAAGAAAGAGGGAGGCACGCGATTGTCGCACTCGTAGACGAACTTGACCAGGCGCCCGAGCCACCCGGAGCGCTGGCTGTAGCCTAGAATCCCCACGCGCAGCCCCTCTCGCTTGTCCTCCTCCATGAACTGCCAAGCGCGCGGCGCCGGCTCCTCGATCTCCATGTTCAGGGCACGGTCGAAGTACCGCCGCCTCGTGAGCTCCAGCGGCATCCCGGTCTCGAGCTTCGAGGTGCGCGAGAGGATGCTCTCGACCGTACCCTCGCCGATGTTGAGTGTGTACCGGTACCAACCGTGGTCCTTCCACAGCTTGATCTCGCGACGGGTGGCCGCGTCGACCACTCCGGTGGGGCCTCCACTGTAGGTCACGGTCACCGGACCATCTAGCTTCGCACGGGATTGCGTGGAGCCGGCGTGGCGCTGGAAGGTTACGACCGCGTCTTGGACCGCGGCATCGAAGGCGCCTCGCACGAAGTTCTCGCGGAAATTGAGCTCCCACAGGTCGGTCTGAAGCGCGCGGACGTAGCCGTCGTAGACCGTCTGTTTCTCCACCAGCCAGCTCGCGCCCTTGTCGTCAAGAGCGCCGAGCGCAAGACGATTGAGCGGATCGGCGTCGTCGAGATTTTCGAGGTAGGGAAGGTCGTGCTTCAGGCTGCGGATCAGTCCACCGCCGTCGCCGCCCCCGCCGTTGCCGCTGCCGCCGCCCGCGGGCGGCGCGCCGCCGGTGCCGCCGGATGCCGACACCTAGACGACCTGTTTGCCGATGACGTAGACCTGCCAGCCGCCCGTGAAGTCGAAGCCGTCGGCAAGTCGCCGCAGGTCCACGGCGCCCGATGGTGCGACGATCTTGATGAGATCCATCCGCACGGTGAGCTTGGCGTACCAGAAGCCGAGCTCGCCGCTGGCGTAGAACGAGCACGCTGCAGTGATGCCAATCCGGGTGATGTTGTCGAACGTCGCCTTGAACGTCAGGCCGATCTCGCCGCCCAGTGCGACGCGCAACCCCAGGGTGGAGGCGCCCGCGCTGATGCCCCCGGCGACGCCGAAGGAGAAACCGGTCGACTTGTCGTCGATGCCGATCTGCCACTTCTCGGACTGCGGTGTGGGCACCGACATTCCTAGGTAGCTGGGGATGGTCTCGCCGAGGAAGTCGACGACGGCGTGGCGGAAGTTGATCCCGACCATACACTTGGCAGTGATGCTCAGCGTAGGCTTGGCGTCTACCTGGCCGAAGACCGGCAGGCCAAAGAGCGGAATTGGGGGGAAGAAGGGCGACCAGCTCAAGTTCACGTCCGCGAGCACGCCCTCGGCGGTGGGCGCGACGCCCCCGCCGACCTTCAGGTTGCTGCGGACCTCGTTCTTCTTTCTCTCGAAATCGGAGATCGCCCTGCCGAGTGCGGCCTTCTTGGCGTCCAGCACCTGCTTCTTGGCGTCGTAGTCGCGCCCGGCGGCCTCGGCTGCCTGCTGGGCTTCCGCGCGTCCGAGCTCCGCCTGCATCGCGGCGTACTGCCGCTCTCCGAGGTTCGCGGGAGGCGGCGTCATGCGCTCCAGCCGTGCGACCTCCTGCTGCAGCGCGAACGCTTCGTTGGCGCGAAGGCGAAGCGTGTCGTCCGCGTTCGTCCTCTCGGCGAACGACGCGCGCTCGGCGGTGTGCGCGTCCTTCGCGCCGCGCAGCTCGGTCACGACGTCGCCCGCCTTGGCCTTGCGCTCGACGATGCTGGAGTTGAGCGGAGCGCCGATGCTGGCCACCTGCTGGTTGACGAGAGCGTCCAGGCCCCAGGCTCGTGCCAGGTTCAACGAGAAGTTGGCGACCCCGAACATGATATCGAGCGCCCGGCTGCCCGGCTCCAAACCGTCACGCATCGACGGGAAGTTCTTGAGCGAGTCGTGGGCAAACTTCGCGTTCTTGTCCAGCTTGAAGCCGCACGTCATGCAGTTCGCGAGGCGATCCTTCCAGGTCTCCCACCAGGTGACGTCCTTCGCCTCCGCGTCGAGTGTGACGCGCAACGCGGGGTACCATTTAGGCAGGACTCCCGTGTCGACCAGCCGGATGTCCTCGGTCTTCAGATCGATGTTGTAGGTCGTGCTGCCGCGGGACGAGTACGCGGAGACCACCGTCGGGTTGCCGTCGAGCGCCCAGTACGTTCGGTCGAGAATGTCCTTCTGGACGCTCTCGCTCATGAAGTCCTTCTCGGACAGCTTCGCAGTGATGATCCGGCCCGGGGCGAACACCTTCGTGTCGAGGTCGAACGTCGTCGGCGCCTCCCACACCTTGGCACTCACCTTCTTCCACTCTGTCCCGGTGACAGCGCCCAGCGACCAGTTCATCGTCGCCGTCTGCTCACCCTCGACGCTGCACTTCGGGTGCGACGTCAGCTTCCACTTGAAGGCCACCTCCACGACCATCGGTGGTGGCGCGATGCTGGACGCGTCGACCCCGTCCGAATTGACCAGCGTGGCGCGGATCTTGCTGAAGCACATATAGGCGTTCGTCTTGTCGGACTTCTCGTTCTGGACCACGTCAATCTTGACGGCGCCCTGCGGCTTGACGCGGATCTCGGCGGGCGGAGGCGTCCTGAACGGGGCCGGGTCGTCGAAGTCGATCGAGTAGTCGAAGACGCGGTCGTACCAGACGATGATCTTCTTCTTCGGATCGGAGTTCCCCGACACGGTGAGCGTGCTGGTCATGCGGCACCCTTGTCGCGCTCCACCGTCGACGTGTCAGCCTCGATGCGGATGCTCGGGCCCTCGGCGGTCGTCTTGACGTCTACGGACGTCACCTCCGGCTTGTAAGGTCCTAGCGTGTCGGCCTTCTTGAACGTATCGAATGGCACGGTGGTCGAGCCTTCCGGGCTGGAGATGGTGATGCCGAGCGTCGCCAACCCCGTGAAAGCGCAGCCGTCGACGATGAGCACCGCCTCGTAGGGATAGATGCGGTCCTTCTCGTCTTCCTTCGGGTCGTCGGGATTCGTGCCGTTGCCCGTGCCGTCCGTTCCACCGCTGTTGGCGCCCGCATCGGAGCCGTCCGTGTCTGCAGGGCTCACGTCGCCGTCTCCGCCGGCGCCGCCGAGCCCGAGCGACTTGAAGAAACTTCCCCACAGGCCGCCGGCGTCTCCCATGCCCACGACGGGTCCACCGACCCAGACGGTGAGACGATTCATCGGACCTGGGAGGATCATGTTGATGCAGGGGCCGATGTTGTTGCCCGACTTGCAGTGCGACGTGGCCGCCGGA
>DASYRF010000330.1:0-11560 GCA_036004705.1 Myxococcota bacterium
GGCGGCGACCCCGTTGGCGGCGCGCGCCGCCGCGCCCGCGGAGAGCGCGCCCGCGGAGAGCAAGCCCGCCACGCCCGCACCGGCGCCCGGGCCCGTCCCTATCGTTGCCCCGGCACCCGAGCCGGCCCGGGCGGCGGCCGCGCCTGCGCTCCCGCCGGTCTTGACCGCGGGGTCCGAGGGCTTCGCCCTCAAGTCGGGCGACGGCAAGTTCGTCCTCAAGCTGCGCGGCTACCTGCAGGCCGACGCGCGCATTTTCCCGGTGAAGGCCGAGCCCGGCACGACGAGCTTCCTCATCCGCAACGTGCGGCTGATCATGGAGGGCACGCTCTTCGAGTGGTTCGACTTCCGCATCATGCCCGACTTCGGTGAGGGCAAGTTCGAGCTTCGCGAGGCGTGGCTCGACATCCACGCGTGGAAGTTCCTGCGCCTGCGCGCCGGCAAGTTCAAGGAGCCGTTCGGCCTAGAGCGGCTGCAGACCGACACGACGATCAACTTCGTCGAACGGGCCCTGCCCACGAGCCTCGTGCCGAACCGCGACGTCGGGCTGCAGATCTGGGGCGACGTGCTCGACGGGACGTTCGCCTACGCGGTGGGCCTCTTCGACGGCGTACCGGACGGCGGAAGCGTCGACGGCGACAACAGCGACGACAAGGACATCGCCGCGCGCGTGTTCGTCCAGCCGTTCAAGAAGCTCAAGATCGCGCCGCTCGCCGGCCTCGGCGTGGGCTTCGCCGTCACGTTCGGCAAGCAGGCGGGCACCGCCACGGCGCCCAACCTCCCCACCTTCAGGAGCCCCGGCCAGGTGAACGTGTTCTCCTACCTCTCGGACATGACGGCGGCGGGGACTGTCGTGGCCGACGGCACGCGCCTGCGCCTCTCGCCCCAGGCGTACTGGTACTGGGGCCCGGTGGGGCTGCTGTTCGAGTACGTCCGCTCCGACCAGGGCGTGACGAAGGACGTCGACTCGACGCGCCTCACGCACACCTCTTGGCAGCTGGCCGGCTATTTCGTCTTCGGCGGCAACGCCACCTACGACGGCGTGAAGCCGAGCCATCCGTTTGCCCCCGACAAGGGCGCCTGGGGCGCGGTGGAGATTGGCGCGCGCTTCCACGAGCTGGACTTGGACGACGACGCCTTCCCGCTGTACGCCGACCCGGAGAAGTCCGTATCGCTCGTGCGCAGCGTAGGAGGCGGCGCGCACTGGTACCTCAACAACAACGTGAAGCTGGCGCTCGACTTCGAGCATTCCTTCTTCACCGGCGGCGCCACCGGCCCCGTCGATCGTCCGGCCGAAGACGTGCTGCTCGGCCGCTTCCAGATTGCGTTCTGAGGAGAACGACCATGCGCTGGACAAAGCCATCCACGATCGCGGCGGCGGCGGCGGCGGCGGCGGCGGCAGCCGGAGCCCTCCTGGCCGCCTGCGGCACGGGGGCGGCGGGCACGGGCGCCGCCGGCACGGGAGCCGCGGCCGCGCCCGCGGCCGGCAGCAGCGTCACGTTGCTCAACGTGTCCTACGACCCGACGCGCGAGCTCTACGAAGAAGTGAACGCGGCCTTCGCCAAGGACTACGCGGCGAAGACCGGCGTGACCGTGACCGTCAACCAGTCGCACGGTGGCTCCGGTAAACAGGCGCGTTCCATCATCGACGGCTTGGAAGCGGACGTCGCGACGCTCGCGCTCGGCTACGACATCGACGTGCTTTCGAGCAAAGGCGGCCTCATCCCTGCCGACTGGCAGAAACGACTTCCCAACAACAGCTCCCCCTACACCTCGACCGTCGTGTTCGTCGTGAGGAAGGGCAACCCGAAAGGCGTGAAGGACTGGGACGATTTGGTGAAGCCTGGCATCGCCGTCATCACGGCCAACCCGAAGACCTCGGGCGGCGCGCGCTGGAACTACCTGGCGGCCTGGGGCTACGCGCTGCGCAAGCCCGGCGGCACCGAGGCCACTGCGAAGGACTTCGTGGCGGCGCTCTACAAGAACGTCCCGGTGCTCGACTCGGGCGCGCGCGGCGCGACGACGACGTTCTCCGAGCGCGGCATCGGCGACGTGCTCGTCGCCTGGGAGAATGAGGCGCTCCTGCTCGTCGACGACGTGGCCAAGGACAAGTTCGAGATCGTCGTGCCGTCGGTGAGCATCCTCGCCGAGCCGCCCGTTACCGTCGTCGACAAGTACGCCGACAAGCACGGCACGCGCGCGGTGGCGGAAGCCTATCTCAACTTCCTCTACACCGAGGCAGGGCAGGAGATCGTGGCCAAGCATTACTTCCGCCCGCGCGATGCGGCGGTGGCCGCGCGCCACGCCGGCGTCTTCCCCAACGTGAAGCTCTTCACCATCGACGAGGTCTTCGGCGGCTGGGCCCCCGCGCAAAAGACGCACTTCGACGACGGGGGCGTATTCGACAGCATCTACGCCGTACATTGAACAGGCGCGGCGCCGAACGACGGCAAGAACCGGTCCGAAGACTCCGGCCGCAGGGCACGCGGCAGAGCCCCGGCTGAGCGAAGACTGGCTTTGCCGGCCTGAGCGGACGAAGCTCTTGGGATCGGTGTCATGACGACGCGACGACGACGCCCCGCGGGACCCATGGCTTACGCCCTCTCCCTCAAGCGCCACAGCCCGTTGCCGGGCTTCCCCCTCGCCTTCGCCATCACGACGCTTGGGATCGGCGCGATGGTGCTCCTCCCTCTCTCCACGCTCTTCTTCAAGAGCTCGGCGCTGACGCTCGCCGAGCTCGGCGCGGCCCTCGCTTCCGAGCGGGCGCTGGCCGCGTTTCGCCTCTCCTTCGGGGCCTCGTTCGTCGCGGCGCTCGCCGACGCCGTCTTCGGCTTCGTAGTGGCGTGGGTGCTGGTGCGCTACCGCTTCCCCGGACGGGCCCTCGTCGACGCCCTGGTCGACCTTCCGTTCGCCCTGCCCACCTCCGTGGCCGGGCTCACCCTCGTGACCATCTATTCCCAGGAGGGATGGATCGGACGCTGGCTCGAGCCGCTCGGCGTGCGCGTGGCGTTCACGCCGCTCGGAGTGACGCTGGCGCTCACGTTCGTGGGCGTCCCGTTCGTGGTGCGCGCCGTGCAGCCCGTGCTGGAAGACCTGGAGGTGGACGTCGAGGAGGCATCCGCCACCCTCGGCGCCACGCGCTGGCAGACGTTCCGCCACGTGGTGATGCCGGCGCTGGCGCCGCCGCTCTTGACGGGGTTCACGCTGGCTTTCGCCCGCGCCTTGGGCGAATACGGCTCCATCGTCTTCATCTCCGGCAACATGCCGGGCCGCACCGAGATCGTGCCGCTGCTCATCGTCACCAAGCTGGAGGAATACGACTACGCCGGGGCGACAGCCATCGCCGCGGCCATGCTGCTGGTCGCCTTCGCGTTGCTGGTGGCGGTGGGCTTCCTGCACCGCTGGACCCGCCGCAGCTACGGAGCGGCGGCGTGAGGCACTCTTCGGTCACCGAGCCGCTCTGGGTGCGGCGCCTGCTCACGGCGGTGGCGCTGGCCTTTCTTACTTTGCTCGTGTTCCTGCCGCTGGTGGCGGTCTTCGCCTTCGCCCTGCAGAAGGGGCTGGGGGCGTACGTCGCCGCCATCGTCAGACCCGAGGCGGTGGCGGCCATCAAGCTCACGCTGCTGACGGCGGCCGTCGCCGTGCCGGTGAACGTCGTGTTCGGGCTGGGGGCGGCGTGGCTGCTGGCGAAGTACGTCTTTGCGGGCAAGCGGATCCTCACGGCGCTGATCGACGTCCCGTTCAGCGTCT
Organism: Myxococcota bacterium; assembly: GCA_036004705.1. Lineage (GTDB taxonomy): Bacteria > Myxococcota_A > Polyangia > DASYRF01 > DASYRF01 > DASYRF01. The sequence continues at coordinate 3,748 of DASYRF010000330.1, forward strand.
CCCCCGTCATCGCCGGCCTCGTCTTCGTGCTGCTGTTCGGACTGCGCGGCTGGTTCGGGCCGTGGCTCGATGCGCACAACCTCAAAGTGATCTTCGCCGTGCCGGGCATCGTTTTGGCGACCGTCTTCATCACGCTGCCGTTCGTGGCGCGCGAGGTTCTGCCGCTGATGCAAGCGCAAGGCAACGACGAGGAAGAGGCGTCGCTGACGCTCGGCGCCGGCGGCTGGCAGACGTTCTGGAGGGTGACGCTGCCCAAGGTGCGCTGGGCGGTGCTGTACGGCGTCATCTTGTGCAACGCCCGCGCGATGGGCGAGTTCGGCGCCGTTTCGGTCGTATCGGGCCACGTGCGCGGGCTCACCCTCACGATGCCGCTGTACGTGGAGATGGCGTACAACGACTACGACTTCGTGAGCTCGTTCGCCGTCGCGTCGCTGCTCACGCTGCTGGCTCTCGCCACGCTCGCCGCCAAGCGCTGGGTCGAGGCTCACGTCACGCGCGTCTGAGCCGGCGCTCAGCGCTCGGGCGGGCGGGCGTAGAAGATCGCGGCGGTGCGCAGGTCGTCCAGGTCGAAGGGCTTGTCGAAGACCGCCGCCGCGCCCAGGCGCTGGGCCTCCTGGTGCAGGTCGGCGTCGCCGAAAGCGGTGATCAGGATCACCGGCAGTGCCCAGTCGGCCTGCCGGAGGATGTCCAGGATCTCCAGCCCGGAGAAGCCGGGCATGCGCACGTCCGAGATGACCAGGTCGGGGCGGCGGTGATCACGCGGGCCGACCCAACTGACGCCGATATGGTCGAAGAGCTCGCCGCCGTCGCGCAGCTCGACGACCTCGAAGCCGTCGCGGCGCAGGGACGAGGCCACCAGCTCGCGCATCTCCGCGTCGTCCTCGGCCAACAGCACCCGCGGCGGCGCCATGGCCTCGCCCGCTTCGTCCGCCTCCTGGAGCCGCTTGTTCGCGCTGCGCCTCATGCTCTCTCTCCGTTCTTGCCCGGGGGCCCGTCCGTGCGCGCGGCGCCGTGCTCCGATGCCCCCGGACCCCGTCGGCGGGGCGGCCAAGCCGCCTCGTCGATCTAGCCCGGGGGCCCGTGCGCGCGGCGCGGACGCCGTGCTCCGATGCCCCCGGACCCCGTCGGCGGGGCGGCCAAGCCGCCTCGTCCGCCTCCACGTTAGCGCCGAGTGTGCTGTATGGAGTGGCCGGCACGCTTGGCGGTCTTGGCGCCCTTGGCGTGTGCCGGGCCGCCCTTGGCTGTCGGGGCCGCGGGGGAGTGGACCGGCGCGCCGGCGGCGTCCGGAGCGCCGCTCATCTTCTCGCGCGCCGCGCCGCCGGCTTCGGTCGGGGCAGAAGTGGCAGGGACGGGCCCGGCGGCCGTTTCGCGGGCGCGCGGCGCCACCCCTTTGGCCTTCGTCGTGTCGCCCGCGCCGGAGGCGGCCTTCGCCGGATGCGCGAGCGCACTCTTGGCGGCCTTCGACGGAGCCATCTTGGTGGTCGTCTTCGTCGTGGTCGTGGTCGTGGTGGTGGCAGCAGGGCCGCCGCTCTCGGTCGTTGCCGCCAGCGCGGCGCCGGGGACGGCGAGGGCAAGGGCGAAAGCAGCCGTACGGATGAAGTAGCGTGCGTTCATTGGTGTGTCTCCTTGTTGCCCGGGACCCGTGGGCGCGACGAGTACGCCGCGCTCCGATGCCCCGGCCCCAGTCGGCGGCGCGGCCAAGCCGCGTCTTCCGTCCCCGGCTGCTGCATTCGGTGTGCCGGAGCCAAGTCGTCGAGACCTCGGGTACAACGGCGCGCGCGGGCGCGGCCGAACGCCCCGGCGTAGCAAAACGCCACGGGATTGGGGCCGCACGGGGCGCCAGATCACGAAGCAGCTCGTGAACAAGCAGGCGGCTCGGGTGTTGCTACGTTGAGGGCACCATGAAGCTCGCGCGAAAGTTCATCGTCGCGCTCATCCTGGGCGTGACCCTCGTCCTCGGTGCCTACGCGTGGCTGACCGTCGTGGGCGAGGTCGCCGCCTTCGAGGCCGACATGCGGCGCGACCAGCACCTGCTCGGGCGCGTCCTGGCGGCGGCCGTGTCGGCGCTCTGGAGCATCGAGGGCGAGACGCGGGCGCTCGCGCTGGTGCGGGACGCCAACGAGGCCGAGAGCGAGCTGGCCATCCGCTGGGTCTGGCTGGACGCCCCGCCCGGCGACGCCCACGCCCCGCGCATCGACCGCAAGGTGTTGGACCCGGTGGCGGGCGGCACCGAGCTGTCCTACGTGGTGCGGGGCGGCGGTGGAGGCGACGGCTTTCTCGCCACGTACATTCCGGTCGCCGTGGTCGGTCCGCGCGCCCGTACGGGGCGAGTGGGCGCGCTCGAGGTGGCGGAGTCGCTGCGCGCCGAGGAGCATTACCTGCGCTGGACCGAGATGCGCGTAGGCGTGACGACGGTGGTGATGGCGGGACTGTGCGCATTGCTCACGATCGTTCTGGGTGTGTATTTCGTCGGGCAGCCCATGCGGCGCCTGCGCGAGAAGGCCCGGCTCGTGGGCCTGGGCGACCTCGGCGGGCCGCTGGACCTGAGACAGCGCGACGAGGTGGGCGAGCTGGCCACGGAGATGAACGCGATGTGCGAGCGGCTCGCCGAGGCCAACACGCGCCTGGCGTCCGAAACGGCGGCGCGGCTGGCGGCGCTGGAGCAGCTCCGCCACGCCGAGCGGCTGACGACGGTGGGGAAGCTGGCTTCGGGGATCGCCCACGAGCTGGGCACGCCGCTCAACGTCGTCGCGGGGCGGGCCAAGATGATCGCCGTCGGGGACGTGGCGGGCGACGAGGCGCGCGACAACGCGCGCATCGTGGTCGAGCAGTCGGAGCGCATGACCAAGATCATCCGGCAGCTGCTGGATTTCGCGCGCCGGCGCGGCCCGCAGAAGAGCGCGCACGACCTGGTGCAGATCGTTCAGCAGACGCTGACGCTGCTGGCGCCGCTCGCCGGCAAGCGGCGCGTGACGACGCGCGTGGAGTCGCCGGCCGACGGCGCGCCGGTCATGGGGCAGGTCGACGTGGGCCAGCTCCAGCAGGTCTTGACGAACCTCATCGTGAACGGCATCCACGCCATGCCCGGCGGCGGTACGCTCTCGCTCGGCGTGCGCCGCGAGCGGGCCCGCCCGCCGGCGGGGTATGCGGGTCCGGGCGCGGCCGCCGAGGCGCCCGCCGCCGGCGAATGGCTGCGCGTCTCCGTACGCGACGAGGGCGTCGGCATTCCGCCGGAGAACGTCGCGCACGTGTTCGAGCCGTTCTTCACGACGAAGGGCGTCGGCGAAGGCACCGGGTTGGGGCTGTCGGTGGCCTATGGCATCGTTCAGGAGCACGGAGGGTGGATCGCGGTGGACAGCGAAGTGGGCAAAGGGAGCTGCTTCTCGGTGTATCTGCCGGCGGAGGCGCCGGCGGTGCGCGAGGCGGCCTGATGGCGGCGCCGGCGGCAGCGGCGAGCGCGAGCGCGGCGACGGGGGTCGCCGGGGCGGGGGCGCACGGCGGCGGGCGCGTGCTCGTGGTGGACGACGACCGTGGCCTCTGCGAGCTGTGCAACGTGGGGCTGGGCCGGCGCGGGTTCACCGTGGCGTGGCGCACCTCCGCGGAGGAGGCGCTGGAGGCGATGCACGCCGGCGACTTCGACGCCGTCGTCACCGATCTGAACCTGCGCGACATGAACGGAATCGATTTGTGCGCGCGCGTGGCGGCGAACCGCCCCGACGTGCCGGTGGTCGTCATCACCGCGTTCGGAAGTCTGGAGACGGCCGTCGCGGCTATCCGCGCCGGAGCCTACGACTTCATCACCAAGCCGTTCGAGATGGAGGCCCTGGCGCTCATCGTGCGCCGCGCCGTGCAGCACCGGGCGCTGCGCGAGGAGGTCGTGCGGCTGCGGCGCGCGGTCAAGGAAGCGCAGCGCTTCGACGAAATCGTCGGGCGGAGCGGCGCGATGCGCGAGGTCTACGACCTGTTGGAGCGCGTGGCCTCGTCGGATGCGTCGGTGCTGGTGACGGGCGAGAGCGGTACCGGCAAGGAGGTCGTGGCGCGCGCGCTGCACCGGCGTGGCAAGCGCGCCGGCGGGCCGTTCGTGGCGATCAACTGTGCGGCGATGCCGGAGTCGCTTCTGGAGTCCGAGCTGTTCGGCCATGCGAAGGGCGCGTTCACCGACGCCAAGGCGGCGCGAACGGGGCTTTTCGCGCAGGCGAGCGGCGGCACGCTGTTCCTGGACGAAGTGGGCGAGATGCCGGTGGGGCTGCAGCCGAAGATTCTCCGCGCCCTGCAGGAAAGGCGCGTTCGGCCGGTGGGGGGCGACGGCGAGGTGGCGTTCGACGCGCGCATCGTGGCGGCAACGAACCGGGATCTAGAGTCGGCGGTGGAGGAGCGGCGGTTCCGCGAAGACCTCTATTACCGCATCAACGTCATCCACGTGGCGCTGCCGCCGCTGCGGGCACGCGGAAGCGACGTGCTGCTGCTCGCCCAGCACTTCCTCGAGCGCTTCGCGGTGCAGGCGGGCAAGAAGGTGACCGGGCTGTCGCCCGCGGCGGCGGAGCGGTTGATGGGCTACGCCTGGCCGGGCAACGTGCGCGAGCTGGCCAATTGCATGGAGCGCGCCGTGGCGCTGACGCAGTACGAGCAGGTGGCGGTGGAGGACCTGCCGGACAAGGTGCGCAGCTATCGCAGCACGCATCTGATCCTGGCGAGCGGCGACGACCCCAGCGAGCTGGTGCCGATGGAGGAGGTCGAGCGCCGCTACGTGCTGCGCGTGCTGGACGCGGTGGCGGGCAACAAGACGCTGGCCGCGCAGATCCTGGGCTTCGACCGCAAGACGCTCTATCGCAAGCTGGAGCGCTGGGGCGTCGCGCCGGGCTGAGTCGAGCCGAGGCACGCCGTCAGGCGTCGCCTCGGCTTTGGGATCGATACCCGTCCGTTCTGGCACGCCGAAGGCGTCGCCTCCGACTTTGGGGAAAGACTCTCATCCTCTGAGTCTGCGCCTGCGCCTCCACCGCGACTAGCCGGGAGGCGCCTTCTTTCGCGCCGCCAGCTCGGAGAGCAGCTCGATCTGGACTTGCTGCAGCTCCACCATGCGCTCCCACTGCGCGTGCAGCAGATGGTCCACCTTCTCGTGCAGGCTGGCGACTTCGATCTCGGCCTTGAGATTCACGCGGAAGTCCTGGTCGGCCTGCATGCGATCGCGCGCGGCGAGGCGGTTCTGCGACATCATGATGATGGGCGCCTGCACGGCGGCCAGGCACGAAAGGATCAAGTTCAGCAGGATGAACGGATAGGGGTCGAAAGGGCGGACGCGCAGGAGCACCGCGTTGGCCCCCATCCACACCACCAGGAAGGCGAAGAAGCCGCCGAGGAACGTCCACGAGCCGCCGATGCGCGCCACGCTGTCGGCCACGCGCTGGCCGGAGGTGATGGTGCGCTGGAACTCGCGATCGATGTTCTCGGCGACGGTGGCGTGCGCCTCGGCCTTGCGGGCGACGTCCGCCTCCACGGCGCTGAGCGCGCCGCGCTCCTGCTGCAGCCGCGACATGAGATAATCGGCGCGCTCGGCGAACAGGCAGCCGCGGCAGATGAAGCCCGCGCCGGTCCACGCGTCACCGTACTTGGCGGCGAGGTGCTCGGCGACCTCCAGGCGCACCGTCTCGGCGCGGTGGCAGCTCTGGCGCGAACGATCGTGGCCGCAGACGGCGCATTTCACGTTGGCGACGGCCCGTGCGCGCCGCGGCGCCGACGGCGGCTGCGGCGGCGGTGCTCCCAGCTGGTGGTCGGAGTCGGACATGGCGCGCTGTCACTGGATCACTGGCGCCGTGGTCGTGACGGCGGCGCCCCACCACTCGACGCCCGAAGAGTCCACGACCGTGGCCGCGCCGGTGTCGACGTTCAGCGTGACGAACTGTCCGGCGGTCGTGAAGCCGAACGCGCGGTCCTCCCAGTAGCCGAGCCCCCAGATGTCGGTGAAGCCGGTGTTGCCGATGATGGTGGCCGTGCCGGTCATCGGGTCCACCCAGGCGAGCTGGTCGGTGGCGCCGCCGATGCCGAGCGGGTCGTCGGTGAGGGTGGCGAGCGTGCCGAGCCCGACCACCGAGACGAGGTCGCCACTCGAGCCCCAGCCGCCACCGTAGTTGCCGACCGGGGTGGAGGCGCCCGTGACCGGGTCGAGCAGGTACAGCGACCCGTCGAGGGCGGCGCCCATGAGCACTTCGTTGCCGGTCGGCTCGAACTGCTCGGCAGGGACGAACGACAGGCCGTTGAAGAGCGTGTCGAGCGGAGCCAGGTAGGTGCACGCGGCGGTGACCGGGTCCACGGCGTAGACGTCGGTGAAGGAGATGCCCACCATGTAGCCGGTGTGGTCGATGGCGATGTCAGTCATCTGGTCGCTGCCGTTCGGCCACAGGAAAGGCCCGACCGCCGTGACGGTCAGCGTGTCGGGGTCCACGCGGTAGAGCGTGTCGGCGCTGTGCGCGTAGACCGACACTAGCTGCGGGGGCCCGGCAGCGTCGCTGCCCGGGCCGCTTCCCGCGTCCGCCCCGGAGCCGGCGCCGGCGTCGGTTCCGGTCCCGCCGCCCCCGTCGGTGGCGCCCAGCTGGCCGCACGTACAAGCCGCCACCGCCGCGCCGCAGAACAAGACTGCCGCCAGCCCGGACGCCGCCGTCCGGGCACCCGCCGCCCTCGCACCCATGTGGACCTCCGCTTGCCCGCGCGCCGGGAGCCTAGCCAGCGACGCGCGCCGGCGCAATGGGCTCGAACCGGCGCGTGCCACGCGGGCCGCGCCCCAAGGCCGCCGATTCGTGCCGGCCGTGCCGCGGTGCGTTGCACGTGCACGCGAATGGGCGGGGGAAGAGGCAGATCCGCCAAGACGCGGGCGCCGTAGGCCAACTGGAGGATTGCCCTGCCGCAGTGCATCGCCCGAGCGGTCGCGTTGCCCGGCGCGCCCGGAGCGTGCAAGGCTCGGAGCCCCTTGCTCGGCTTGCTCGGCATCGTCGTCGCGGCGGCTGGCCCCGGTCGCGATCTGGCGCTCCTGGAGCGCATCGCGCGGCGCGACGGGCGTGCTCTGCGGGCGCTCTACGAGGTGCACTCTTCGCGGGCCCTGGCGGTGGCGCTGCGGGTGCTGCGCGACCGCGCGGACGCCGAGGACGTGGTGCAGGAGACGTTCGTGGAGGTGTGGAAACGGGCCGCCGAGTACGACCCGGCGCGCGGCAGCGCGGTGGCGTGGCTCGTGACGATCGCGCGCACGCGCGCCATCGACCGCTTGCGCGCGCGCGCGAGCCTGGCGCGCGCGGAGGGCGCGGCGGCGAACGCGCAGCTCGAGCTCCCGGCGGCCGCCCCGGAGGCGCTGGAGGTGGTCGAGCAGCGGCGGGCACGCGAGCGCATCGCCGCGGCGCTGGAGTCGTTGCCGGCGGAGCAGCGGCGGGCGATCGAGCTCGCGTATTACGAAGGGCTGACACACCGCGAGATCGCGGCGCGCACCGGCGACCCGTTGGGCACGGTGAAGACGCGCGTGCGCCTGGGAATGGAGAAGCTGGCGGCGCTGCTGCAGAAGGAAGGGCGGCCATGAACTGCGCCGAGTTCCAGGAGCTGGCGGCGGCGCTGGCGCTGGGCGCCCTCGAGGCGGAGGAGCGCGCGGCGTGCGAGCGCCATCTCGCCGGCGAAGGACCGCACGCGGGCTGCGAGGAGGCGCTGGGGCGCGCGCGCGCGGTGGCGGCCCGGCTGCCGGACGCGCTGCCGCCGGTACGCCCAGGAGACCAGGTCTGGCGGGCCATCGAAGCGCGGCTCCGGCTGGAGGGGTCGGAGACGGAGGCGGCCGCGGCGA
>DASYRF010000331.1:0-2474 GCA_036004705.1 Myxococcota bacterium
GAGCGCCACCGCCATGGCGACGTCCGCGTAGCTGAACGCTCCGCCGCACAGGTAACGGCGCCCGTCCGCCAGCGCGTCGCGCAGCGGGTCCAGCGCCGCCGCCAGCTTCTCCTCGGCGGCGGCCCGCGTCTCGGCCGACGCCCCGTACTTGCGGCGCAGGAGCGCCACGCCGAGCCGCGCCACCGGGGCCATCGCGCCGCGCACCGCGCGCGGCAGGCAAGGGGGCAGCGCCGCACGCAGCGCCGCCGAGTCCGCCGCGATGTTCCCGGTCACCAGCACGCGTCCCGCTTCGCCCGCCGCCTGACCGCGCTCGTTCCAGCGCGCGATTTCGTCGAGGTGCTCGGCGGGAAAGAGCGGCGCGCCGCCGCCGATGCCCTCGGCGTGTCGCGCGATTTCCCACGAGTCCGCGATCACCCGGCCATCGTCCTCCAGGAGCAGCGGCGCGCTGACGCGCCCCGTCCAGCGCCGCGCCCGCAGGCGCAGCAGCGCCTCGCCGAGCACCGGCATGTGCTCCACCCATTCGTAAGCAACGCCGTGGTGGTCCAGCGCCCAGCGCGCCTTCTGCGACCAGGGCGAGTAGTGCATGCCGATGAGCTTGCGCATGGCCGCCTCCGTTGCGCCGTCAGGGCGTGAGCCGCTCCAGCATACGCGGGAACGGTATGCACTCGCGAACGTGGTGCGTTCCCGTGATCCACGCCACCGTGCGCTCGATGCCCAGCCCGAACCCGGCGTGTGGCACCGTCCCGTAGCGGCGCAGGTCCAGGTACCACTCGAACGACGCCTTGGGCAGCTCGTGCTTTTCGAGGGCGGCCTCGAGCGTGGCGAGGTCGTCCTCGCGCTGCCCGCCGCCGATGATCTCGCCGAACCCCTCGGGGGCGATGACGTCCATGTTGAGCGCGCGATCCGGGCGGGCCGGGTCGCGCTTCATGTAGAACGCCTTGATGGCGTGCGGGTAGCGGTGGATGATCACCGGCCGGTCGTAGCCCTCGCCGACGATGGTCTCCTCCTCGGCGCCGAAGTCCTCGCCGGGCGGGAAGTCCGGCTTGCGCTTGCGGATGACCTCCACCGCCTCGTCGTACGTCACGCGCGGGTAGGGCGTCTGCGCGGCGGCCTCCAGCTTTCCCAGGTCGCGCTCCAGCGCCTCCAGCTCGGGGCGGCGCCGCTCCAGCACGCGCCGCACGACGTGGCTGAGGAAATCCTCCGCCAGGTCCATGTCGCCGTCGAGGTCCAGGTAGGCGACCTCCGGCTCCACCATCCAGAACTCGCTCAGGTGGCGCCGCGTCTTGGACTTCTCGGCGCGGAACGTCGGCCCGAAGCAATACACCTTGCCCAGCGCCGCGCAGCCGGCCTCCATGTAGAGCTGGCCGCTCTGCGTGAGGTAGGCGTCGGTGCCGTGATAGTCGACGTGGAAGAGCGTCGTCGTCCCCTCGCACGCCGCCGGCGTGAAGATGGGGGCGTCCAGCAGCACGAAGCCGTTGCTGTCGAAGTACTCGCGCACCGCCGCGACGATCGCGGCGCGCACGCGCATCGTCGCCGCCTGCTTGCGCGAGCGCAGCCACAGGTGGCGCTGGTCCATGAGGAACGCCACGCCGTGCTCCTTCGGGCCGATGGGGTACTCGCCGGTGGGCTCGGCGACGACCGTCACGTCCTTCACCTGCACCTCGTAGCCGATCGGGGAGCGCGGGTCCTTGCGTACGCCGCCGCGCACGATGAGCGACGTCTCCTGCGGCAGGTGGTCGCAGCGCTGGAACAGCTCGGGCGTCACGTCGCCCTTGAAGACGACGCACTGGATGATGCCGGTGCCGTCGCGCACTTGCAGGAAATGCAGCTTCCCCGACGAGCGGCGGTTGTAGAGCCACCCGCGCAGCTCCACCTCCGCCCCTTCGTGCCGGGCGATGTCCTCGATCCAAACGCGGTCCGCGAGCTTCATGGGGCCACGCCTACCCTGGAACCCGGGTCGTTGTCACCTCCGGGGCTGCATGCTATCCAGCGCGGGCCATGACCTCCGCCGACCATTCCCCCGAGCCGCCGCAACCGCTGCCCGAGCGCTACGAGCCCGCTGCCCTGGAGCCGCGCTGGCAGCAATACTGGGCGGCGCGCCGGCTGTTCGAGGCCGACGAGTCCGACCCGCGGCCCAAGCACTACATCCTGGAGATGTTCCCGTACCCCAGCGGGCGGCTGCACATGGGGCACGTGCGCAACTACTGCATCGGCGACGTGATGGCCCGCTACAAGCGCATGCGCGGCTACAACGTCCTGCATCCGATGGGCTGGGACGCGTTCGGGCTGCCTGCAGAGCAATACGCGATCGACACCGGCACGCATCCCGCCGCGACAACGCAGAAGAACATCGACACGTTCCGAGGACAAATCCAGTTGCTCGGGTTCTCCTACGATTGGGACCGCGAGGTCAACACGACTGATCCTGAGTACTTCAGGTGGACACAGTGGATTTTCCTACAGATATACAACTG
>DASYRF010000332.1:0-3238 GCA_036004705.1 Myxococcota bacterium
CAGCGGATGATCGTGCGGGCCCAGGTGCGGAGGCTGGTGCGCCAGCGGTCCAGGCGGCCGGTGGGCTTGCGGCGCCACCAGCGCTTCGAGGGGACGGCGCCGACGAGGGTCTCCAGAAGGCCGCTCTTGCGGCGGGAGCGCTTGCGCGAGGCCCAGGCCTTGCGCAGTGCGGCGGCGGCGCGCTTCGCGGCGGCCAAAAGACGGACCCAGAGCCAGACGAAGGGGGCGGCCAGCGGCGCGAGGCGCACGCCCCAGGGGACTCGCGGCGCGACGGGGACGGGGCGCGTCTTCTTCGCGCGGGCACGTTCGGGCGAAGCGGGCGCGCGCGGCGTCGCGGGCACGGGTTTGGCGCGCGCGGCAGCCGGCGCGGGCGCGGCGACGGGCGCGGGCGCGGGCGCGGGCGCGCCGACGAGCACGGGCGCAGCAACAGCGGCGGCGGCGGCGGGGGCGGCGAGGGGCGCGGCAGCCGGCGCAGGCGCGGCGACGGGTGCGGGCGGGGCGCGCAGGGCGGCTTCCAGGGCGCCGGCGAACGCGTCGACGGTGGGCCAGCGGTCGCGCGGCTCTTTGGCGAGGGCGCGCAGCAGAGCGTCCTCCAGCGCTACGGGCAGCGTCAGACGGCGGACGACTTCGCTGGGGCGCGGCGGCGGCTCGGTGCAGTGCTTGGTCATGTAGCCGTAGGCGCTGTCCGATTCGAACGGACGCTTTCCGGTGAGCATCTCGAAGACGACGATCGCCAGCGAATATTGATCCGATCGGCCGTCGAGCTTCGCGCCGCGCAGCTGCTCGGGGCTCATGTAGGGGGGCGTGCCGCAGATGGCGCCGACGGTGGTGGTCTGCACGCCGTCGACCTTGGCGATGCCGAAGTCGAGGACCTTCACGAAGTCGTCGACCTTGCCGCGGCGCAAGACGCGGACGTTCGACGGTTTGAGGTCGCGGTGGACGACGCCGTGCCGGTGCGCCTCGGCGAGCGCGTCGGCGACGCGCGCGGTGATCTGCACGGCGCGCTCGGGCGAGAGCCGCTTCTCCTGCGCGATGAGGTCTGTGAGATCCTGGCCGTCGAGGTGCTCCATGGCGAGGAACAACGTTCCGTCGCTCATCGCCCCGTAGTTGTAGATGGTCACGATGTTGGGGTGGTTGAGCTGGCTGGCCGCCTGCGCCTCGACGCGGAAGCGCGCCACCACCTCAGCCGAGGGATGGTGGCGCAGCACCTTGATGGCGGCGGTCCGCCCGATCGACGGTTGGTCGGCGAGATAGACGGCCCCTCCGCCCCCCTCGCCGAGCTTCCGCCGAATGACGAACTGGCCGATGACGTTGCGCCCGACGTAAGGGTCGGCCGCGGCCTCGCCCTCGTCGCCGCGCCGGCCGAACGGCCAGAAGCGGCGCCGGCCCGTGGTCGTCGGCGGCGACTCCGCCGCGGGCGTGTCGATCACCGTCGGCTCGTCGCGGCCGGCGCCGCCGACCCCGCCGGGCGTGCTGTCCGGGCGACCGCCGTGCCCTTCTCCGCCCACGCCGCAGTCTCGACCGCAACCCCGTCCCGGCGCAAGCGGCCCGCGCGCCAACGACCCCGCCCCCGCTGGCGGCGGCTATGCGGCGCGACCCGGCTGCGGCTGCGGCTGCGGCGGCGCGGCGGGAGGCGCGTCCGTCGCGGCGGCGACGGCGGGGGCGTGTATCGTGAGCACCGGACACGGCGCCAGTCGGACGACGTGGTGCGCCACGCTGCCGAGCAGCAGCTCCGCCAGCCCGCGCCGCCCGCGCGTCCCCATGACGATGAGGTCGTGGCGGGCGGTGCGCGCCACGTCGAGGATCGTGGCGACGGTGTCGCCGGGCAGCACATAGGCGCCCATCGCGCGCGGCGCCCGGCCGCGCCGGCGCAGGTCCGCCAGCAGCAGCTCCAGCAGGTGGCGCGCCTCGGCGCGCTCGCGCAGAGCGTCGGGCGTCGTCAGCGTGCGCGGGATGTCCTGCAGCGCCGACGCCAGCACCGGCAGCGGCTCGCGCCACACGTGAAGCGCGTCGAGCGCCGCGCCGAACGACCAGGCGAGCTGCGCGCCGTAGTCCAACGCGGCGCGCGCCGCTTCCGAGAAATCGATGGGAACCAGAATGTGCTTGAAAGAAGGCATGCCATCCACCCCTTCCCGTGTCCCGCTGCGGAAACAATGAAAGAGGCGTGCCAAGCGGCCCCGCCCGCGGCTCGGCGCGCCTTTCGCGGAGTTGGCGGCGCGCGCCGGCAGGGCACGTTCCGGGTCGGTCACACGGGCCCGCGCCGGCGGGCCCCCTCCGGGAACACCTCCCGCGTGGTATCATCCCCTCATCGCACAACTGAATATTCGCTAGCCGCCCGGTGCCCCCGACCGGTGCCCAGGAGAGACGCCATGACGAAGGCTTGGTCGTGCTTCGCGCTCGCGGTCTTGCTCTCGGCGCTCGGCGGCTGCCATTGCGGCGGCGGCGGCATCAACGAGCCGTGCAACGGTCCCGGCGACTGCGATCCGGGGCTGTTCTGCGACCCCGAGGTGGGACGATGCGTGGCGGTGGGAAGCGACGCCGGGCCCGGCACCGACGCCGTGCCGCCGGAATGCGCCGCGGCCGCCGACTGCGAGGCGCTGTACGGCCTGCCGCCGTGCGGCGCGTGGGACTGCACGATGAGCCAGTGCTCGGTGCAGTGCCCGGGCTGCACGACGGACGCCGACGGCGACGGCTACGGCGCCGGCGCCGGGTGCGCGGGGCCCGACTGCGACGACGACGACGACACCGTCTACGAGGGCGTGACGGCCAGCTGCTATTCCGGGCCGCCCGGCACCGACACGATGGGGACGTGCCGCGCCGGCACGCGCACGTGCACCGGCGGCGTGTTCTCGCCGTGCGTGGGCGAGGTCACGCCCAGCGGCGAGGCATGCAACGGCCAGGACGACGACTGCAACGGCACCGACGACGACGGCCTCGGCTCGTTCGCCTGCGGCCTCGGGGCGTGCGCCAACACCGTGGCTGCCTGCACGGCGGGCGTGGTCGGCACCTGCGCGCCCCTCCCCGCCGCCGTCAACGACGCCGCCTGCAACATGGTGGACGACGACTGCGACGGCGCCATCGACGAGGACTGCGCGTGCGTGCACGTGTCGCCGGCGGGCGACGACGTGGCGGCGGTGGCCACGATGAACGCCACGCCCTTCGCGACGATCCAGGGCGCCATCGACTGGTCGGCCGTCACGCCGCTCGCGCCCAAGATCGTCTGCGTGGCGTCGGGGCT
>DASYRF010000333.1:0-28417 GCA_036004705.1 Myxococcota bacterium
CGGAGCCGGGGGGCGGCCCGGCCGTCACGCGCCGGCGCAGCGTCTGCACGAGCTCGGGGTACTTCTCCTCGGTGCGGTAGAGGTGCTCCAGCGCGCGCAGCGCCTCCTGGTCGGTCGGGTCGTCGGCGGCGATCGCTTCGTAGGCGGCGATGGCGGCGGCGGTGTCGAGCGTCAGCTCCTCGTGGATCTGCCCCACGCGCAGCCAGATGGAGCGCCGCTCGCCCGGATCGGCGCTCGCCTGCGCGCGCATCGACAGCACGCCGACGAGCGCCCGCCAGTCCTCCTGCGCCACGTACACGCGCTCCAGCGCCTCGACCGCCGCGGCGTCCTCGGGGTCGGCGTCGAGCAGCTTGCGGTACCAGGCGGCCGCCTGCGGGCGGTCGCCGAGCTTGGTCTCGTAGGCGCGCGCCACGTGGCCGCACAGCTCGGCGCGCAGCTCGGGGTCGACGCGCTCGCCCGGCGGGAGCCGCCCCGCGTCGGCGGCGGCCAGCACTTCTTCGAACGCCTCGACGACCGCGCCCCAGGCCTCGCTGCGCTCCGCCAGGCGCAACAGCTCGGCGCGGGCATGCTCCCAGGTGGGGCTCTCGCGCAGCGCGCGGCGCCAGGCACCCAGCGCGCCGACCGGGTCGGCCAGCAGCTCCTCGCGTAGCTCCGCTACGCGGCCCAGCAGCTCGCGCCGCTCCTCGCCGGGCGGCATGCCCTCGAGCCGCGCCTCCAGGGCGTGCACCAGCTTGTCGTGCTGCGCCTGCTCCACGTACCAGGGCTCGAGCGCCTCGGCGATGCGCGCGCGCTCGGGCGACGCGCGGCCCATCAGACGCTCCAGCGCGGCGACGACCTCGGCAAGGCCCGGCGCCTCGGCATGGGCGGCGAGGTAGTGCTCGGCGGCCTTGGGCACGTCGTGCAGCTCGTTCTCGTAGATCTGGCCAAGGCGCGCGTCGAGCGCGGCGCGCTCCTCGGCGGTGGCGCTGACGCCGGAGCGGCGCTCCAGCAGCGCCACCAGGTCGGCCCACTGGCCGCTGCGCGCGTAGAGCCGCTCCAGCGCGCGCGCCGTGTCCGCGTCGTCGGGCTTGAGATCGAAGATCTCTCGGTAGGCGGCGGCGGCGGCGGCGGCCTGGTCGAGCCCCTCGTCGTAGAGGGCGGCGTTGGCGCGCAGCAGGGCCAGCCGGCGCGCCGGGTCGGTGGTGCGCTCCGCCAGCCCCTTGCGCAGCGCCAGCAGCGACGGCCAGTCCTTCACCGCGGCGTACAGGCGCTCCAGCGCCAGCGCCGCGCCGCCGTGGTCCGGCTCCCAGCGCAGCACCTGCTCGTACCACCGCCGCGCCTGCGCCGCGTCGCCGAGCGCGTCTTCGTAAAGCGCCGCCAGCCCCGCGGCCAGCGCCGCCTTGCGCACGGGATCCTCGGTGCGGCCCAACACCTCCTCGTACGTGAGGGCCAGCTCCTCCACGCTTCCTTGCGCGAAGGACAGCCGGCGCAGGCGCTGCTCCACGTCGGCGTCGGTCGGGTCGAGCAGCCACGCCTGGCGGTACTCCTCCAGCGCGCGCGGCGGCTCGCCGAGCCGCTCCTCGTAGAGCTTGCCGAGATCGGCGTGGAGGCGCGCCTGCGCGGTCGCGCCGCTGGCGGTGGCCTGGGCGCGCTGCACCTCGCGGCAGCGGGCCAGCTCCGCCCAGGCGCCGCGCGCCTCGTAGATCGGGCCGAGCACCTCGGCGGCGGCGACGCGGTGAGTCGGGTCGTCGAGCAGCGCCGCCAGCCCGGCGACGGCCTCGTCGGCGGCCGGACCGGCGGGAGACGCCTCGATCGCCGCGCCGTAGTGGCGCAGCGCCGCGCCGGCATCGCCCAGGCGCGCGCGTGCCAGGCTCCCCAGCCCCGCCAGGTGCGCCGCGCGCTCGTCGGGCGGCACGTGATCGAGTCGCGCCAGCGCGACCTCGTACAGCTCGCGCGGGCGGTCGAGCCGCCGGTAGAGGCGCTCCAGCGCCTTGAGCGCCGGCACGTCGGCGGGCGCTTCCTGCAGCAGCTCGCGCCAGGTCGCCGCCGCCTCCTCGGGCTGCTCCAGCACCTCCTCGTAGCCCTCGGCCAGGCGGCGCAGCAGGTCGCGGCGCTCGCCCACGTCGGAGGAGCGCCGCACGCGCGCGCGCCACACCTCGATCAACTTGGCGTGGTCGCCCAGGTGCGTGTAGACGTCGCCGAGCGCGGTGAGGAGGCGCGGATCGTCGGGGGCGGCCAGGCGCAGCTCCTCGTAGTGGGCGCGCGCCTCCGTCCAGCGCCCCAGCCGCAGCTCCACTTCGCCCAGCGTGTCCAGCAGCGCCGCGCGCGCCTGCCCCTGCAGCGCCTCCAGCGCTTCGGCCAGCACGGCCGCCAGCTCCTCCCAGGAGTCGGAGGCCGACGCCAAGCGCACCAGCTCGTTGCGCACGTCGTCGGAGTCGGGCGTCTGGCGGAACGCGCGGCGCTGCCAGGAAAAGGCGCGCGCGGGGTCGTTCAGCTCCTTCTCGCTGATGCGGCAGATCTCGGCGACCAGGAACTTCTGCGCCTGCGCGTCCGGCTCGCTGGCCAGCATCACCTGGTAGACGTCGAGCAGCTTCTGCCAGCGTCCTTCGGCGCGGTAGTAAGGGATGAGCGCCTCGGCGGCGGCGCGGTTCTGGCCGTCCACGCCGAGGATGCGCTCGCGCGTGCGCGCCGCGGCGGGGGCGTCGCCGAGGCGGTTCTCTTGCAGCTCGGCGAGGCGGCCGAAGAGCTGGACCTTGTGGCCCACCTCGCCGGCGCGCTCCGCCGCCGCGTGCAGCACCTTGGCGTACTCCTCCCAGGCGCCGGCGGCGCTGAACATCGACTCCAGCGTCTGCCAGTCGCCCCGGGCGATGAGCGCTTCCTGCAGGGCCGTGCGCGCCCAGGCGTCGTCGGGGTCGAGCGCCAGGATCTCGCGCCAAGTGTCGAGCGCGCGGTCGGGCACGCCCATCTCCGTGGCGTAGATCTCGGCGAGGTTGCGCAGGTGGCCGATGCGCTCCTCCCCGTCGGTGGCGGCGTCGGCCTGGCGCGCGTACACCTCGGCCAGCGCCGGCCAGCGCCGCTCCTTGGAGTACAGCTCGCCGAGCGCGGCGAGGGCGCGCGGCTCGCGATCGTCGATCTGCAGCACTTCGTTCCAGAACTGGATGGCCTCGCGCGGGCGGTCCATCTTGGCCGACGCGATGTCGGCGGCCTCGGCCAGCGTGGCCACCTTCTCGCCGGGGCTGGGGGCGGCGTCGGCCTCGCGGCGCATGACGCCCAGGAGCCCCTTCCAGTCACGGCGCGAGCGGTAGATCTCGCGCAGGGCGTCGCGCGCCGCCTCGTCGCCCGGGCGCAGCTCCAGGATGCGCTCCAGCGGGCGCACCGCCGCCTGGTGGTTGTTGAAGCGCTCCTGCCAGATCTGGGCGATGCGGCGCAGCAGGGGCACGGCGTCGGCGGGGTTGCGCGCGGCGTCGGCGCGCTTCTGCAGCACGCCGATCAGATCGCTGAAGCGGCCCATGGCCTCGTAGCGCTCCGCCAGGGCGCCCAGCGCCGATTCGTTGGCGGGATCGATGGCGAGGATCGCGTGATAGCTGTTGATCACCATCACGTCGAGCTTCAGCTCGTCGCGGTAGATGGTGACCATCTCCAGGAGCAAGGCGACCTTGCCGGCGGCGTCGCTCTCGGGAAGGCGCGCCTGCTCCTCCTTGAGCATCTCCAGCAAGGCGTTCCACTTGTGGGTGGCGCGGTAGAGCGCGCGCAGCTTGTCGCGGGCCTCTTCGGCGACCGGGCCGGCGGGGCGCGAGCGCAGCACGCCCTTCCAGGACTCGATGGCGCGCTCCGGCGCCTCGCCGGGGCCGGCGCTGATGTCGGCGATCTCGCGGGCGAGGGCGATGCGCTCGTCCTCTTCCTTGGCGACGCGCTGCGCGGCGGTGAGAACGTTGATCAGCTCGCGGTAGTCCTTGGCGTCGGCGTAGAACTCGCGCGAGAAGGCGAGAACGGCGGGATGGCTCGCGTCGATCTTGCGCAGCCGCTTGAAGTACTCCTCCGCCTTGGCGGGCTCTTTGACCTTGCGCCACCACAAGAGGCCGATCTGCAGCAGCACCGCCATCTCCGCTTCGCCGCGCGGGCGGGCGCGCAAGGCGTTCTCGTAGAGCTGGATCAGCGCGGGCCAGTCCTCGCGCCTCGAGTAGACGTCGGCGAGGTGGCTCATGGCGGCGGAGTTGGCGGGATCGAGGGCGAGGACTTTCTGGTGCGTGTCGACGGCGCGCGGCTCGTCGCCGACCTTGTCGCGCAGCACGTCGGCGAGGTCGAGCAGCAGCCGGATACGCTCCTCACGCGAGCGCGCCTGGGCGCACAGATCGTCGAGGTGGTCGGCCAGATCCTTGAAGCGCCCGGCCCGGCTGTAGAGGCGGCGCAGGAAGCCAGAGGCCTTGCGGTTGCGCGGGTCGACCTCCAGCGACTTCTTGAGGAAGCGCTCCACCTCTTCGGCGCCGGGCGAGTTGGCGTGCCAGATGGCGGCGGCGCGCTCGAAGAACTGGGTGGCGAGATCGCGCGAGCGCGCGGCCTCGGCTTCGCGCACCAGCTTCTCGGCGAGCTTGCGCCAGTTCTGCCGGGTATCGAGCATCATCTGCAGCTCGTTGCCGGCTTCGGCGTCGTTGGGGTCGATCGAAAGGATGCGGCGCAGCGCCGCCTCGGCGGCGCGCTCGTCCATCAGCTCGTCCTGGTAGAGCTGGCATAGCACCCGATAGTGCTGGATACGGTCGCGGGGCTCGGGAACGAGGGCGGCGTACACCTCGATGGCGGCGGCGGCGTGGTCGACGTCGCCGCGAGTGCGGGCGCGGCGCAGCGCCTCTTCGAGACCCGCCAGCTGGTCGGTGGCCACGCCGGCGCCGTTCGTTTGCGCGTCGACCGGACGGTCAGGCGGGAACAGGGCGCCGAGCGCGTCGAGGGCCCCGGTGTCTTCGGGGTCCTGCCGCAACCGTTCCAGGTGGCTGCGAATCTCGTCCGCGGTGGCCATCGGCTCCCTTGCGAGTAGAGGACGGGACGGCAGGATTCCCGTTTCCGGCCCAGCGGATAGTACCCCTGCGGGTCGCGCCGTTTCAAGCGCGACACCGCGCGGGCGGGCGCGCGGCCGATCGCCGGCCGCCCGCTAGCTGAGCGACTTGACGGCGGCGACGAGGTCGAAGGCGGGATCGATGAACTTCACGCCCATGCCGAGCTGGCCGCGGTCGTCGCCGGAGGAGACGACCTCGGCTTGCACGACGAAGGGCACGAAGCCCGGAAGAGGGATGTGCAGCTGCATGCGCGTCCCCGGCCCGTAGGGGATCGACCCCTCGATGAAGGCACCGCCGGCGCTGATGTCGGCGGTCCGCAGGTAGTAGACCTCGCGATCGTCGCGCCGCTCCTCCACCCAGACTTCGATCTTCACGCGCGGATCGAGGCGGCGGTCACCCTGGCGGCGCTCGTCGCCTGCAGGCGGCACGTCGGCGCGCTGGCGCCGCTTCTCTCCGTGCTCGCGCGGAAGCTCGACCGGCGGATCCTTGTCCTGCGCGTCGTCCGACATGCGCGTGATTCGAACAGAGCCGCCCTCGGGTGTCAATTTTCCGCCCTCCGGGACACCGTCCAGGTCGCTCGGCGGAAGGGAAGAGCTGCTCAAGGGCCTCGCCCGCACGACGGGCATCGCCTACCGCAAGGCGCGCTGCCCAGGGCGCGCCGACATGCCGCTAGCGGATGATGAACGGATACTTCAGCTTCTTGGGCGGGCCTTTGTGGGCGGGGAAGACCGTCTCGCTGAGGATCTTCTCCGCGCACTTCGCGAGCGGCTTGTCCTTGAAGGCGGCGGTCTTCAGCGCCACGTCGCGCACGTGGCCGTCCACCTCCACCACGAACTCGTACTCGAGCATGCCCTCGCCGAAGGAGGCGCACTTCTTCAGCCGCCACTTGCGCTCGTCGATCACGCGCGTGATGTCGGCGGGGCTCAGCTCGGAGGTACCCGCCACCGGCGCCCCCTTGACACCCCCGCCGCCGTCGCCCGCCGCTCCGTCGATGCCGGAGAGCATCGAATCGATCTTGTCGGGGCCGCTGGAAATGACGTCCGCGCCGTGTGTCCCGCCACCGGGACCGGCCGCGGGCCCGGCCGCCACGTCGGCGGGCGCGGCCGTCAGGCGCCCGAACTCGGCGACGACCTTGCCGTCGAGCAGCGCCTTGCCGCCGCCCAGCGGCAGGCCCCACGTGACGATGTCGACCAGCACCGCCGGGAACGACGCGCACGGCTTCTTGGCGCAGTCGGGCGTGAGCGCCGCCACGCGCGCGACCTTCACGACCACCCAGGCGCTGCCGCGCGTGAAGGCCCCGAGCGGCGAATCGCCCGCGTCCTCCTCGGTCTTGTACTTCTCGCTCGGCACCACGTAGGCCTTCACGCCGAAGTCGGCCAGCGACGCCGCCGCCTTGGGCGACACGCCGGCGTCCGCCGGGCGCACCGCCACGTCGGCGTCGAGCGCGATGCCGCGCGCGCGCAGGATGCCGCCCTTGCCGATCTCGAAGTCGAACACGCCGCGCGCCGCGTCGAACTCGCGCCGCTGCACGAACGCCTCCAGGCGCACGACCTGGCCCTCCAGCTCCTTGCGCGCCTTGTCCGCTTCGTCGGCGAGCGTCTTCTTGCAAGCGGTCATCTCCGGCCCCACGAGCGACTCGTCGCACGAAGGGTGCAGCGCGAAGTCGATGCGCGGCACCACGTCCTCGAACGAGCGCGCCGTGTCGAACAGGCTGCGTGCATCGGGCGCCGCGGGCCCGGACGTCGCGGGGTCGGCGGTCGACGGCGCCGCGCTGGCGGGGGGCGGTTTGTGCTTTTTGGCGGGCTTGGCGTGGGCGGCGCCCGCCGCGGCCACAAGCGCGAGCACCCCTGCAAGGGTCCCCCGGAACTGCGGCCGAATCGTCATTCTGTGGCTTCCTCAGATCCTTAGACGGCGCCTGCGGCAAAAGCTTGGCGTCGTCACGGCCAGTATGCCCGACGCCGGGAACCTTTCAAACCCGCGCCACCACTGGCCGCGGCGCACGCGACCGTGCTATCGGGCCGCCATGCTGAGCGGCAAGAATATCGCGTTCCTGGGCGGGGGCAACATGGTGGAGGCCCTGGTGCGGGGCCTGCTGCTGGCGGGGCTGGTGGGGCGCGACCGCGTGAGCGTGTCGGCCCGGCGGGCCGAACGACGCGAGGAGCTGCGCGCGCGCCTGGGCGTGGCGACCACCGCCGACAATGCGGCCATGGCGCGGGCCGCCGACGTCCTGGTGCTGGGCGTCAAGCCGCAGGACCTGCCGGGCGTGCTGGACGCGCTGCGCGGCGTGCCGCCGCCGCAGTGCGCGGTGGTCTCGATCGCCGCGGGCGTGCCGACCGGCGCCATCGCCGACCGCCTAGGCGGGCCCTACGCCGTGGTGCGCGTCATGCCCAACACCCCGGCGCTCGTGCGCGCGGGGGCGTCCGCCTATTGCCTGGGCCGGCATGCGACGGCGGCGCACGGGGAGCTGGCGGCGGCGATGTTCTCGTCGGTGGGGAGCGTGGCGCGCGTGGAGGAAGCGCAGATGGACGCGGTGACGGCGCTGTCCGGCACGGGGCCAGCCTACATCTATTACATGCTGGAGGCGCTGGAGGAGGCGGGGGCGGCGGCCGGGCTGCCGGCGGACGTCGCGGCGCGCCTGGCCACGCAGACGATGCTGGGGGCGGCGCGGATGGTGGTCGAGACGGGCGTGCCCCCCGCGGAGCTGCGCGCGCAGGTGACCTCGCCCAACGGGACGACGGTGGCAGCCATGAAGGTGCTAGAGGCGCGCGGCTTCCGCGAGACGGTGGTGGCGGCGGTGGCGGCGGCGTGCCGCCGCTCCGAGGAGCTAGGGCGCGTTTGACCGTCCTGCCGGCGGACGCTACCGTTCACGAACCGTTTGCAAGGAGCGTGATGCGCGCGGTGGCGGGTGGCGGTGGCGGCGGCGGCGCCGGCGGCGAGACGGCGTGGGGGCGGCGGCGGACCGCGCTGGGCGCGGGCGTGGGCACGGGCACGGGCACGCGCGCGCGCGCGCGCGCGG
This sequence comes from Myxococcota bacterium, assembly GCA_036004705.1. Lineage (GTDB taxonomy): Bacteria > Myxococcota_A > Polyangia > DASYRF01 > DASYRF01 > DASYRF01. Next base: position 8,044 of record DASYRF010000333.1, read on the forward strand.
CGGCGGGCCTGGCGGTCGGACTCGCGCTGGCGGCCGGCGCCGGCGGCTGCACGACCGCCGCGCGCGGCGCCTGCGGCGACGCGCGCTGCGACGGCGACGAGGCGTGCTCGACCTGTCCGCTCGACTGCGGCGAGTGCCCGGCCTTCTGCGGCTCGAGCACCTGCGACCTCGGGGAAGACTGCACGACCTGCCCGCTGGACTGCGGCGTGTGCGCGCCGACGTGCGGAGACGACGGCGTGTGCGGGGCGGGCGAGACGTGCGGCAACTGTCCGACCGAGTGCGGCGCCTGCGGCGACGGCTGCGGCGACGAAGTGTGCGACCCCGCCACCGACACCTGCGAGCGCTGCCCGCAGGACTGCGGCGCCTGCCCGGGCACGTGTGGCGACGGCCTGTGCGACCAGACGGAATCGTGCGACGTCTGCCCGTACGACTGCGGCACCTGCGCGCCCGTGTGCGGCGACGGCATCTGCGCGCCCGAGGAAGCCTGCCCGGCGTGCGCCGCGGACTGCGGCCCGTGCGTGCCGGTTTGCGGTGACGGAACGTGCGACGTGTCGGGCGAGACGTGCTCAAGCTGCCCGAGCGACTGCGGCGCCTGCAGCGGCGGCACGGGTTGCACCGCCGACCTGACGGGCGCTACGCCCGGATGCGGCGCCTGCACCTGCGAGTCGTGCGTCTGCATGCTCGACACCTACTGCTGCGACGTGTCGTGGGACGACCTGTGCGTGAGCGAGTGCTGCGGCAACTGCGGCACCGCTTGCCCCGCCGGCACGTTCGGCTGCTGACCGCGCGCTCCGGCTGCAGCTGCGGCTCCGGCTCCGGTTCTATCCGATTCCCGTTCCGTTCAGATGGACTCGGTCTCGTCGGCGGGCGGCGGCAAGGGGCGGCCGCCGCAGATGGGGCAGCGCGTGGGAGCGCCGGCGACGAGCGCGCGCTCCAGCTCCTCGATGCGCCCTTCCAGGCGACGGCGCATCGCCTCCATCTCCTGGCGCGTGGCGTCGAGCAGGTGGCGCAGCTCGATCGGATCGGCGTCCGGGTCGGCGGTGGCGGCGAGGAGCTCCGACGCGGTCGGCCCCGCCGGGGGCGCCGGATCGGGCGTGGGCAGGGGCGCGGGCAGACCGCCGGCGCCAGCGACGGAATCGCCGGGCGCAACGGTCGGCGCGTGCGCCGCGGTCCGAGGTCGTTTGCGCGTCGGCATCGGGGCCCTCCCGCTTCTTACTATAGCTCGACCTGCGTGCCCATCTCGACCACGCGGTTCACGGGCAGGCCAAAGTAGGTGGTGATGGGTGGGGCGTTGCGCGAGAGGAACGCGAAGAGCGCCTTGCGCCAGAACGACATGCCCGACGGACCGATGCCGGCGAGCGAGGTCGCCCCGGCGGCGGAGCCGCGCGCCGTCAGGAGCGTCTCGCGGCCCAGGAAGTAGCTCGTGTCGGCCGGGTCGGTGCACAGCCCGTAAGGTTCGCTGCGCTCCATGATCTCGGGCACGTAGGGCGTCTGCATGAAGCCGTAGCGCGCCAGCACCTGGTAGAAGCCCATGCCGAGGTCGCGCACGGTGACGCGGTCGCGGCCGCGCACCTCGGGCACGTCCTCCGAGAGGACCGACAGGAAGACGACCTGCTTGTGCAGCACCTTGTTGTGCTTGAGGTGATGCAGCAGGACCGGCGGCACGCCGGAGGGGTTGGAGGACATGAAGACGGCGGTACCCCGCACGCGGTGCACGGGGTTCTGGCGCATGTCCTCCAGGAAGACCTCGGTGGGAAGCGTGACCGCGGCGAGGTAACGGCCGAGCGCCTCGCGACCGCGCTTCCAGGTGGTCATGATGATGAGCACGAGCGCGGCGACCACCAGCGGGAACCAGCCGCCGTCGGGGAACTTGGGCAGGTTGGCGGTGAAGAACGCGAGGTCGAAGGCAAGGAACAGCACGAGCACCACCGCGGCGCGCCAGATCGGCCAGCGGAACCGGCGCACGGTCACGACGGCGAAGAGGATGGACGTGGCCGCCATGGTGCCGGTCACCGCCATGCCGTAGGCGGCGGCGAGGTTGCCGGACTTGCGGAAGGCGAGCACGAGGGCGAGGCAACCGAGCATGAGAACCCAGTTCACGAAGCCGACGTAGATCTGTCCCTTCTCGTGGCGCGCGGTGTGGCGCACGCGCACGCGCGGCAGATAGCCGAGCTGGATGGCCTGCTGCACCACCGAGAACATGCCGGAGATGAGCGCTTGCGAGGCGATGACCGCGGCGAGCGTGGCGATGACCACGAGCGGATACAGGAACCAGCTCGGAGCGAGGGAGTAGAACGGGTTGCGCAGGGCGTCGGGGTCGTGCGACCCGAGCACGAGGGCGCCCTGGCCGAAGTAATTCACGAGCAGGGCGGGGAACGCGATGAGGAACCAGGCGCGGCGGATGGGCGAGCGGCCGAAGTGGCCCATGTCGGCGTACAGGGCCTCGCCGCCGGTGATGCACAGCACCACGGAGCCGAGGATGAGGAACCCTTTTAGGCCGTGGTGCGCGAAGAAGGCGATGGCGTAGCCGGGATAGACGGCGCGCAGGACGGCGGGGTTGCGCAAGATGGGCGGGATGCCGAGAGCGGCGATGACGAGAAACCAGACGACCATGACGGGGCCGAAGATGGCGCCGATGCGGCCGGTGCCGATCTGCTGGATGACGAAGAGGGCGACGATGACGCCGAGCGTGAGCGGCACGACCCAGCTGGCGAGCCGGTGGGTGGCGACCTCGAGACCTTCGAAGGCGCCGAGGACGGAGATGGCGGGCGTGATGAAGCCGTCGCCGGCCAAGAGGGCCGTGCCGAACAGGCCCGTCAGCAGCAAGACGGCGGTGCTGCGGCGCGACGGCCCGCCACGTGGGGCGACCAGCGACATGAGGGCGAGCGTGCCGCCCTGGCCGTCGTTGTCGGCGCGCATCACGAAGCCGGCGTACTTGAGGCTGATGCCGAGCATCAGCGACCAGAAGAAGAGCGAGAGGAGCCCGAGGACGTTGGGCAAGTTCACGGCGACGCCGTGGGGGTTGTCCTTGGCGATGCACTCGCGGAAGGCGTAGAGGGGGCTCGTGCCGATGTCGCCATAGACGACGCCGAGCGCCCCGATGGTGAGCGCCCAGGCGCCCGCCTTGTGCGCCACGTGCGGCAGCGGCGTGTGCTGCGGCGCCGTCTGCTTCTTCTTCACCGGCACCTTCGCCGTCGTTCGCGCCGGCGCGGCGACCGGCTTTCCGGGTCCGGGTCCGAGTCCGGTTCCGGTTCCTGTTCCGGTTCCGGTTCCGGTTCCGGTTCCGGTTCCGGTTCCGGTTCCGGTTCCGGTTCCGGTTCCGGTTCCGGTTCCGGTTCCGGTTCCGGTTCCGGTTCCGGTTCCGGTTCCGGGTCCGGTTCCGGTTCCGGGTCCGGTTCCGGCCGCAGCCGGAACCGCAACCGCCGCCGAAGCCGCATCCGCAGCGGCAGCCGGAGCCGGAATCGCAACCGCAGCCGGAACCGCCGCCGGGGCTGGAACCGGAACCGCCGCCGCGGCTGGAGCCGGAACCGGAGCGGGAACCGGAGCCGGAGCCGAGGCCGGAGCGGGAGCCGCGGCTGGCGCCCGGGGCGCGGGGGGCGCTTCGGGCGTCGGCGCCGCGGGCGCAGGGGCGTCATTCCCCTTGGGCGGCGTAACCTTGGGCGCCTCGCTCATCGGCCGCGAGCGTACCGCAACTCGTCCCGGGGCGCTGCCCCCCCGGGAAGATCGTTGCGGCTCAAAACTTCGGCCGCCGACGCGCGTCGGTACCTCGGCCATGGACGTCACCCTGGTGCTGACGCACCGCTGCAACCTCGCCTGCCACTACTGCTACGCGGGCGAGCACTTCCGCCAGGAGATGGACGACGCCACGCTCGCGCGCGCGGTCGACCTGCTCTTCGCCGACCGCGCCGACGTCGCTCAGCTCAGCTTCTTCGGCGGCGAGCCCTTCCTCGCGTTCGACACGATGCGGCGCGCCGTCGCGCTCGCGCAGGCCCACGCCGCGGCGCTGGGACGGCGCCTGCTCCTGCAGTGCACGACGAACGGCTCGCTGCTTGGCGCGGAGCAGGTGGAATTCGTCGCGCGCACCGGCATGCGCGTCACCGTCTCGCTCGACGGCGTGCAGGAGGCGCACGACCTCAACCGCCCGCGCGCCGGCGGCGGATCGAGCTTCGCGCCCGTGCACCGTGGCCTGCGCGCGCTGATCGACGCCGGCGCCCGCCCCGACGTGATGATGGTCGTCACTCCGGCCACCGCGCCGTTCGTGTTCCGCTCGGTGCGCTGGCTGTGGGACGAGGGCGTGGCGACGGTGCGCGCGAACCTGTCGCTGCGCGCGCCGTGGGACCTGCCTGCGCGCGCGGCGCTGCGCGACGAGCTGACGGCCGTCGGGCGCGAGCAGCTCGCGCGCCTGCTGCGCCGCGCGACCGTGAGCTTCCAGCCGTTCGAGGCCGGCCTGCGCGACGCCGCCTCCGGCGGGGCGCGCGCGCTCGACGCCGCCGCGGTGGGGACGTCGGCCGTGCGCTGCGGCACCGCGCGCTCCCCGCTGCGCGGACAGGTCGTCGTCGGCACGGGCGGCCACCTCTATCCGTGCTCGCCCATGGTGGGCGAGGACCGCGACGCCGGGCCCGAGGCCGCCATGCGCATCGGCCATCTCGCCGACGGCGCCGCCGCCCTCGTCGCGCGCGTCGTGCGCGACGGCGCGGGCTGCGGCGACGGGCGCGCCTGCGCCTGCGCCGCCTACCTCGAGACCGGCGACCGTGCCTCGGGCGGCGCGAACGGCCTTTGGTTCGGGCGCCTGTGCGCCGAGCTCGGCGCCGCGGTCGGCGTCGCCCTGGCCGAGGCGCGCCGGCGCGTGGCCGAAGAGGACACGCGCGAGCGCACGCTGCCGCCCACACCGGCGCCGACACGCCGCAACCTCCTACGCGGGCTGCTCGTGGGCGGCGGCGTCGCCCTGGCCGGCGGCGCGGCGGCGAGCTTCCTGTTCGGGCGCACCAGCGGCGACCTGGCCCCGCCGCCGCCCGACCATGTCACGGCGGGTGGAGCCGGCACGCCCCCCCAGGTAGACGTCGACGGCGACCTCGACGCGCCTGACTTTGACGACGATCCGCCCGCGGACGTCGCGCCGGCCGTCCCCAATGACCCCGACGAGCCGATGGTGAGGGGCGAAGTCGCCGCGCCGCCGAAGGCGCCGCCCAAGCCGCCCCCTCCCCCGCCGAAGCCGCCCGACGACGACGACAAGGTCGAGATCCGCGGCAAGGTGGCGATGCCGCCGCCTCCCGCACCGCACGTGGCGCATCGGGGCGCGATGGCGCGCCCGCCTTTCAAGACCGCGAAGTGAAGTACCGCTGAGCCGCGGCGGGCAGCCGGCACGCGCGCCGCGTCTCAGAGCTTCCAGGCGGGGTCGTCCTCGCCGCCGGCGCCGCCAAGGTCCTGCTCCGGCTCGCCGCCAGCGGGGGCGCCGTCCTCGCCGCGCCCGAGGCGCTCGACGAGGTCGCGCTGCTCCTCCAGCATGCGCAGCTCCTCCACCCAGTAGCGCTCGGTGTGAAAGTCGGGGAACGCGCGCGGGAAGCTGGGGTCGTCCCAGCGGCGCGCCACCCACGCCGAGTAGGCGACGAAGCGCATCGCCCGCAGCACCTCGACGAGCCGCAGGGTGCTGCGGTCGAACGCGCGCAGCTCCGCGTAGCCGTCGAGCAGCACGTCGCGCTGGCGGAGCGCCTCGCCGTCGCGGCCGGGCGTCGCCAGCCACAAGTCCTGTACCGCCGGCCCGACGATCATATCGTCGAAGTCGACGAAGACGATGCCGTCCACGCCGACGAGCAGATTCCCCAGGTGGCAATCGCCGTGCAGACGGATGCAGGACACACCTTCCAGCCAGGGCGCGGCCAACGCCGCCAGCGCCCGCGCCGCCGCGAGGTAGCGCGCCTCCACGCCGGCGGGGAAGAGGCCGCGCGCCGCCAGCTCCTCCGCCGACTGCACCAGCGCGCGCTGCGGGTCGAGGGACAGGCGGTGCGGCGCGCCCGCGCGCGCGCCAACGTTGTGTATCGACGCGAGCAACCGCCCCAGGCGGCGCAGCGTGTCGTCGTCGAGCTCGTCGGGCGGCCGCCCGCGCCGCCGCGGGAAGCCGGCGTAGAAGATGCCCTCCGTCTCGCCGAGCGTCACCGGCGTGCCCAAAGCCCCGCCGCCCAACGAGGGCGCGGAAGCGGTCGGCGCAACCGCGCTCGCCGCGCCTTGGGCGGCCGGCAGGCTGCCCGCCGCCAGGTCCACCGGCGGCACGACCGGCAGCCCCTGCGCCGCCAGCTCGGCGAGGAAGCGGTGCTCGTCGAGGATCGTCTCCCGCGACCAGCGCCCAGGGCGATAGAACTTCATCACCAGGCGCACCGGCGCCTCGCCGCCGTCCGGCTCGAGCTCCACGTCGTAGACGCGGTTCTCGAGGCTGTTGAGCGCCACGCAGCGGCCGGTGGGGTGCAGCCCCTGGCGCTCGACGGTGTCGAGGATTCTGTCGGGCGTGAGCGCGAAGAACGACCGCGCGTGCGGGTCGCGCTCGACGTGCTCCAGCGCCGGGCGCGGCGGCGGCGACGTCACGGCCCGACGTACGCTGGCCCGCGGCCGTTGCGCAGCAGGTTCCCCCGCCCCGTCGGCCACGGCAGGCAGTTGTCCCCCGACCCCGCCACGGTGAAGACGTCGAGGCCGTGGTCGAACGTCATCACCAGCACCTCGAGCGCGCCGTCGCCGTCGACGTCGCCGACGGTGGGGGCCGCCGGCCCACCGATGCCGTTGCCGTTGTCACCTTGTGCGGGGAGCGTGACGTCGTAGAGCAGCGCCCCGGTGTTGGCCAGCACCACGAGCCGGCCCGCGTCGGGGCGCAGGGCGTACGTCGTGAAGATCACCTCGGGGCGGCCGTCGCGGTTGAGGTCCGCGATCGTGGCCTCGGAGGCGAACGTCTTGGCGGCGCCCATGGCGTAGTTGAAGCGCCAGAGCAGGTCGGCGTCGGGGCCGATGCCGTACATGAAGCCGTCGTTCCCGGGGGCGACGATCTCGGGACGCGTGTCGCCGAGGATGCTGGCGACGGACGGCGCCGGCACGCCGTCGGGCGGGTACCAGTCGCCCGCGCCGCGCGCCCAGGGATGGTCGGTCTCGGGCAGCTCCTCCCAGCCCGCCAGCCGCCGCGCGCTGCGGCTGCCGTCGCCGTAGCTTCCCTCCAGCACCATGAAGGCGTGCGCGATGGTCTCGTAAGGCTCGTTCTCCTCGACGTTCGGCACGCCGATGACCTCGTTGTCCCCGTCGCCGTCCACGTCGGCCACGGACGGGGGCGAGGCCGTCCACTGCAGCCACGGCGTCCAGGACGGGCCCGGCCATTCGCCGGTGTGCAGGTCGTAGTGCGCCTCCTCGACAGCCGGATCGAGGTAGCGGATGAACTGCCCCCAATCGAGCGGCAGGTTCTCCCATTCGGTGGCGCGATTCGTGAAGTAGCTCGACGCCGTGATCGACGTGCCGTCGGGGTTGAAGGCGTTGATCTGGTGGTTGTCGTACGTGACGATGATCTCGACGTCGGGGTCGTCGTCGATGTTGCCGGTGCCGACGTTGAGCCCGTAGCAGCCGTAGCCGTCGTGGCCCATGCCGTTGGCGTCGGCGTCGTTGCCCGGCCCCGTGAGGTCGTTGTAGCGCGGCCACGAATCCCAGGCCGTGCCGGCGACGTCGTAGATCGTGCCGTCCGGCTCGAAGACCCACACCTGCGCGCCGAGGTCGTCGGTCTCGGTGTTCGTGACGACGATCTCGATGGTGCCGTCGCCGTCCAGGTCGTCGGCCGCCATGCCGCGCACCTCCACCTGGTCGCAGGCCGAGCCGTTGCACGCGGTCACCGGCCAGCCGGGCTTGATCGAAAGCCCGCCGCCGACGAACTCGTAGTCGGCGACCGAGCCGTTGGACCCGCCCACCACGACCTCCGTCACGCCGTCGCGGTCCAGATCCGCGACCACGGCGGGCGCGTACACCCGCCCGTAGTGGTAGACGTCGGTGGGCTCCTGGTCGAGGACGTTGCCCTGGTCGTCGTACACGAAGACGTCGTAGAAGGGCGCGACGATCTCGTTGCGCCCGTCGCCGTCCAGGTCGGCGATCGCCGGGGACGAGTACCAGGCGGTGTTGCCCGGCAGGTTGCGCACGAACGCGGGCTCCGCCACCGGGTCGGTGCCCCCGGCCACCGTGCACGTCGGCGTCTCCTCGACCGCCGCGTCGGGAAACACCGTCGACGGCGGCCCGTCGCCGCACCCGCCGCACCCCGCCGCCCCCACCGCCAGCGCCCCCAGCGCCGACGCCCACGCCAACACCGGCGCCGACCCCGACGCCGACGCCGATGCCGACCCCGACACCGACGCCGACCCCCGGACGCCGCCGTTCCCGCGCGCCATCGTCCCTCCTCGCCCCTCCAGCGTACGCCGGGACCGCGCGCTTTGGAACGCCGCGCGCCGCGCGCTACTTGTCTTCGGGGGGCTTCTGCCGCAGCACGGCGGGCGGGATGAACGTCTTGGTCGGCGCGTTGAACGTCGTGGGCAGGTCCAGCGTTCCGTCGAGCGCCTGGATCTTGGCCACGCGGTCGGCGTGCCGGCCGCCCTGGAAGCGCGCCCCGAGCCATGCGCGCAGGCACTCCAGCCCCAGCTCGTCGCCCACGACGCGCCCGCCCAGGCACAGCACGTTCGCGTCGTTGTGCTCCTTCGCCATGCGCGCGCTGTAGGGGTCGCTCACCACCGCGGCGCGCACGCCCGCCACCTTGTTCGCGGCGATGCTCATGCCAATCCCCGTGCCGCAGCACAACAGCCCCGCGTCGGCCTCGCCCGAGGCCACCGCGTGCGCCACCTTCTCCGCGTAGTCCGGATAATCCACGCGCTCCGGGCCGTTCGCGCCCAGGTCCACGACGGTGTGTCCGTCCTCCTTCAAGTGCGCGGCCAGCGCCGCCTTGAGCGCGAAGCCGCCGTGGTCGGCGCCCAGCACCAGCTTCACCGCTACGCTCCGTTGAAACGGCGCAGCACCAGCGACACGTTCGTGCCGCCGAAGCCGAACGAATTGTTCATGGCGTAGTCGATCTTCACTTCGCGCGCCGTGTTGGGCACGTAGTCGAGGTCGCACGCCGGATCGGGCTCTTCGTAGTTGATGGTGGGCGGCAGCACGCCGTGGTGCAACGCCAGCGCCGTGAACGCCGTCTCCAGTCCACCCGCCGCGCCCAGCGTGTGCCCCGTCATCGACTTGGTGCTCGACACCATCAGCTTCTTCTTCGCGTAGTCGCCGAAAACGGACTTCAGCGCGATCGTCTCGGCCACGTCGCCCTGCTCGGTCGAGGTCCCGTGCGCGTTGACGTAGCCCACGCGTTCCGGGTCCACGCGCCCCAGCCGCAGCGCCATCTTCATCGCCCGCGCCGCCCCGTCGCCCACCGGGTCCGGCGCCGTGATGTGATGCGCGTCGCAGGTGCGCCCATAGCCGACCACTTCGGCGTAGATGTGCGCCCCGCGCTTGCGCGCGTTCTCCAGATTTTCCAGCACCAGTAGCCCGGCGCCTTCGGCGATGACGAACCCGTCGCGCCCCTTGTCGAACGGCCGGCTCGCCCGCGCCGGCTCTTCGTTGCGGGTCGACAGCGCCCGCATCGCGCAAAAGCCGCCCACGCCGGTGCGCGTGAGCGCCGCCTCCGACCCGCCGGTGATCACCGCTTCGCACACGCCCGACTTGATCAGCTCCGCCGAGTCGCCGATGGAGTGGGCCGCCGACGCGCACGCCGACGTCAGCGTGTAGTTCGGCCCCTTCGCCCCCACGCGGATGGCGATGATCCCGGGGGCGATGTTCGCGATCATCATCGGCACCATGAACGGGTTCATCCGCTTGGCGCCGCGCTCCAGCAGCGCGCGGTGGTTGTCCTCCAGGGTCTGAAGCCCGCCCAGCCCCACCCCGAGCAGCACCCCTACGTTCTCGGCGTTCTCGGGGGTCACGACGAACCCCGAATCGCGCAGCGCTTCCTCGGCCGCCACGATCGCAAAGTGGGCGTAGCGGTCCATATGCCGCGCCTCCACCTTGTCGATGAACTTCGTGGCGTCGAACCCCTTCACCTCTCCACCGAAATGCGTGCGGAAGGGCGTGGCGTCGAACGCCGCGATCGGGGCGATGCCGCTCCGGCCCTTGACGATGCCGTCCCAGGTCGTGGGCAGATCATTCCCCAGCGGGGTCACCAGACCGATGCCCGTGATGGCGACGCGATTCTCCATCGTGCTTCCTTCGCCCCTCAGCTATGGGAGCGGATGAACTCCACGGCGTCCTTCACCGTGGTGATCTTCTCGGCCTCCTCGTCGGAGATCTCGATCTTGAACTCTTCCTCGAGCTCCATCACCAGCTCGACGATGGCCAGCGAGTCGGCGCCCAGGTCGTTCTGGAACGACGCCTCCATCGTGACCTTCTCCTTCTCCACATCCAGCCGCTCCGCGATGATCGCCACTACCTTGTCAGCAAGCTCGTCCGCCATGGGGCTCCTCCAGCTGTCGTCCCGGCCTCGTCGGCTCTCGGACCGAATGCACCGCTGCGCTGCGCTACGCTACGTACAGGCTCTCATACACCAAGACCGTGCTGCTACGACCTCAAACTACACGTACATCCCGCCGTTGACGCGAATCACCTGCCCGGTGATGTAGCTGGCCCCCTCGCCGCAGAGGAACGCCACTACGCGCGCCACCTCGTCCGCCGTCCCCGTCCGCCCGAGCGGAATGTGCTCAATGAGCTTGGCGCGCATCTCCGGGGTCAGGCTCGCCGTCATGTCGGTGTCGATGTAGCCGGGCGAGACGGCGTTGACCAGGATGTTGCGCGAGGCCAGCTCGTGCGCCATCGACTTGGTCAGCCCGATGATCCCCGCCTTCGACGCCGAGTAGGCGCTCTGCCCGACGTTGCCGCGCTCGCCGATGACCGACGTGACGTTGACGACGCGCCCGCCCTTCTGGCGCAGCATCAGCTTCTGCACCTCGCGGCTGACGTAGTACGTGCCCATGAGGTTCACGCGCAGCGTCCGCTCCAGGTCGTCGTCCTTCACGCGCATCATCAGACCGTCGATGGCGATGCCGGCGCTGTTCACCAGCAGGTGCAGCGCGCCGTGCGCCGCCGCCGCCTCCTTCACGCCCGCTACCACGGCGGCCGCGTCGGCCACGTCGAAGCGCGCCAGCGCCGCCTCCCCGCCCGCCTCGCGCACCGCGGCCACCGCCGCCCGCGCGGCCTCCTCGTTGGCGACGTAGTTCACGAGCACCTTGGCGCCCCGCCGCCCGAGCTCCACGCTGCAGGCGCGCCCGATGCCGCGCGAGCCGCCCGTCACCAGCGCCGTCTTTCCCGCCAGATCCCGCGCTTCAGGCACGCAGCACCTCCGTCGCCTTGTCGAGCGACGCCTTGTCGCCCACGCTCAGCACGTCGATGGACTTGTCGATGCGCTTGACGAGCCCCGCCAGTACCGTCCCCGGGCCGACCTCCACGACGCGCCGTACTCCGGCGCCGCCGAGGAAGCGCACGGTGGCCTCCCAGCGCACCGGCGAGGTGACCTGCCGCACCAGCAGATCCTTCACCCGCGCGCGATCGGCGTTGGGCATCGCCTCCACGTTCGTCACCACCGGCGTGGCCAGCGCGCCGATCTCGATGCTCCCCAGCGCCTCGCCCAGGCGCCGCGCGGCCGGCTCCATGAGCGCGCAGTGGAAGGGCGCGCTTACTTTAAGTTGCAGGATACGCTTGGCGCCGCGCGCCTTCAGCGTCTCGCCGGCGCGCGCCACCGCCTTGGCGTGGCCCGCGATGACGACCTGCCCGCCGCCGTTGAAATTCGCCGCAGAGACCGGCTCTCCGGGGGCGGCGGCCGCGGCGCAGCCTGCCTCCACGTCGGCCGCCTCCAGCCCGATGACCGCCGCCATCGCCCCCACGCCGGCCGGCACCGCGTCCTGCATCGCCAGCCCGCGCGCGCGCACCGTGCGCACCCCGTCCTCCACCGACAGCGCGCCCGCCGCGTAAAGCGCGGCGTACTCGCCCAGCGAATGCCCGGCCATGAACGCCGCGCGCGGGAAGTCCCCGCCCAGCGCCTCACGCAGCGCCTCGAACGCCGCCACCGCCGTGCTGAAAATGGCCGGCTGCTGGTTGGCGGTGAGCAGCAGCGCCTCCTCGGGGCCCTCGAAGCACGTGCGCGAGATGCCCGGCCCGCCCAGCGCCTCGTCGGCGCGCTCGTACACCGAGGCTGCCGCCGGCGAAGACGCCGCCAGGTCCTTCCCCATCCCCACTGCCTGGCTCCCCTGGCCGGGGAACACGAACGCCAGCATGGTCCCTTCTCCGCCGCTACCAGCGCACCAGCGCCGAGCCCCAGTTCAGCCCCGCCCCCAGCGCGCTCAGCAGCAGCACGTCGCCGGGCTTGAAGCGGTCCTTGTACTCGTCGAACGCCACGGGGATGGAGGCGCTCGACGTGTTGCCGGTCCGGTCGATGTTCAGGCACCACTTCTCCCAGGGGATGCCCAGCCGCCGCTGGACGCCTTCGACGATGCGCAGGTTGGCCTGGTGCGGAACCACCCAGTCGACGTCCGCGGCGGTGAGGCCGTTGTGGCGCAGCGCCACCTCGCTCGCGTCCACGATGTTGCGGACCGCGACCTTGAACACCTCGCGCCCCTCCATATAGATGAACGCCTTCTTGAAGTCGTAGCCCTCGCGCACCGGGTTGCGGCTGCCGGACCCGGGGATGGTGAGGATGTCGGCCCGGGTGCCGTCGGCGAAGAGGTGCGTGGAGAGCACGCTGTGCGCCGGGTCGTCGGTGTAGGCGAGCACCTGCGCGCCGGCGGCGTCGCCGAAGATCACGCAGGTGCTGCGGTCGGTCCAGTCCAGGAAGCGCGACAGCAGCTCCACGCCGATGACCAGCGCGTGGCGCGCGGACCGCAGCGAGATGAACTTGTCGGCGACGGCGAGCCCGTGCACGAAGCCCGAGCAGGCGGCGCTGATGTCGAAGCCGCAGGCGCGCGTGGCGCCGAGCTTCGCCATCACGTAGGCGGCGGTGGACGGCATCTGCATGTCGCCGGTGACCGTGCCCACGACCACCAGATCGAGGTCGGCGGCGGCGATGCCCGCCTCGGCCAGGGCGCGCTGGGCCGCCTTGACCGCCAGGTCGCTCGTCAGCTCGTCGTCGGAGGCGATGTGGCGCTTCTTGATGCCGGTGCGCTCGGTGATCCACTCGTCGGACGTGTCGACGATGCGCATGAGGTCCTGGTTCGTCAGCACCTTTTCCGGAAGGTACGAGCCCGACCCGATGATGCGCGAGAAGCCCCGCGGCGTGGCCGCCGCTACGGTCGCCGCTGTCGCCGTGGCCGCCGTCGTCGTCATGCGCCCGTCCCCTGGGCGGGCCGCAAGCCGCGGCCTCGCCGGTGCGTCGCTTCCGCCCCCTCGCCCGCCGTCCCCGCGCCGTTCGTGCCGGCCGCCCCGGCCTCGCGCCCGTGCTCGCCTTCGCCTTCGCCTTCGCCTTCGCCTTCGCCTTCGCCTTCGCCCACGCCCGCGCCCGCGCCCGCGCCGTTCGCCCCGCGGGCAGCTGCGGCGGCGGCGACGTCGCCGTGCCGCGCGTGCACCTCGGCGATGGACCGATCGATCAACCCCGTCACGTCGGACAGCGCCGCCCGCTCCGCCACGTGGATGGCGTTCTTGATGGCCTTGGCGCTCGACCCGCCATGGGCGATGATGGCCGTGGCGCGCGTGCCCAAGAGCGGCGCGCCGCCGACCTCCTCGTAGTTCACGCGCTTCTTGAAGGCGGAGAGGGCGCGCTTCATCAGCGCGGCGCCCAGCACCGCCTCGCGCCGCGCGTAGATCTCCTCCTTCAACATGTCCATCGCCGCCACCACCAGCCCCTCGACGGTCTTGAGGACCACGTTGCCGGTGAAGCCGTCGCAAACGACGACGTCGGCGAGCGGCTTGAAGATGTCGCGCCCCTCCACGTAGCCGACGTAGTTCTGCGGGGCGAACCGGCGCAGCAGCTCGGCCGCCTCGCGCGTCAGCCACGTGCCCTTCGTGACCTCCTCGCCGTTCGAGAGGATGGCGATGCGCGGTGCGTGCACGCGCAACATGTTGCGCGCGTACTGCGCGCCCATCAGCCCGAACTGCGCGAGGTGCAGCGGCTTGCAATCGGTGTTGGCGCCCGAGTCGATGAGCACGACGTACCCGCCGGCGCGCGTGGGGATGAGCGTGGCGATGGCGGGGCGCTCGACCCCCTTGATGCGCCCGTGCGTGCGCAGCGCCGAGGCCATGACCCCGCCGGAGTTGCCGGCCGACACGACGGCGCTGGCGCGCCCGGCGGCGACGAGGTCGAAGCACACGCGCATCGAGGCGTCGCGCTTGCGCCGCACCGCCAGCGCCGGATGCTCGTGCATCTCAATCACCTGCGAGGCGTGGTGAACTTGCACCGGGAGCGAAGGCGGCGCGCCGAGCCGGGCGAGCTCGGCGCGGATCTTGGTCTCGTCGCCCACCAGCACGACGGACGAGGCGCGGTCCTGCGCCGCGAGGACGGCGCCCTCGACGGCGACCGCGGGGGCCTTGTCGCCACCCATGGCGTCGACGGCGATGACGATCATGCGAAGCGGCTACCGGGGCGGTCGAGCCGGGCGCGCGGCCGGGCGGCCGCGGGCGGCCTAAGCCTCGGAGGTCTCCTTCTCGACGACTTGCCGGCCGCGGTACTGACCGCAGGACGGGCAGACGCGGTGCGGCTGCATCGGCTCGTTGCACTTCGGGCAGGCGACGTAGCTGCCCGCGCGCAGGGTGGCACCCCACGCCGAGCGGCGCACGGCGGTCTGGGCGCGCGACTTCTTTTTCTTGGGGACGGCCATGACGCTCCTCTTGCTGTTCTAGCCTTGTTCGATCTTCAAACCGCGCAAGACACCGAACGGGGTTTCGACCTCGGCGGGGCAACCGCAGGGGCCGTCGTTCAGATCCGTGCCGCACCGCGGGCACAATCCGCGACACTCCTCGCGACACAACGGGTACGCCGGCAGCGCCAGCAGGAGCGCCTCGCGGACCAGATCGCCGACATCGATGTCGTCGCCGGCGTAGTAAGACACCTCTTCGTCGTCCGCCGCTTCCTGTCCCGGGGCGTCCTGCTGGGCCGCCCGGCGGGGCAACAAGATCATGTTCATGTCGAGGCCCTGCGAGACCGGCGTCTCGCGGAGGCACCGAACGCAAGCCATCGACAGCCTCGCCTCGACCCGCCCGGAAACAAGGATGCTTTCATCTACTTGCGTCAGGAGCATTTCGCCCCCGAGCGCGCCCCGCGACGTGTCTGCCGCCATCCCCTGCAGCGCTGCGGCGTACCACTGCGGACCCGGCTGGAAGTCCACCGGCAGCCCCGCCGCCCCTGCACCACGGATATCACAGACACGGACTTTCATGAGGCCGCAACCCGCCGGAATCACACCGACCTGGGCGCACGAGCCTATAACCAGGCGCCCGGGGAGGTGTCAAGGCCCGATTTCGCCTCCGGCTGGCGGCGCTGCCGCGGGCGGGGGCGGCGGCAGAGGCGGCAATCCCACGAGGTAGCGCAGCATCGCGCGGCGCTGGTCGAGGCGCTCCAGCAGGCCCAGCGTGTCCTCCGAGAGGAGCGCGTGGAGCTTGTCGCGCTTCGCCTCGTCGACGGGGGACGTGCATCACCGCGTCGTACATGCGCAGGAGCACCGCGGCGGTGGCGCGCATGCCCTCGCGGTTTTCGTCGGCGAGCAGTTTTCTGCACGCGCCGGTAGATGCGCACGTCCGGCAGGGCCACGCCGAACCGTTCGGCGCGCTGGTGTTGAAGGTGTAGTGCTCGCGGATGGCGGCGGGATCGTCGTGGCGGTTGTGCAGTACGTGGTGCAGCTCGTGCGCCAGCGTCAGGTCCTCCGGCGCGAGGACGGAAGCAGGAAGGCCTTGTCGGTGTCGAAGAGCATGCCGGTGAGGCGGCCGCGGAAGACGCGCGGCGGGAGCTGCACCTGCGCCGGCAGGCCGATCTGGAGCTGCAGCCCGCGTACGAACGGGATGGGCGCGCCGCCCACGTCAGCGGTCGCCGGCGAAGGCGGCGTCGGGGAGGTCGAGCGTGAAGGCGCCGGTATGCGGCGAGACGCTCAAGCGCAGGTAGCCGTCCGCGGTAGTGGTGCCCCCGCGCTTCGAGCCGTCGGGGAGCGTGACCTCGCAGGCCAGGCCGCGGACGGGCGCGCCCGCGGCGTTGACGATCTGGACTTCGATGAGGTGCTCCTGCCCGAGCGGAGGCGCGTCGGGAGGCGTCTCCGGCGGCGTGGCACCGCCCCCGGCGGCCCCTCCGGCCCCCGCGGCGCCTCCGGTTGGCGTGGGTGCACCGCCCGCCGCCGCACCGCCGCCGCTCGCCCCGGCCTCGGAATCCGCCCCGGCGCCCTCCTCGGCCGCCACGCAGCCGAGGCACGAGTGATCCCCCTTGTGCACATAGAGGTCCAGGTTGTGCGTATTGCCCATGCCGCTCCTTTCGAAGCAAGGACGTCAACGTAGCAACTTCCATACCTTGGGCCGCGCACGTGGATTCGCGTGGTTGCAGCGGTGGCGCTGAGGCCGGCAGACCCCATGCCGCCAGCCCGAGGACCCGTCTCGCTCGTGCACGTACGGTCGGGCCCACTCGTCGTCCCGACGGTCGCGGGGAGACGCAGCTTTGTTTGCCGGCTGACGGAACAAACGACGCACAAACTCGACTTCGAGTCGAACATCGCGACCGGTGACCAAATACGCGCCGCGCAGCGCCCGGTCGGGTGTAGCGAAGCTCCCCACGCGGGCGACGCGCGTGTCCGGAGCGCGTGCGGGGATCCGGCGCAGATAGTCGGAATGGCATGGCGGCGCGAAGATTGCAGCGACCGCGGTCCCGGAGGTCGCATCCGTTCCCGCTGACGATCCGCGCATGGGAGACGCTCAAATGAACCTTCGGTCGATAGCGACGTGGACAATGCTGGCAGCGCTTGGCGCGGCGCGCCCGGCCGCGGCGGACTGCCTGTGCGACGACCCGCCACTCGAGGTGATCTACCCGGCGACCGGCAGCCTCGACGTGGCGACGAACGCGCGCCTCCTCCTCTGGGGGGGCGCCGACGCGGGCGATCCGCTCGTCACGGCGCAGTACGGAGACGGCGCCTTCGAGGCGATCACCGGTGCGCTGGCGGTCGTCGGCGCCTACGGAACGAACGGCCACGGCACCACGTATGACGTCTGGGCATGGACGCCCGCCGTCCCGTTCGACGCGGGCCGGCTGGTGAGCGTCACCATCGAGACGGCCGCGAGCGCAGTGGCAAGCGCTTCGTTCGTCCTCGGCGCCGGCCCCGACGGAACGCCGCCGGTCTTCGCGGGCGTCACGTCGGTCGCCGCGACGCGCACGACGATCCTGTGCTCGGAGGGCGAGGCCGTGGATTGCGACCTCATCACGCCGCTCGCGGGGACGGTGCTGCCGAGCACGACGCTCGCGTGGGGCGCAGCGCCGGACGACACTACCGCCCCGGCCGGCTTGCTCGTGCGCGTCTACGCGTACGACGCGGCGGGCACGCTGCCGGCGGAGCCCACGTCGATCGGCTTCGAGGCACACGCGCCGCGGGGAGCGAGCTGCGCCTCTTACGACCCGTGTACGCCGCTGCCGCCCGTCAATCCGCTGGCGGCCTGGTCGACGTTCTGCGCGCGCGTCGAGGTCGAAGATGGCGCGGGCAACCGCGCCGGCTACGACACGGAGGCCTGCGCGCCGGTCGGCGCCGACGAGGCGGACTTCGACGGTCCTACGCGCTTGTGCGTGCCGGCTGGCACGGCGACCTGCCCGACGCCCGGCACCGACGGCGGCGCCGGGACTGGCACCGACGCCGGCGCCGGGAGCGGCACGGATGCCGGTGCGGCGGACGACGGCGTCCGGGACGGATGCAGCTGCGCGATCGCCGGCGCGCGCACGCGCGGCGCCACGGGTGCGTGGATCGCCGCGCTGCTGGCGGCTGCCTTGGCGGGCGCGACGCGCGGCGGCGGCGCGACGCGGCGGCGCCGCGGACGGCTCGGGGCCTGACCGCCGCCCGCTGCGGCTCAACCACTGAAGCTCGGTGGCCTGCGGGCGGGGCCTCGCGGCGCTGAGGCGGCGCCCGGCGCGCCGGCGAAACGAAACGTCGGCCGCGTGAGCGCGCGGCAACGCGAGGCGGGTTGGGCATACAATGCGGGGATGAGCGTCGCGCCGAGCGAACGGGTCGGACGGTGGCGGCTGCTCGAGCGTATCGGCGTGGGCGGGATGGGGGAGGTCTGGCGCGCCGAGGACGCGGACGGCACGCGCGTGGCGCTGAAGCTGCTGCGTACAGAGGGCGCGGACCCGGCCGCGCTGCGGCGGTTCGAGCGCGAGGCACGGCTGCTGCTGGCGCTGGACCACCCGAACGTGGTGCGCGCGCTCGACTTCGTTCCGCCGGCGGCGCTGCGGCCGCAGGAGGGCGGCGGCGGGAGTCGGGCGCTGCTGGCGATGGAGCTGCTGGAAGGGCGCCCGCTGGATCTGGTGCTGAAGGAGCGCGGGTCGCTGCCGCCGGCGGAGGTGGCGTCGCTGGGGGCGCAGGCGGCGGCGGGGCTCGGCGCGGCGCACGCGGCGGGCATCGTCCACCGCGACGTCAAGCCGGGAAACCTCTTCGTGTGCGGCGACGGGACGCTGAAGGTGCTGGACTTCGGCCTGGCGCTGGGATCGCTCACCGAAGGGCTGGACGGCGGCGGCGACACGCGCCTCACGGCGCGCGGGATCGTCGTGGGGACCCCTTCCTACATGTCTCCGGAGCAGGCGTCGGGGCTCCGTGCCGAAGACGAGCGGTCCGACGTGTGGTCGCTCGGCGCGGTGCTGCACCACGCGGTGGCGGGGCGGCCGCCGTTCTGGGCGGGCGGGAGCCCGATGGCGGAGCTCGTCCGCATTCTGGCGGAGCCGGCTGACCCGCTGCCGCCGCACGTGCCCGCGGCGCTGGCGGTGGCCATCGAGCGCGCGCTGTCGAAGGACCCGGCGGAACGATTCTCGACGATGGACGGCCTCCGGCGGGCGCTCGAGGCGGCGGCCCAGGCGCCGATCGCGCCGGCGCGAAGGGGAGTGGTGGTCGGCGGCTCCGCGGCGGAGGCGCGTGGGGGCAGCGCGGCGGCGGCGGCGGCACCGGGTGCCGTTGGGGCGGCGGGCGCGGCGGGTGCGGCAGGTGCGGCCGGGACATCAACGGCGGCCGGAGCCCTGGACGCGGCCGATGCGGACGCGGCGACGCCGAGCGTCGACGTGGGCGCCGCGGAGACGGCGCCCTCCCCGGCCGCGCTGCCGCCGCCGGCGCTGGCGGACGAGGTGCGGCTCGTATCGGCGGTGCTGGCGGAGGGCGTGCGCGGGCCGGAGGCGCTGCAGGCGTTCCTGCGCGAGGTGCGCGAGCACGGCGGCATCGCCTCGGCGCTGCGCGGCGGGCGCGCGGCGGGGCTCTTCGGCGGCGCCGAGTGGACGGGCGACGAGGCGGAGCGCGCGGTGCGCGCGGCGCTGGCGGCGCGGCCCTGGGCGGCGCGGCTCGGCGTGGGCACCGGCAAGGCGGTGCTCGGACACCCTGGTGCCGGCACTGGCACCGGCGACGCGATCACCGCCGCGGAGACGGCGCTCGAAGACGGCGCCATCGAGGCGGTCGCGGCGGGCCCGGAGCGGAGCGACCGCGACGGCGACGGCGCGGAGGGAGCGCCGCCGGGCGCCGCCGGGGCGAGGGACGGCGACGGCCACGGCGCGGAGGCGCCGCATTTCGAGCCGGCGACCGTCGGCGCTTGCCCCGACACGCTACGGCGGATCCACGGCGGCTTCGAGGTGCGGGGCGCGCTCGTCCTGGGCGAGAAGCCGGGGCTGCGCGCGCTGGGCGTGCGCGAGGTGGGCGGCGTGGAGGTGCCATTCGTCGGGCGCGCCGAGGAGCTCGACCGCCTTGCCGCGCTGGTGAGGCGCGTGCACGCGAGCGGGCGCGCCGCGGCGGCGCTGGTGGTCGGCTCGCCGGGCATCGGCAAGAGCCGCCTGCGCTTCGAGCTGCAGCGCTGGCTGGAGGCGCAGCCCGAGACGTTCATGTACCTGGAGGGCCGCGGCGAGCCGGCGCGCGCCTCCAGCCCGCTTGCAGTGATCCAGGAGGTGCTGCGCTTCCGCGCGCGGCTCCCGGAAGGAACGCCGCCGGAGGAGGCGCGGGCGCGCGTGGCGGCGCTGGTGGCCGGCGCCCACCTCGGCGACGCCGCCGACTCGCGCGTGCGCGGGACGACCGACTTCATCGGCGAGCTCCTGGGGGCGGACTTCCCGTCTTCGGCTCACCTCACCACAGCGCGCGCCGACCCGCGCGTGATGGCCGACCGCATCCGCCTCGCGCTGGGCGACCTCTTCGAGGGCTGGACGCGCCAGACC
>DASYRF010000334.1:0-6678 GCA_036004705.1 Myxococcota bacterium
GCCGTCGCGACGCCCGCACCGGCACCCGTCGCTGGTGCCCACGCCGACGCCGGCGCTCTCGCCTCCCCCAACGCGGCGGCCGGCGGGGACGCGGGCGCCGCGGCACCAGGGCCGGTGCCACGCTGTCCCCGTCCGTAGAGCCCGACGCCCATGGCCACCGCGGCCAGGAGGACGACCGCCGCCGCCGGAAGGACCCACGGCGGTCGCCTTGGCCCCGGCGCCATCTCGACCGCGCTGGCGGACAGCGTGCTCGGCGCGCGCCGAGCGCTGCCCGGTGTCTCCGCCGGCGTGGCCGCGCTCGTCGTAGCCACGCTCGCCACGCGCGCTGGACGCGAGGTCGATCGCGGACCCGCGCCGGGCCCGGAGCGTGCCCCCGAGCGCGCCTTGGGCGCCTCGGAGGCAGCCGAGCGCGACGACGACGCGGCGACGGTGGGCGCCAGCGGCGCCGCCCCGCCCTCCGTGCCCGCGCCCGCGCGCGGCCCTGCCGCCCGCGCACCACTGCCCCGCGCCGCCGGTCCGACCGCCTCTTCCGGCTCGTCGTCGGGCAATTCCGCGACGGCGTCGGCCAGCGCGTCCGCCATCTCTTCCATCGTCTGGTAACGGTCGCCGGGGTACTTCGCCAGCGCCACCAGCACAATCTCCTCGAGCGCGGCGGGCACCTCGGGGCGCATCGCGTGCAGCGGCGGAGGGTCGCGCGTGATGTGATCCACCATCAGCTCGCCGTACCCCTCGGACACGAACGGCGCGCGCCCACACAGGCACTCGTAGGCGATGACGCCCAGCGAGTACACGTCGGAACGTGAGTCGACGTCCTTGGCGCCGTCGCACTGCTCCGGCGACATGTAGCGCGGCGTCCCCAAGACCGTGCCCGTGCCCGTAAGCACGCCGCGGCGCTCGCCCTGCTCCATGAGCTTGGCTACGCCGAAGTCGAGCACCTTGACGCGCTCGCCGCCCGGATGGTCCGCGTCCGGCACCAAGAAGAGATTGTCCGGCTTGAGGTCGCGATGCACCAGATCGCGCCGGTGCGCCGCGCCCAGCGCCGCCGCCACGCGCCGCAGGATCGCCACCGTGGTGCGCGGCCCCAGATGCCCCACCCGCTCCAGCCGCGCCGCCAGGCTCTCGCCCTGCAGGTACTCCATCACCAGATAGGCCCCTACCTCCGGCGACCGCCCGTAGTCGTAAACGTCGACGATGCTCGAATGCTGTACGCGGTTCGCCGCGCGCGCCTCGTTGAAGAAGCGCTGCACGATGGCATCCTTCACCGCGAACTCCGGGTGCAGGACCTTGATGGCCACCTTGCGTCCGATGGCCTCGTGCTCGGCCAGCCAGACCGTGCCCATGCCCCCCTCGCCCAGCAGTGAGAGGATGCGATAGCTACCGAGCGTCTTGCCGCTGAGGTCCAGCAGGGCCCCCTAGGGCTCCACGCCCACCAGCGTCACCGCCGCAGCATGAATCTGCAGGGCCAGCGACATGCCGTCCTCGATTCGCTCGTCGCACGCGCAAGGTCGGCCGGGAAGATCGGGAATGACCGTGCCGTCGCCGTCCGTGCAGCTGATGACGTCGGCGGGCAGAACCGGCGTGATCTGGAACGTCTCCAGCCCGTCGCCGGAAAGGTCGATGTCCGGCTCCACGCCGAAGCCCAACAGCAGGCTCAGCAGAGACTCGCCGCCGAGGAAGGTATCGGGAATGAGCGCCATGCCGCATGCGGAGTACACGCCGCCCACCACGGCGTTGGCCAGCTCGGAGAGGGTTTGGGGCGTCGGCACGGAATCGCCCACCAGCTCGCCGACGAGACGCGGCTCGAGCAGCGGCAGTCCGAAGAGCACGGTGCCCAGGTACGGCGCCTGGGCGGCCAGCAGGGCGCCCGGCGGCGGCGCGGCGATCGTGGCGCCGAAGAACTCGTTGCGCGCCTCGCCGGCGGCGTCGAGCGACGAGCGTGCCACCACGAACTCGCCCGCCGTGGCAGTCGGCACCACGCGGTACGCGGCGACGTCCAGCGCCGCGTCGCCGCCGGTCAGCCAGAGCGCGTCGAGCCCGCGCATCTCGAACGTGAGCATGATCGTGCCGTCGGCGACGGCCGTGGCGAGCGCATCGTTGAGCTCGGGCAACCCCACCGGCAACGAGCCGAACTCGTTGTCGGTGGTGGCGTCGCCGTCCAGGTCCAGGCCGATCTCGGGGCCGGGGATCACGACCGAGTCGACCCTGACCGCCGGTCCGAAATCGGCGGGGCCGGCCCCGAACAGCGAGGCGCCCGCGTCGCCGACGTTGGGCTCAGGCATCCACGCGTCGTAGTCGCCGGCCTCCGGGAAGGGGATGCCGCCGCTGTCGCGGGCCGCGTCGGCAACGGGTGCGGCGTCACCGCCCGCGTCGGCGGGTGCAGCGTCGCCGTGTTCCTTCCCGCCGCAGCCCGCGGCGACGAGGACCAGCCCCGCGCCCAGCCACCACGCGGTCGCCCAGCTGCGCACGCGCACCTGCTCTCCTCCCCGACGGCTGTGCCGTGCATCGATTACATCATGCCGTCCCCGCTCCTCGCAACGCGCCCCGCCTAGTCCGCGTCCGCGCCACGGATGGCCCGCATCTCGCCCACGTCCAGCTCCAAGGCGTACGCCCCGAGGTCCTCCTCCATATGCGCAGCGTCGGTGGTGCCGGTGAGCACCACCATGCCGAGCTGCAGGCAGAAGCGGAAAACCACTTGCGCGGGCGTGCGCCCGTGGCGCGACGCGATCGCGCCCACCGCGTGCCCCGTCACCACTGCGGGGTTCGCGGTCAGCAACGAGAAGCCCTGATACACGAGCCCGCGGCGCGCGCAGATCTCGCGCACCTCCGCGTCCCAGCCGAGCTGTGCGTAGCAGCGGTTCTGCACGAACGCCGGCATGACACGCGCGGCGGCGCACAGCGCTTCGAGCTGGTCGGGGCGCACGTTGCTGACGCCGAGGAGCCGCGCTCGCCCCGCATCGTGCTGCTCTTCCATCGCCTGCCACGCTTCGCGGTCCTCCGGCCCGAGGCCGCGGCCCCGCGACGGGCCGTGCAGCACGTACGAGTCGACCGCGTCGATCCCGAGGTGGTCGAGCGAGCTCGCCACGGACTGCCGGACCTGATCACCGACGGGCGCGCCCGCATCATACGGTAGGCGGTGATCTTGCCCGGCACGGAACGTGTATTTCGTTTGAAAGAAGAGCTCGTCGCGCCTTGCCTCGCCGCGCGCCAGCGCCGCGGCAACGCCGCGCCCGACCGCCGCCTCGTCGTAGTGCCGCCGCTGGTTCGCGGTGTCGATTCCGCGAAACCCGGCCGCCAGCGCGCGCTCCACGAGGCGCTGCGTCGCGTCCTCCTTCCAGGCGGTGCCGTAGAGAAACGTCGGAACCCGCACACCCCGCACCTCGCGGAATCGGTCGACCATGCCCCCATGATACGGTCCTTGCCGCCGCCCGTGGTGCTCGGGCCTGACTTCGCGACGCTTGCGGCCTAGGCGGTCAGCCCGCACACTCTGGCGCATGCTCGGCACGCGCCTCTTCCCCCTGCTTGTCGTGTTCTCCGCGCATGCCCTCCTCGGGTGCGGTGGCGGCTCCGCGCCGGCGACCACCTCGGCCCCGGCGCCGGCCGCGCCGGCCGTGCCCCCGGTTGCGGGCACCTACGCCGGCACGCTCGCGGTCTATCCGGACTACGACCCGGGCTACCTCGAATTCCACGAGCCGCCCGCGGACGCGAAGCACGTCGACGTGCCGGCGACGCTGGAGCTGCGCGACCCGAAGCGAGGTGCCGGCGCCTGGGTCATGACTCTCTTCCTCCGCGCCGGCGACGTCGTCTGGACGATGGAGACGGTCGTCCTGGAGAAGCCCGACCATCTCGAGCTCCAGGCGACGCGCCCCCTCCGTTGCGCTGCGCTAGAAACCGCCGGCCGCGTCTTCGCGGAAATCCGTGGCGACGCGCTGGTCCTGAAAGAGCTCACGCCGGAGAAGCGCTGCCCCATGGCCGGCACCGAGACCCGTTTCGTGACGTTCCGCGGCACCCGCACCGCCCTCGCCGCACGCCCTCACTGAGCACCGACGCCGGAGCCGACGGCCCGAGCTTCGCTCGCCACCGCGGCGTCAAGCCGGCGCACGCTGGCGCCCATCGCCGGAGCGGGCTAGGTTCATCGAATGGCAGGACGCGTCGTGATGCTGGTGGGACCCGAGTACGAGGACCTCGAGGTGTGGTACCCGAAGCTGCGGCTGGAAGAGGCAGGCTTCGAAGTGAAGCTCGCCGGGATTGGCGACGCGAGCTACCACGGCAAGCATGGCTACCCGTGCCAAGTCGACGGCCACGTGCGCGACTTCCCGGCCGAAGGGCTGGCGGGCATCGTAGCGCCGGGCGGCTGGGCGCCGGACAAGCTCCGCCGCGATGCCGACGTGCTGGCGCGCGTGCGCGAGATTCACGCGGCGGGGCGCATGGTGGCCACGATCTGCCACGGACCGTGGGTGCTCATCTCGGCGGGCATCGTGCGCGGGCGCCGCCTCACGTCGACCGTGGGAATCCGCGACGACCTCGTGAACGCGGGCGCCGAGTGGGTGGACGAGCCCGCGGTCATCGACGGCAACCTCGTGAGCGCCCGCGTGCCGGCGGACCTGCCCGCGTTCGGCCTGGCGATGCTCCGCGTGCTGGGGCGCGCATAGCTGCTGGACCGCCCGCGGGCACGGGCGGTAGATTCGCGCGATGCCCGCCAAGAAGACTCGTACGAGACGGCCCGCGCCGAGGAAGGCCGCGGCGCGCAAGAAGGCGAACACGAAGACCGCTCCGGCGAGGAAGAGCACGGCCCCGTCGAAGAAAAGCCTTGCCCCGGCCAAGAAGAGCGCGGCCCCGGCCAGGCAGAGCGCGCCCGCCGCCAAGAAGAGCGCCGGCGCGGCGAAGGGGGGGCCGGTGCTCCCCTTCTTCGAATGGCGAAAGAACGGCGCCGTGCTGCGCGTGGGCGTGCTCTTCCCGTTCAGCTACGACGAGCAGGCGATGCGCCGCTGGCCCGATGCCTATCCCGACGTGGAGAAGTTCAACGCGGCGCACGGCACGAAGCTGACGATCGCGCGCCACGAAGTGGTCGACCGCCTGCTGCAGGACGAGGTGATCGGCGGCATGCTCGCCATTACGCTCGCGCCGATGCTCGTGCGCGGCCTCCTCGTGCACGAAGCGCCCGGCAAGCCGTTCGCCGCCGAGGTCGCGTCGCGCGCGGACGCATCAACGCCGGTGATCGTCGCCTCCACCGGACGCTACGCGGGCGAGTCCGGCATCGCGCTCTGGCTGCCCGACCCGGTCGCGCGCGACTTGGTGCGCGACCAGCGCGGCGTGGTCGTCGACGTGCGCGACGACCGCTGGGTCCCAGTGCGCCAGCCGCCGCTCGAGGCCGGCTGGTACCACCTCGATCCCAAGACCCTCGTCCCGAGCGGGGCGCGCTCCGACGAGGCGCCGCCGCACGTCCTGGTCGTCGAAGGCGACGACCGCAGCCGCGAGCTCGTCATGGGCGTAGGGTCCATTACGCTGGTCCCGCAGCCCGAGCGGCAGGTGCGCTACGTCATCGCCAACTCCGCGGGCAGGGCGGAGGTCGGGCCGCTCGTCCGTGACAGCACGAGCTCGCGCGTCTCCGTCGGCTACGGGCTCGGCTCGGTCACGGCGCTGGTGGAGATCGGCGACGAGGACGCGTCGCGCGTCACGCTGAAGCCCGCGGCGCAATGCTTCAAGAGCCCCTTCGGCTAGCGCGCCCGCGGTAACGGCGCACGCTGCGGCGGCGCCGTCGGTGCGGCTCAGTGCTCGTGCCGGTGGTGAAGGTCCGGCGCGTGGGCGTGCGTGTGGCTGACCGCATCGTGGCGGTGAGCGTGAGTGTGCACGCCGGTGACGAGCGGGTCGTGAGGATGGTCGTGGTGCCCGTCGTCGTGCGTGTGGGCGTGCTCGTGAACCATCGCAGTGTGCGTGTGCGCGTGGCCGTGCCGTTCCGTCGCGTGCAGGCCGAGACCGCCCGCCACGAGCACGCTTGCCGCGACGAACGACCAGCCTGGCCAGGGCGTGCCGAACAGCAGGCTGGCGGCCGCGCCGAGCAGCGGCGCCGCGGCGAAGACCGAGGCGGTGCGCGCCGCCCCCATGGCGCGCTGCGCGCGAAGGTAGAGCTGGAGGCTGACGCCGAAGGCGAAGCCGCCCACCACTAGAAGCACCGACGCCGCGGCCAGCCCCGGCCAGGGGTCGCGGAGCAGCGCCGCGCCGGCGGCCGAGGCGGCTGCGCCGAGCGCGCCCTTTGCGGCGACGACGGCAAGGGGATCGCGATCCGCGAGCGGTCGCGAGAGGACGTTGTCGAGCGCCCAGGCGAGCGCCGCCGCGGCGACGAGCAAGGCGCCCAGCGCGCCGGCAAGCTGTCCGGGTCGGCCGGCCATGACGACCGCGCCCGCGAAGAGCAGCGCCCCTGCGACGAGAACGCGCCGTCCGACGTGCTCGCGGTGGACGAGCCAGGCGAGCAGGACGGTCCAGGGCGTCTCCAAGGCGAGCAGCATGGACCCGCTGGCGGCGTCGATGCGCCGCAGGCCCAGCACGAGCAAGGCCGGTGCGGCCACGCCTCCGACGGCGGCGATGAGGGCCAGACGGCCGAGGGATCCCGCGCGCAACGGCGCCTCGGAGCGTGGACCGCGCCGCACGAGCAGCGCCACCCCCGACGCGGCGGCGGCGCCC
>DASYRF010000335.1:0-19551 GCA_036004705.1 Myxococcota bacterium
GGCTGGAGACGAGCACGGTGCGCCCGCGCGCGCCCAGGTCGCGGATGAGGTCGGCGAGCGCGGCGCGCGACAGCGGGTCGACGCCGTTGAGGGGCTCGTCGAGCACGACGACCTCGGGGTCGTGCGCGAGCGCCTGGGCGAGCTTGGCGCGCTGGCGCATGCCGCGCGAATAGCCGCCGCAGGCGCGGTCCATGGCGTCGGCGAGGCCCACGCGCTCGAGCGCGTCGCGGGCGCGGGCGCGCGCGGTGGCGGCGTCGAAGCCGTGCAGGCGCGTGAGCGCGGTGACGAACTCCAGCCCGGTGAGGCCGTCGTAGAGCGCGTCCTGCTCGGGGGCGAAGCCCAGGCGCGCCGTCACGCGCGGGTTGTCCCACGGTGTCTCGCCCAGCACGCGCACCTCGCCGCGCGAGGGGCGGAGCTGCCCGCAGAGCAGCTTCAAGAAGGTGGACTTGCCGGCGCCGTTGGGGCCGAGCAGGCCCGTGACGCCCGCGCCGATGGCGAGCGTGACGTCGCCGATGCCGAGGACGTGCCCGTACCACTTCGACAACGACGTGCAGACCAGCGCGGGGGCGGCGGGCGGGATTGGCGCGTCGATCGCGGCGACGGCGGCGATCGCGGCGGGCGCGGGGGCGGCGGGCCCGCTCATCGCAGCTCCGCGGCGCGGCGCAAGCGCCAGTAGAGGAAGCCGACCCCGGCGGCGCACCAGGCGGCGAGGCCGGCGGCCGCCCCGGCCGGATGGAGGGGGGTTGCTTCGCCGAAGAGCGCGGCCAGCAGCGCGGCGAGCGTGTCGGCGAGAGAAGCGTAGCCGGCGATTGGCAGGCCGCCCGTCAGCTCGCGCGTGGCGGCGGCGAGGGAGAGCGGCAAGAACCACAGGAGCACGAAGGCGGCGCGCGCGACCCAGTTGCGCCCGCCGGCGGCGGAGCAGGCGAGCACCAGCACGGACAGCGCGACGGCGACGAGCGCGGCGCCGGCGCAGAGGGGGAGCGCGGGGCCAAGGAGGTCGGCGACGGCGGCGGCGCCGCCGGGCGCGCCGGCCGCGGGCTCGACCCCGGCCATGAAGGACACGCGCGCGACGAGCAGGAGCAGCGCCGGCGCCAGCGTGACGAGCGACAGGTAGAAAAGCACGGGGAGGAGCTTGCCGGCGAGGTAGTGCGTGCGCGTGATGGGGCGGCTGAAGTAGAGGGGCATGGCGTTGGCGCGCACGTCGCCGGCGATGGTGTCGGCGCCGGCGAGCAGCGCCACGAGCAGCGCGGCGGTCCAGAGCTGGAGCTTGAGGAACGAGTGCAGCAGGAAGCCGGCGTCCAGCAGCAGGCGCATGGAGTCGTCGCCAGCCTTGAGGGCCGGGCCCATCTCGCCGCGCGCGCCGCCGGCCGCCGCGGCCGCGGCGAGCCCGCCGCCCGTGCGGGCGAGGCCCGCCTCGGCGAACAGGATCACGGCGTAGACGACGGCCGGGATCTGCGCGAGGCCGAGGAAGAGCTTGAAGAAGCGTCCCTTCCAGGGGCGGCGCAGCCCGGCGAGGGCGATGGCCCGGACGGCCGCCGCCTGCGGCGGCAGGAAAGCGCCGGTGTAGGGGCGGTAGCCTTGCGCCTGAAGGCTCATGTGCGGCTCGGGGCGCGGCCGGGCGCCGGCGCCGGCGCGGGGGCTGTGGATCGCGCGGACGATTTCGTCGAGGCAGAGGTGGCGATCGGCCCGGGCGCGACCAGGCGGACGAACGCGTCCTCCAGGCTCTCGCGGTGCGGGACCAGGTGGCGGACCTGCCAGCCGCCGTCCAGCGCCACGCGCCACAGCAGCTCCGCGTCGATCACGGGTGCGTTCGAGCTTGCGTTCGCGGGTGCGGTCGGCGGTGCCGGCACAGGTGCCGGCGCAGGTGCCGCCGCCGCCGCCGCCACGCCGGTCGCCGCGCCGCCGCCGCTGCCCGCGCCGCCACCCGTCGCGCCGCCGCTCGACGCGCCGCCGCCGCCCGCTGCGCTGGCGGCCGTCTCGCCAGGCAGGCGCACGCGCAGCTCGCCGCTGAGGAGCTCCTCCACTTCACAGCCCTCGGCGCGCAGCGCCGCGGCCAGCTCCGCCTCGCGTGCCTTGACGCGCACGGCGAAGGCGCGCGGGTCGCTCCCCGTCATCTCCGCGAGCGGACCGCTCCAGCGTACCTGCCCGCGGTCGAGGAGCACCACGCGGTCGCAGGTGCGCTCCACGTCGGGCAGCAGGTGCGTGGAGAGCAGCAGGTGCAGCGGCCGCGCGCCGCGTCCCGCGCCGCGGCGCTCCCACGCTTCGACCACCAGCTCCAGCATCTGGTCGCGGCCGGCGGGGTCCATTCCGCTGGTGGGCTCGTCGAGCAACAACAGGTCGGGGTCGTGCACGAGCGCCTGGGCGAGCTTCACGCGCTGGCGCATGCCCGTGGAGAAGTCGGCGACGGGGCGGTAGCGTGCCTCTTCCAGCCCCACGTAATAGAGGACCTCGTGGGCGCGCCCCATGGCTTCACGCGGCGGGAGGCCGGAGAGCATGCCGGCGAGCGCAGTCGCCTCCACGGCGGTGTCGCCCGGGAAGAGGCAATCGTTCTCGGGCATGTATCCGACGCGCGCGCGCAGCCCCAACGGATCGGTGGCGGCGTCGCGCCCGAGCACGCGGATGCGCCCGGCGTCGGGCGTCACCAGCCCCAGCAGCGACTTCAGCAGCGTGGACTTGCCGGCGCCGTTGGGGCCCAGCAGCCCCATGCGCCCGCCCTCGACGCGCAGGTCCACCCCGTCCAGCGCGGGGAGCGCGCCGTAGCGCTTGCGGACCCCCGCGAGGTCGAGCGCCGGGACCGATCCGGCGCCGTCGCCCGGCGCCGCGGCGTCAGGCCGCGCCATGGGCGCGCAACATACCACGGCGGTGTGACGATGAAGTCTGTAGATGGGACCGGTGATAGTGTCGCCGCCACCGGGAGCCGCGCGGGGGACGCGCCGGCCCCGCCTGGAGGCAACGTGGCCTGGATTCGCTTGGTGCATCTGCTCGGCGTGATCTTGTGGACGGGCGCGTTCTCGACCGTGGGCGCGCTGGGGCGCCAGGCCTGCGACGCCAAGGAGCCGCCCGCGCGCGACGCCTTGGTGAAGGCGGCCGTGCGCACGAACGCGTTCTCGCTGGCGGGGCTGGCCCTGGCGCTGGCGGGCGGGCTGGTGATGTTCTTCACGTACCTGCAGACGAACCACTACCTGAAGCAGCCGTGGATGCACGGCAAGCTGACCTGCGTGGCCGTGCTCATCGCGCTGCACGTGGCCATGACGCTGAAGCTGGCGAAGCACGCGCGCACCGGCGCGACGGCGGGCGCGGGGCTCTACCGCGCGGCCAACGCCGCGGGCGGGCCGCTCGCGCTGCTGGTGCTGTTCTTCGTCATCATCCGTCCGTGGGAACGGCTGTTCTGAGCGGGACGGGCATGAACGTCCTCGGCGTGCAGCGCCGTCCGCGGGCGTGTGCACACGGGAAGGAACCATGAGCACCACGCTGGTTCTCGACATCGAGACCGTCCCGGACCCGGACCTGTACGTCCCGCCGTCGTCGCCGGGCGGCACGGAGCGGCCGTTCCCGCCGCTGCATGTGCACAAGATCGTCGCGCTGGGCGTGCTGTGGCTGGAAGAGGGCACGGTCTTCAAGCGGCTCGGCGTCATCGGCGAGAGCAAGGAAGAGAAGGAGACGCTGGAGGACTTTGCCGCCTTCTTCACGCGCCACGCCCCGCAGCTGGTCAGCTACAACGGCCGGTCGTTCGATCTGCCCGTCATCACGCTGCGGGCGATGCGCCACGGCGTGAGCCTGCGGCCGTACTTCCAGGCGCGCGACTACCGCTATCGCTTCACCACCGAGGGGCACCTCGACCTCGCGGACTTTCTCAGCGAGCACGGCGCGGCCAAGATGATCAGCCTGCACGGCGCGGCGCGGCTCATCGGGCTGCCCGGGAAAGTCGGCGTGGACGGCTCGCAGGTCGAAGGGCTGTACCGCGCGGGGTCGTTGGACGCGATACGCAACTACTGCCTGTGCGACGTGGCGCAGACGACGTTCCTGTTCCTGCGCTACCAGCTGTTGCGCGGCGAGCTGGACGCGCCGGCCTATCAGCGCGCTGCCGAGGCGTTGTGGGACGCGCTGGCCGCGGATGCGCGGGTGGGGCCGATCCTGTCGAACGGCGTCGACCTCGACCGGCTCTTGCTGCGGGGCGCGGCGGCGCCTCGCGAAGGCTGAGTCCTCGACGTGCTCTTGCGGCGCGGCGCGGTGGCGTCTCGTGAAGCCTGAGTCCGCTCAGCGCCACTCGACGATGTAGACGGGCTCGGGGGAGGGCACGAGGACGTGGGCGGGGGCGGCGGCGTCCAGGACGCTCTGCGCGCCGTCGAACGAGACGAGGCGGGCTTCGACGGCGCCGGCGAGGGCGCGCAGGGCCCGGCGAGGGAACGGCTCGCCGACCGGCTGGTCCGGGTCCTCTTCATGCCACACGGCGGTCACGCGGCGCGCTCCGTCGGGGCGCTCGAAGCGCACGGCGTGCACGGGGCCGGTGGCCGCGGCGCCACCGCCGACGCCGCCCGCGCCGGCGCCGGCGTCACCGGTCGCCCCGTCGTCCGAGCCGTCGCCGAGCATCGCCACGTTCGCGCAGACCGGCACGGTGCCGGCGAGCGTGGCGCTCAAGACCGCCAGCCCGCTGTAGGCGGCCTTGGGGGTCGGCAGGATCCCGTCCAGCGGCGTCACGTCGTACGACACCAGCCCGAAGTGCTCCTCGGGGGGGACGCGTCCGCTGCCCGGCGGGGCGTCGTAGAGCGTGAAGACCTGGAAGCGCTGCGCCCCGGCCGCCGCGGCCAGGATGGCGGCGCGCACCAGCCAGCGTGCCTGCAGCGGCTCGCTCACGTTGCCCCACGTCGGCCAGCCGATCTCCGTGACCTGCAGCGGCCGCGCGCCGGCGCCGTGGAGATCGAGCACCGCGCGCACGCGCGCCAGCTGCTCGGGGACCGGCACCTCGCCCACGTCCGACGCCTCCGGCCCGAAGGCGGGCGGATACAGCTCGTAGGGATGGACGGCGGCGGCGTCGAAGTAGTCGGCCAGATCGGGATGCGCGTCGAAGAGCGCCTCCAGGAACTCGACCGAGCCGAGCGCGACGAAGGGCTGCGCGTGCCAGAGCGTCCCCCCGAGGATGACCGTGGCGCCGGGGTCGGCGGCGCGGATGGCCGTGGACGCGGCCTTCAGCATCTCGCCGTAGCGCGGCGGGTCGCCGCCGGGCGTGCTCATCCAGAAGAAGTACACGTTCGGCTCGTTCCAGACCTCCCAGTCGTCCACGCGGCCGGCAAAGTGCGCGGCGGTGGCGCCGGCGTAGGCGGCGTAGTCGGCGAGGTCGTCGGGCGGGCGCAGGTAGTCTGGCGCGCCGGGACTCGCCCACGTGTTGCCGTAGACGAGGAGCCCCGTCACGCGCACCCCGTGCGCCAGCGCGTCGTCGACGAGCGCGTCGTAGTCGTCGAACTCGAAGACGCTGGGCGCGGGCTCGAGCGCGGCCCAGAGGAAGTCCTGGCGCAGCGTGGTGAGTCCGGCGCCGGCCAGCAGTCCGAACGCCTCGGCGCGGCGTGCGACGGCCTCGGGCGATGTGCCGATCGGAAGCTGGCCGGCGAGGCCCATCACACCGGCGAAGTCCACGGCGCCCGCTGCCGCCGGCACGCACAGGGCGTCGTCGTCGGCCCCGTCGTCGCACGCGCCGATCCCGGCGGCCAGGCCCACCACCGCCGCCGCCGCCGTCGCCGCCGCCACCACCAGCGCCACTTCGCGTTTCACGACGCGATGTTACCATGCTGGCAGATCGCACGGGCTCGCCCCGCGTACTCAAGCCGGTCGATGGGCCCCCAACTTTGGGCCCAACCCAACAAGGAGACCCCGATGAAGCTCACCCGTTTCGCCCGTTTCGCCTCGCTGGCCGCCGGCTCGGCGGCCCTCGTCCTGTCCAGCGTCGCCCTCGCCGCGGCCCCCGCCGCGCCCGCCGGCGCCAAGAAGCCCGTGATGGGCGAGCTGCCGCCGACCGGCTCGGGCCCGCGCATGGACATCGTCTTCGTCATCGACTCGACCGGCTCGATGGGCGGCGAGATCGAGAACGTCAAGAGCGAGGTCACGTCCATGGCCAAGGAGATCCTCGCCGGCAAGCCCACCCCCGACGTGCGCTTCGGCGTAGTCGATTACCGCGACAAGGGCGACGACTTCCGTGTGCGCAACATCGAGCTCACGCGCGACTTCGACGCCGTCTACAAGTTCATCAACTCCATCTTTGCCGGCGGCGGTGGCGACGGCCCCGAGTCGGTCAACATGGGCCTCGAGACCGCCGTCTACAAGATGGCGTGGGACAAGGACCGCAACACCGCGAAGATGGTGTTCCTGCTGGGCGACGCGCCCGGCCACGAGTACGACGGCGAGAAGGGCTACAAGGAGATCGCCCTGCGCGCCAAGAAGGACGGCATCACCGTCAACACCATCGCCTGCCGCGACTGGGCGGAGATGCTGACGGAGTGGAAGGACATCGCCAAGATCACCGGCGGCGAGTTCAGCACGCTGAAGTACAAGGGCGTCGCCGTCGACACGGCCGGCAAGTCCAAGACCGTCGTCACCGACGGCAGCACGACCTATGTCGCCGACGAGGAGATCTCCGCGGCGGACTGGTCGAAGGACATCTCGACGCTGAAGGCGGAGAAGAAGCTGCGCGCCGCCAAGGCCGGTGAGTTCGGCGCCGCCGCGGGCGTGTACGGTGGCGCGTCGGGCTCCGGCGGGGCCGCCGCCGCCGCGCCGGCTCCGTCGATGATCGCCCGCGACAAGAGCGACGTCGGCAGCGTGATGACCAAGGCCGCCAAGAAGGCCGCCATGGACCACGGCGTCTCGTACTGACCAGCCTCTCAGGTGCCCGCCCTGGGCGCCGTTTCAACCCCCCCCTCGGCTTCCTGCCTGCCTCCCTTCGGGGTCCTCCCGGGGGGAGGCTTCGACTTTTGCTTGACGTACAACGCGGCGTCCGTTTTAAGGGGCGACCAAAGTCTCGCAAAGAGCGTCGCGAAGGCGGCTCTTGCGCGCCGTGGCGGGGTGGGGTCCTTGCAGGGCTACCCTCCGTGGAGGTCAGCAAAGATGTCTTATTTCAGTTGGTTGGCGCGCCGCGGCGCGCTGTTGGGTGCGCTGCTGCTCGGCGCGATGGCCCCGATGACACTCGCCGGCTGCGGGTGCAATGCGGGGCTGATCCTCGGCTCCGACGGCGGGGACGGCAGGGGCAGCGACGGCGGGGCGATCGGATCCGACGCGGCCGTTCCGGGGAGTGACGCGGCCGGCCCCGCCACGGACGGCGGTATGACGGCGCCGACGTGCATCGACGAGGAGATCTGCGGCGACGGCCTGGACAACGACTGCAACGGCGCCGCCGACGACAACTGCGTCTGCGGGACGCCGGGCGAGATGCGCACCTGCTACACCGGGCCCGTCGGGACGCTGGGCGTGGGGCGCTGCACGGAGGGCAACCAGACGTGCGGCGAGATGGCGGGCAAGTTCGCCTACTGGGGTCCGTGCGAGGGTGACGTCGTGCCGGCCACCGAGGACTGCAACGGCCTGGACGACGACTGCAACGGCGACGCCGACGAGGCGCTCGGCGACCTGTCGTGCGGCGTAGGGGCGTGCGCAGTGACGGTGGCGGCCTGCTCCGACGGCGCCTGGCAGACGTGCACCGCGGGCGTGCCGGCGGCCGAAACTTGCAACGGGCTCGACGACGATTGCGACGGCTCGACGGACGAGGGGCTGGGGACGCTGACGTGTGGCGTGGGGGCGTGCGCGGCGAGCGCGCCGGCTTGCACGGGCGGCGTGCCCGGCGTGTGCACCCCAGGGCCCTCCGGTCCCGAGACGTGCAATGGCGTGGACGACGACTGCGACGGCATGACGGACGAAGCGCAGGGAATGCTGAGCTGCGGCGTCGGCGTGTGCGCGGCGACCGTGCCCGCCTGCGTGGGCGGCACGCCGAACACCTGCACGCCGGCGGCGGGCTCGACGGAAATCTGCGACGGCCTCGACAACGACTGCGACGGCATGACGGACGAGGGGTTCGGCACGGCCACCTGCGGGGTGGGCGCCTGCTACACGGTGGTGATGAGCTGCTCGAGCGGCATGACGCCGAGCTGCACGCCGGGCACACCGTCGCCCGAGACGTGCAACGGCATCGACGACGATTGCGACGGGACGACGGACGAGGGGCTGGGGACGCTGAGCTGCGGCGTCGGCGCGTGCGCCAACTCGGTGCCGGCGTGCCTCGGCGGGGTGCCGCAGACCTGCTCCCCGGGCATGGCGTCCAGCGAAGTGTGCGACGGCGTGGACAACGACTGCGACGGGATGACGGACGAAGGGCTGGGAATGCTGAGCTGCGGCACGGGCGCGTGCGCGCGCACCGTGGCCGCCTGCACGGGCGGCGTGCCGGGCGTGTGCGTGCCGGGGACGCCCACCACCGAGGTCTGCAACGGCATCAACGACGACTGCGACGGGATGACGGACGAGGGGCTGGGGACGCTGAGCTGCGGCGTGGGCGCGTGCGCACGCTCCGTGCCGGCCTGCTCGATGGGCACACCGGGGACCTGCACGCCCTATCCGCCGACGACGGAAGTGTGCAACGGCGCCGACGACGACTGCGACGGCGCCATCGACGAGTCGCTCGGGATGATCTCCTGCGGCACGGGGACGTGCGCGCGCACGGTAGCGGCGTGCACGATGGGGACGCCTGGCACGTGCACGCCGGGGTCGCCCAGCGGGGAGATCTGCGACTCGCTCGACAACGACTGCGACGGCATGACCGACGAGGGAGGCGTGTGCACGTCCCTTCCGCCGGTCGTCATGTGCCCGGCGGACGTGAGCGCCAGCACGCTCGATACAGTGATGCTGACCGCCACGGCCACGGACTCGGACGGGACGATCGTCAGCTCGGGGTGGACGCTGACGATGTCGCCGAGCGGCACGTCGTCCTCGCCGACGCCGCCGACAGGCACGAGCACCAGCTTCTGGCTGGACCTCGCCGGGACGTTCGAGCTGACGTTCTGCGCCACGGACGACGACGGCAACACGGCGTGCTGCACCGTGACCATCGACTCGATCCCCCCCGAGCTGCTGCGCTTCGAGCTGGTGTGGGACGTGGGCGAGGCGACGTCGACGTCGGACCTGGACCTGCACGTGCTGCACCCGTCGGCGGCGGCTTGGACCGGCACGTACGACTGCTACTGGTTCAACTGTGTGGGCGGCGGCGGGCTGGCGTGGCCCCCGGGCGGCCCGACCGGCAACCCGAGCCTGGACGTGGACGACGTCGACGGCTACGGCCCAGAGAACACGAACATCGACACGCCGGACACGGTGACCTATCGGGTGGGCGTGCACTACTACGGGGACCACGATCCGCCCGGTCCGGCGTTGCCGTCGGGCCCGGCCGACGCGGTGGTGCGCGTCTGGTGCGGCGGCGTGATGGTGTATGAAGACACCCGCACGCTCGACGAGGACGGCTACAACGCCGCCACGAACGACGTGTGGAGGGTCGCCGACGTGACGTGGGTCGGCCCCACCACGTGCACCGTGACCCCGCTCGACACCGTCATCACGCGCTCCGCCTCCCTCGGCACGCGCTAGCCACCCCTCCCGCCGCTCCTGCTCCGATTCCGGCTCCGGCTCCGGCTCCGGCTCCGGCTCCGGCTCCGGCTCCGGTTCCGGTCCCGGGTCCGGTTCCGGTTCGGGTTTCGGTTGCGGGTCCGGGTCATGTCCGGGTCCGATTCCGATTCCGGGTTCGGTCCCGGTTCCGGTTCCGGTTCCGGTTCCTGGTTCCGGTTCCGTCGAGGGGCGTCCGTTGACGCGTGCGGTGCCGCGTGGTAGCAGCGACGGCCACGGAGGAAACCATGGCGGTGGTGGCGGCGTGCCCCACGTGTGCGGGCGAGGTCGAGCTCGTCGAGGGCACTGAAGTCAGCGAGATCCTCGAGTGCCCGGAGTGCGGCGCTGAGCTGGAGGTGGAGAGCCTGAGCCCCCCCAAGGTGGTCGACGCGCCCGAAGAAGAGGAAGACTGGGGCGAGTGATGGCCGCGCCGCGCATCGGTATGCTCCGGAGCCTGGTGCGCCCGGAGGAAAAGCTGCTCCTGGACGCGTTCCGCGCGCGCCAGGTGCAGGTCGACAGCATCGACATCCGCGAGATGGTCGTGGAGCTGCACCAGAAAGACTATCCCTGGGACGTCGTGCTGGAGCGCTGCGTGCACCACTCGCGCGCGCTGCACTGCTTGAAGATCCTCAACGACGCCGGCGTGCACAGCGTGAACACCTACGCGGTGGGCGCGGTCTGCGGCGACAAGCTCATCACGTCGTCGATGCTGGTCAAGGCGGGCGTCCCCACCCCGTCCGTACACGTTGCCTTCGACGAGGAGTCCGCACTGAAGGCGATCGAGCTGGCGGGGTACCCGTGCGTGCTCAAGCCGGCGGTCGGTTCGTGGGGGCGGCTGCTGGCCAAGGTGAACGACCGCGACGCCGCGGAGGCGCTGGTCGAGCACAAGCTCCTGCTCGGCACGTACCATCACGCCGTATTCTACGTGCAGAAGTTCATCGAAAAGAAGGGGCGCGACATCCGCGCGTTCGTCATCGGCGACCGCTGCGTGGCGGCCATCTACCGCGACTCGCCGCACTGGATCACGAACACTGCGCGCGGGGGCAAGGCCTCCAACTGCGCCGTGACGGACGAGCTGGCGGCCCTGGCGGTGGCGGCGGCGCGCGCCTGCGGCGGCGGCATCCTGGCCGTGGACGTGTTCGAGACGCCGGAAGGGCTGCAGGCCAACGAGGTGAACTACACGATGGAGTTTCGCAACTCTATCGCTCCGACCGGCGTGGACATCCCCGGGCTGGTCGTCGACTACACCCTCGCCGAGGCGGAGAAGCACCGGCGGTCCTGACGATGGCGCCCGATTCGATGACGAGCTCGAAGATCAGCGCGTCGATCGTCGGAGCGAGCGGCTACGGCGGCGGCGAAGCGCTGCGCCTGCTGCTCGGGCACCCCGACGTCGAGGTGCGGCAGGTCACCAGCGAGCGGCACGTGGGGTCGTTCGTGCACCACGTGCATCCGAACCTGCGCGGCGTGTGCAAGCTGAAGTTCACGGCGCGCAGCGAGCTGAAGCCGTGCGACGTGCTGTTCCTGGCGATGCCGCACGGCGAGTCGCAGGCCAACATCGAGCAGTACCGCGCGCTGGCGCCCAAAGTCATCGACCTGGCGAGCGACTTCCGGCTGCGCGACCCCGCCGCCTACGAAGAATGGTACGGCCACCCGCACCAGAAGCCGGCGCTGCTGTCGGAGTGCGTCTACGGGCTGGTGGAGCTGCACCGCGAGGAGCTCCGCGGCGCGACGTTCGTCGCCGGCTGCGGCTGCCTGGCGACGGCGATGACGATGGCGCTGTGGCCCTTCTTCAAGGCGGGGGTGGTGCGCGGCCCGGTCGTGGCGGAGGGGAAGATCGGCTCGTCGGCGGCGGGCAACCACGCCAGCGAGTCCTCTCACCATCCCGAGCGCGCCGGTGCGGTGCGGAGCTTCAAGCCCACGCACCACCGTCACACCGGCGAGGTGCGGCAGGAGCTGGCGGCGGCGAACGGCGGGCGCGTCCCGGAGATCTACTTGTCCGGAACGGCCATCGAGATGGTGCGCGGCATCCTGGTGACGGCGCACGTCTTCACCGCCGAGCCGCTCGGCGACGCCGACGTCTGGAAGATCCTGCGCGCGGCCTGGGGCAAGGAGCCGTTCGTGCGGCTGGTGAAGGACCAGAAGGGCGTTTATCGCTATCCCGAGCCGAAGATCGTCGCCGGGACGAACTTCTGCGACATCGGCTTCGAGGTGGAAGAAGGGACGAGGCGCGTCGTGGTGATGGCGGCCATCGACAATCTGGTGAAGGGCACGAGCGGCAACGCGGTGCAGGCGATGAACCTCATGTTCGGGCTCGACGAGACCACCGCGCTGGGCTTCGCCGGGCTGCATCCCTAGGCGGGCGCGGCATGTACGTCCTCAAGGTCGGAGGCTCGGCGGGCATCGACTACGACGCCTTCGCCGACGACCTGGCGGCCCTGGGGCGGGGGGACGGCCGCGGCGCCGCCGTCCTCGCCCCTTCCTCCGCCCCCGCCCCCGCCGCGGTCGCCGGTGCCGTGGCGCCGGCGGGCTTCGTGCTGGTGCACGGCGGCAGCGCCGAGCTCAACGAGCTGTCCACGCGGCTGGGCAAGCCGCCGCGCATGATCACCAGCGCCTCGGGCGTGGAGTCGCGCTACACCGACGCCGAGACGCTCGACCATTTCCTGATGGTGTACGCGGGCAAGATGAACAAGCGCCTGGTGGAGCGCCTCTGGAAGCGCGGCGTGCGTGCCGTGGGTCTGAGCGGCGCCGACGGCGGGCTCTGGCGCGGCCCGCGCAAGGCGGCGCTGACGGTAGTGGAGGGCGGCAAGAAGAAGGTCATCCGCGACGACATGACCGGAAAGGTGGAGCGGGTGGACGCTGCGCTGCTGCGCGCGCTGCTCGACGGCGGCTGGCTGCCGGTGCTGGCGCCGCCCGCGCTGAGCGACGACAACGAGCTCATCAACGTGGACGGCGACCGCGCCGCCGCCGCCACCGCCGGCGCGCTGGGCGCGGAGGCGCTGCTCATCTTTTCCAACGTCCCGGGGTTGCTGCGCGACCCCGCCGATCCGGCCACGCTGGTACGCGCCATCCCGGCAGCGGAGGCAGAGCGGTTCGGCGCCGACTTCGCGCGCGGGCGTTTCAAGAAGAAGATCATGGGTGCCGTGGAAGCGCTCGCACTGGGCGTGAAGAAGGTCGTGTTCGCCGACGCGCGCGGGCGCGAGCCGGTCCGCCGCGCGCTCGCGGGCGAAGGGACGGTGATATCGTGACCCCCGAAGAGATCCGCGCGCTGGAAGCTCGTTACGCCACGGGCGTGATTCCGCACAAGGAGATGGTGTTCGTGCGCGGCGAGGGCGCGCATCTGCTGACCGCCGACGGAACGCGCTGGCTGGACCTGGCGTCGGGGCACGGCGTGGCGCTCCTGGGCCACGGTAACGCGCACGTCGCGGCGGCGCTGGGCGAGCAGGCGGCCAAGCTCATCACCATCACGCAGGCCTTCCCGCACGAGCTGCGCGCGCGGCTGGCGGAGCGGCTGTGCCGGATGGCGCCCGCCGCCCCCGGCGGGCCCCTGGAGAAGGTGTTCTTCTGCAACAGCGGCACCGAGGCGGTGGAGGCGGCGCTGAAGTTCAGCCGAATGGCGACGGGGCGCAAGGCGTTCGTCGCCTTCAAGCGCGCGTTCCACGGGCGCACGATGGGGTCGCTGTCGGCGACGTGGTCGGAGGCGTACCGCGGGCCGTTCGAGCCGCTCGTGCCGGGATTCACGCACGTGGGCTACGACGACGCGGCCGCGCTGACGGCGGCGGTGAGCGACACTACCGCGGCGGTCATCGTCGAGGTGGTGCAGGGGGAGGGCGGCGTGCGACCGGGGTCCGCGGATTTCTTCGCCGCCGTGCAGGACGCGTGCGCGCGCCACGGCGCGCTGTTGATCGTCGACGAGATCCAGACGGGGTTCGGGCGCACCGGGCGCTGGTTCGCGTGCGAGCACTTCGGCTTGAAGCCGGATCTCCTGTGCGTGGCGAAGGGCATGGCGGGCGGCTTCCCGATGGGCGCGGTGCTGACGGGGCCGGCGGTGAAAGGGTTCGGCCCCGGACTGCACGGGTCGACGTTCGGCGGGAACCCGCTCGCCTGCGCCGCGGCGATGGCCGCGCTGGACGAGATGGAGCGGCTGGAGCTGCCGCGTCGCGCTGCCGAGCTGGGCGCGCACGCCGTGGAGCGGGTGCGCGGGCTGGGGGCGCGGCTGGTGCGGGAAGTGCGGGGCCTCGGGCTGATGATCGGCATCGAGATGCGCAAGAAGGTCGCCGCGATCATCGACGCGCTGGCGAAAGAGCACCACGTCGTGGCCATCAATGCGGGGCCGACCGTGCTGCGGCTGCTGCCGCCGCTGGTGATCGAGCGCGCCGACCTGGATCGAGCGATAGACGCGATCGGCGACGTGCTCTCTCGGTCGGGGCCTACGGAGGAGTAAACTGGAGGACATGGTCGCCGGGTCGCGGCTGTATCGCCTGGTATCCGGGACGCGTCACTATCCCCTGCTGCCGGGCGAATGGCTGCTCGGGCGTTCGCCGGGGGCGGGCATCGCCGTCGCCGATGCCCTCGCCAGCCGCGAGCACGCCGCGGTTCGCGTCGGCCCGGCGGGCGTGGAGGTCGAGGACCTCGGCAGCCGCAACGGCACGTTCGTCAACGACGCGCGGCTCGGGGCGCACACGCCCGTGGCGCTGCGGGCGGGCGACCTAGTGCGCCTCGGGGACACGGTGTTCGTGCTCGAGGAGGACGCCCTGCCCGCGGCGGGCGCCGAGGGCGTCTGGGAGGAGCCGGCCGAGCCGGTCAAGGTGGCGCGCAAGCGCGGGAAGAAGCCGCCGCCCGAGCTGGGCGAGTCCACGGTCGTGCCTCCCGCGGGGCCGCGGCCGGTCGTCTACCAGGGGCGCGGCGGGTCGCCTGAGGAGACGTCCGCCATCATCGATCCGCGGACGGCGCTGCTGGTGCTGGACGACAACGACTGGGCCGACCAGATCCGGCGCGCCGCCGCCATCCACCCCAACCTGACCATCCAAGTGGCGACGCCGGCGAAGACGCTGGCGGCGCTCGGCCACATCTTGCGCGGCGTTCTGCTGCTCGACGTGGACGCCGCCGCTGCCGAGTCCGAGCGCATCCTGCGCGCCTGGACGATGCCGCTGCACCGCGGCCCGGTGATATTGGCGGCGGAGAAGCCGGAGCACGAGGGCGCGGTGCTGGCGCGCCAGCTCAAGGCGAGCGGCTACGTGAAGCGCGGCAAGTCGGCCATCCTGGTCGTGGCGCAGATCCGCTACCACCTGCAGCGCGCCGACTTCGCGCCCGCCGGGCCGTAGCGGCAGCTCGGCCGACCTGGTCGCGCAGATCCGCGATCATCTGTCGCCGCCGACTTCGCCCCGGCCGGGCCGCAGCCGCGGTCCCAACGCTGCGGCCCGCGGGAACGCCGCCGGCGCCGGCGGCGTATGATGGGCACGTGGATCTCCTCGCCGAGCTGCGCGCACGCTGGGAGCGCTGGCGGATGAAGGTTCGCTGGAAGCTCCACTTGGTGGAACGGGACGCCGCCTCGACGCGCGCGGTCCTGGAGAACCGCGGCCGGCTGCTGACGTACCAGAACCGGCTGTGCGGTTGCGGGCAGCTCGCCGCCGCCGACGAGAAGCGCTGCCCCGCCTGCGGCACGCGCATCCCCGGTCCCATCGGTTCCGCGGTGTCGCGGCTGGTGGGGGCCGTGGTGCCTGAGTCGGCGATGGTGGCCACCGCGGCGCTGCTGGTGTCGGTGCTGCTGCTCTACGTGGTGATGCTGGCGCGCAGCGGGACGGGCCTGGCAGCGCTCTTCGCCTTCGACGGAAAAGTGCTTTGGGCCTTCGGCGCGAACTACTCGGCGCTGTGGCGCGCCGAGCCGTGGCGCCTGATGACCTCGTGCTTCCTGCACATCAACGCCCTGCACATCGTCTTCAACGTCTTCGCGCTCGTGCGTCTCGGGCCGCTGGTCGAGCTGCCGTTCGGCAGCGCGCGCCTGACCGTCACGTACCTCGTCACCGGCGTGGCCGGCAGCCTGGCCTCGGCGCTCTGGCACGCCGACGCGCCGGTGCTCTCGGCGGGCGCTTCGGGCGCGTTGTGCGGCCTGATGGCGGCGGGCGCCGTCTACGCGTACCGGCGCGGCGGCATCGCCCGGCGCACGACGGGGCGCTACCTGGTCGAATGGGGCGTGTGGGTGGTGGTGTTCGGTATTTTCGCCGGTGCGGACAACGCCGCCCATGCCGGGGGCGCGGTGGCGGGCGCGCTCTTCGGGCTGGTGCTTGCCGACCGGAACGAGAAGGCGCGCGCCCCCGACGCCCTCTGGGGCGCGCTCGCCGTCGCCGGCGCCGTCGCGGTGCTGGCCTGTTTCGCCCTGCAGCTCTGGCGCGGCTCGCCCTGGCCCTTCGCCACGCCGTGAGGCTAGGGTGGCGCGCTGCCCGCCCAGAACGCCTCGATGCGGCGGCGCCGCCGATCCTGCACGAGCCCGCGCCGCAGGAAGTACTCGACGGCGTCGCGCACCGCGGCATTCAGCGGCCGGGTCGTCCAGCCCAGCTCCTCCACCGCCTTGTGGTTCGTGAAGTAGAAGTAGCGGCGCGTGGCGCGGATGTTGGGCACGGTCAGCAGCGGCGGGCGCTTCGTGACCAGGTTCGACCACCCCTGCAGCACCTGGGCGCCGAGCCACGAGGCGGGGTAGGGGATGCGCAGCCACGGCGCCGGCAGGCCCGTCACGTCGGCGAACAGGCGCAGCAGGTCGCGCAGCGTCAGATCTCGGTTCGTCAACAGGTAGCGCTCGCCCACGCGCCCCTTGCGCGCCGCCAGCAGGTGTCCGGCGGCGACGTCGCGCACGTCGACGAAGTTGATCCCCCCGCCGGTGTAGCCGGGTAGGTGCCCGCGCAGGAACTCCAGCAGGAGCTGTCCGGTGGGCGTCGGCTTGTAGTCGCCCGGCCCGAGCGGGCCGCTGGGGTTCACCGTCACGACGGGCACGCCGGCGGCGGCGAGCTCGTGCACCTCCTGCTCCGCCAGCCGCTTGGCGCGGATGTAATGGTCGCCCAGCTCCCAGAGGTTGAACTCGGAGGACTCGTCGGCGCGGCCGCCGCGGTCGAAGGTGCCGTGCACGGCGGCGTGCGTGGAGGTGTAGACGATGCGCTCGACGCCGGCGTCGGCGGCGGCGCGCAGCACGCGCCGCGTGCCCTCGACGTTGGTGTCGTAGAAGACCTGAGGGTCGCGCGCCCAGAATGCGTAGAGCGCTGCGCAATGGAAGACGTGCGTGCGGTCGGCGACCGCCCGCCGCACCGCCGCGTCGTCGGCCAGATCCCCTTCGTGCAGATCCACGTCGAGGCCGTCGAGGTTGGAGCGGTCGCCGCCGGCGCGCACCAGTCCGCGCACCTCGGCGCCCTCGGCAAGCAACGCGCGCACCACGTGGCCGCCCACGAAGCCGTTCGCGCCGGTGACGAGCGCCTTCACGCCGCGCAGCGTTATCACGGCCGCCCGGGGCGTGGTAGATCGGCGCGGTGACCGCCCCGACCGAGGAGACCGCGTTGCTGCGCGAGATCGTGGAGATCGACTCGCCGTCCGGCGCCGAGGAGGCGGTCAGCCGTCACCTCGTGCAGCGGATGCAGAGCTGGGGATTCCGCGCCGAGCGCGACGCCGCCGGCAATGCGGTCGGGGAAGTGGGCGAGGCGGACGCCGAGTCGCCCGTGGTCCTGCTGCTCGGGCACATCGATACAGTGCCGGGGCACGTGCCAGTGCGCGAGGAGGACGGCGTGCTGTGGGGGCGCGGCGCCGTGGACGCCAAGGGGCCGTTCGCCGCGTTCGTGTGCGCGGCGCGCCGGGCCGCCGAGGCGGGGGTGCTCCGCGGCAAACGGGTCGTGTGCGTGGGCGCGGTGGAGGAGGAGGCGCCGACGTCGCGCGGCGCGCGCCACGTGGCGCCGCGC
Source organism: Myxococcota bacterium (assembly GCA_036004705.1). Taxonomy (GTDB): domain Bacteria; phylum Myxococcota_A; class Polyangia; order DASYRF01; family DASYRF01; genus DASYRF01. The sequence continues at coordinate 17,559 of DASYRF010000335.1, forward strand.
TGGCGTCCGCGCGCGTGCGTCATCGGCGAGCCGAGCGGCGCCGACGCCGTGACGCTCGGCTACAAGGGCCGCCTGCTCTTGCACTACCGGCGGCGCGGCGCCACGGTCCACGGCGCGGCGCGTGAGCAAGGCGTCCCCGACCAGGCCTTCGCCTTCTACCGGCGCGTGGTCGAGCGCGCCGAGGCCCACTCCGCGGGCAAGGCGGTCTTCGACCGGCTCGACGCACGCCTGCTGTCGTTGGAGCACGAGCGGGACGGTCTGCACGAGGAGGTGCGGCTGGCGGTGTCGCTGCGGCTGCCGCTAGACGTGGCACCGGCGGCTCTGGCGGCGGAGCTGCGCGCGCTCGACGCCGGCGCGGAGGTGCGCGACGACGGCGCCGAAGTTGCCTACCGGGCCGACAAGAACACGCCGCTCGTTCGCGCGTTCTTGCGCGCCATCCGCGCCGCCGGCGGCACGCCGTCGTTCAAGCTCAAGACCGGCACCAGCGACATGAACGTCGTGGGTCCCGTGTGGCGGTGCCCTATCCTCGCCTACGGGCCGGGCGACTCGTCGCTCGACCACACGCCGGAGGAGCGCCTGCCGCTCGCCGAGTTCGGCCGCGCCGTCGACGTGCTGGCCGCGGTCCTGGCCGAGATCTGAGCCGGCCCCCGGGTGCTGGCCGCGGTCCTGGCCGAGATCCTAGCCGGCCCCCCGCCGCAGGCGGGCGCCGGCTCAGCCTACTCGGAGCTCGCCGCTCCTCGACGGCCTTCGAGGCACCGCCCATCGAAGCCTCTGCTGCGGTGTCTTCTCGCTTCTGAGTCGCAGCCGCGACCGTCAGGTAAACAGTTTCGCCACCAGGCGATCGACGAGGTTGCCGCGGTGCGGGTCGATGAGCAGGCCGGTCTTGCGCACCATCTTCTCCCAGATGGCGCGCTCGCCGAAGAGCGCCAGCGTGTTGCGCCCGTCCTTCATGTCGACCTCGTAGCCGAACGCCTTCACGGCGTCGATGAAGGGGAGCGCGTCCTTGCCGAGCGCGACGAGGGCTTCGCAGGCCAGGTCGAGGACGCCGCCGCGGATGCAGCCGAGCAAACCGACCAGCACCCGGCAGGCGCGCTCGGCGGCGTCGCCGTACGCGACCCCGTCGAGCCCTTCCACTTTTTGGTCGCGTTTCGCGTCGGAGCGGCCCTCGCGGATGGCGGCGGGGAGCTGTGGCAGGAGCGCCTTCACGTCCTCGACGAGCGCCGCCGGGAAGACTTCGGTGACGGCGTAGACGAGTCCGTAGGGCTCGTCCTTGGGGTCGTGCCAGAGCCGTAGGAAACGGGCGAGCACCGGCGCGGGAGCGGGCGGCGCGCCGACCCCGGGCACGGCCGCCGCGGGGGCGGGGCCGGCAAGGGCGTCGTCGGGGCGCGGCGCGTCAGTCGGGATCGTCTCGGCCATGGGCCTCCAGAGTGCGCGTATTGTATTGGCGTCGCGCCGCGGGTCAAGCGGCCTGCGCGCCGCCGCGCCGCGGATGAACGGCAACGATCGTACCGGACGCTAACTTGACGGCAGGTCCCCAACAATCCTACAAGCGCACTGGGCTCAGCCCTGTGCTTTGCCCTACCCTGAACCAGGAGATTTCCGATGGCGCTGGAAGACGGCAACCAGAAGAAGGTGGACATCTTCACCCTCATCGCACTGCTGCTGTTGGTGCTCCTCTTCGCAGCCGGACAGTGGTTCACGTACAGCTCCCTGGCCGACATCATCGATCTGGGCTTCACGACCCGGGTAGACGTGCCCACTGGCTCGATCGACCGGAAAGTCGACGCCCTGCGCGACGAAATCCGGGCGATGAAGAAGGTCATGGGCGGCGCCGCCATGCCGGTCAAGCCGCCGACCGAAGGTGGATCCGCCGCCCCCGCCACCGCGGCCCCCTGACGGCCGGTTCCTACTCCTGCGGGCTGGTGACAGACACGCGCTCCGCCCTCCGCATCGGCTCGGCCTCTTCGCGGCCCGCATCGGTCGCGTGCACCTC
>DASYRF010000336.1:0-4628 GCA_036004705.1 Myxococcota bacterium
GCGGACGTCCCGCCCACGCCGCAGGAGTTCGAGTGGAACTCGCGCTTCCGTCACCTGGTGGTGCTGTTCGGCGACGCCGGCTCGGCCGTGGTGCTGAAGGCCGCGGAGGACGGCGCGCGCGGCGTCGTCGACCACGAGCTCCACGTCGAGCTCGCGATAGAAGTCAGGGGGACGCAGCGGAATCCACTCCTCGGGAGCGGTACCGGCCAGGTAATCCTTCGACAGGTTCGGGCGATCGACGGGGCCCGGGAGCTCGCCGCCAACGAGCGTGACTGGTCCAGAATAACCCTCACGGCGCAGGGTCTCGACGGCGGCGGCCCCGGCGGCTCCGGCCCCGACGACGACGATGGACGACGGCGCGGCGGCCCGCGCCGCCTCCGACAGCGAGCGCGTGGCCGCGGGCAGCACGCGGCCGAGGCGGACGGTGTCGCCGTCGCGCAAGACCTCGTAGCAGGCCAGCGCGCTCAGCGCCGGCGCGCCGAGCGCTTCGCCCGTGCGCAAACTGAAGCAAGCATGGTGCAAAGGGCAGCGCACGGTCTCGCCGACGACGAGGCCCTCCACGAGGGGTCCGCCGTAGTGTGTGCAGCTCGCCCCCGTGGCGAAGACCGTCTCGCCGCGACGCACCAGGAGGACGGCGTCGGCGCCGACGTGTCCCAGCACCGGGATCCCCTCCGGCAGCGACGCAAACGAAACGCCCGCGCCCAGGTCGGGGCCGGCGGGTCCTTCTGTCTGGCTGCCCATCGTTTCTCCTCCGTAGTGGCGAAACAGCGTAGCGCCGTGCGGGGGTGGTGACGAGCCGGGACGGTCGCCGCCACACAGGTCGGCGCATTCGAGCCACATCGATCGCGGGCGGGCGATCCGGCCGGATCACGGATAAGATGCAGGCGGCATGGCGGACCTGCTGCAAGCGTTGCTGGCATGGGACGCAGCCGCGACTGCGGCGCTGAACGGCGTGGCCGGGTCGCCGCCACCGCCGGCCTGGGACGTGTGCTGGGGCGTCGTGAGCGCGGCGGGCGGAAGCTACCTGCCGGCCCTCGGGGTCGCCGCGGCGGCGTGGGAGCCAACCGTCGCGGGGGCGCTCCGTCGCGCGCGCGGGCGTCGATTCGCGGCGCGCGCCCTGGCGGGCCTCCTGGCCGTGGGGGCGGCCGCGGCGCTGACGAGCTGGGTGCTGAAGCCGCTCTTCGATCGGTCTCGCCCCGGCGTGGTGCTGCCGGCGCTCCACGTGAGCGAGCAACCCGCGCCGCGCGCGCGCAGCTTCCCGTCCGGCCACGCGGCGGCCGCCGGCGCGGCGGCGGCGGCCATCGTTTGGCTACAGCGGCGGCGGCGCGCGATCGCCGCGGCGGCTCTGGCGGCGGCCGCCGTCGTCGCCCTTTCGCGCGTGATCGTGGGCGTGCACTTCGTGCTCGACTCGCTCGCCGGCCTCGCCGTCGGGCTCGCCGCCGGCGCCGTCGTGAGCGCGGTGCTCCTCGGGCGTCTTGCTCCCTCGGCCGCCTCTGCCGTGGCCCCCGTCGCCGCCCGCGCGAGCACGGCGACGGCGGCAAAGCCGCCAGCGTCGGCAGGCGCGCCGCCGGAGCCCGGCCGTGCCTGACGTCGCGATCGTCGTGCCCACCTACAACGAACGCGAGAACCTCGCGGAAGTGACCGCCGCCATGCTGGCGGCTCTGCCGGAGGCATCCGTCCTCGTGGTCGACGACGCCTCGCCCGACGGAACCGGCGCGCTGGCCGACGAGCTGGCGCGCGCCGATGGGCGCATCGCCGTGCTCCACCGTCCCGGCAAAGCGGGCCTCGCGGCCGCCTACGTCGCGGGCTTCGGTCAGGTCCTGCGCGACCCCGCGGTGCGCTACGTCGTACAGATGGACGCCGACTTCTCCCACGACCCGCGGGCCCTCCCCGCGCTCCTGGCGCCGGTACGAGACGGCGAATGCGACTTCGCGATCGGCTCGCGCTGGGTGGCCGGCGGCGGGACGCGCCACTGGGGCGTCGGCCGCCAGCTGATCTCGCGCGGAGGAAGCGTCTACGCAAGCCTCGTGCTGGGCGTGCGGGTGCGCGACATCACCGCGGGTTTCAAGTGCTGGCGCCGCGCCGCGCTCGAGGACATCGACCTCGGTGCGCTCAAGGCGCGCGGCTTCGGCTTCCAGATCGAGATGACCTGGCGCGCGCTACAGCGCGGCTGGCGCGCCAAGGAGGTGCCCATCGTGTTCAGCGACCGCACCCGCGGCGCCTCCAAGATGTCTCGCGCCATTTTCGTCGAGGCGCTCGGGCTCGTGTGGAAGCTGCGCCTCGGCCGCTGACGCCGTCGCGCAGCGCGGCGGCCGCAACGACGACGACGACGACGACGACGCACGCGCCTGCCGCGGCGCCGGCGGCGCTCTGGGCCCTCGCCGCCGCCCTGACCGCGCTGCGCGCCGCCTGGGCCGCGGCCACCGACCTTTCCCCCGACGAGGCCTACTACTGGACCTGGGCCGTGCACGGCGCGCACGCCGACCATCCACCGGGCGTGGGATGGCTGATCCGCGCCGGCGTGGCGCTTCTCGGCCCGACCGAGCTGGGCGTCCGCGCCGGTGCCGTCGCTTGCGGGATCCTGACGCTGCTGGCGATGCACCGCCTCGCGTGCCACGCGCTCGACCACGCACCCGAGGCCGCGCGCTGGGCGCTGGGCGCTGCCGCCGCAGGCGCGCTCATGCCGCTCGGAGCCGCCGGCGCGGTCATCCACACGCCGGACAGCGCGCTGGCCGCCGCCTGGTGCCTGGCGCTCCTGGGCCTGTGCCGCGCCGAAGCCGCCGCGACGACGCCGCGCGCCGCGGTCGCGAGCTTGTACCTCGCCGGCGCCGCCACCGCCGCGGGGCTCTGGTTCAAGCTCACCATGGGGCTCTTCCCGCTCGTCGCGCTGGGAACCCTGCTCTCCAGCCCCGCCGGCCGCCGGCACCTGCGCACGCCGCATCCGTACCTCGCGCTCGTCCCCGCGCTCGCCTCCGCCGCCGCGCTGGCCGCGCGCGCCGCGGGCGCGAACCCCTTCGTCTTTCAGATCGCGCGCGCCGCGGAGCGGCCCGGCGGCGTGCGCGCGCTCGCCGAGCTCGCCGCGGCCCAGCTAGGCGTCGTGACGCCGCTGCTCGCCGCCGGCGGCGCCGCCTTCATCGCCGCGCGCCCCTGGCGCGGCCGGGCCCTCTGGTGGAGCGCCGTCGTTCCGCTCGGTTTCTTCGCAGCGCTCGCGCTGTTCACGCGGCCGGAGGCGAGCTGGCCGGGCGTGGCTTGGGCGGGTGCGGTGCCCGGCGCCGCTGCCTGGGCCTACCACGCGCAAGCGCGCCTCCCCTGGATGCGACGCACCGCCCTCGCCGCCTTGGCGCTGGCCGGAGCCGCCGGCGCGGTCGCCCACGTGCAGGCGCTCTGGCCGATCGTGCCGCTGCCGACCTCCGCCGATCCGACGGAGCGCCTCAGCGGCTGGCGCGCGCTCGGCGCTGCCTGGACCGCGCGCCGCGACGCCGACCCAGCGCTTCCCGCTTGCGCCGAGCACTGGGGCCTGGCCGCCGCGCTCGAGTTCTACGACCTCCCCGCGCACCGTCCCGTCTGCACGCTCGGCGCCGGCGCCACGACGGACTCGGCGCGCTGGGGGCGCCGCGCGCCGACGTTCTGGCCCACCGGAACGACCACCGCCGCCGGCGCGATCCCCGCGGTCCCGCACGCGGCGGAGCGCCTCGTCGCCGCCGCCGCGCCCGCCTGCGCCGACCCCGCGCCGGCGCGCCTCGCCGGGGCGCGCCCGCCGCGCCCGCCGCGCGCGATCATCGTATCGCGCTGCGGCGCGCCTTGACCCCCTTTCTCCGCGGGTGCTATCGGAGTGAAACCCATGGCAGACCTCAGCGGCCTCGACGACGTCGCCCTCGTCGAGGCGGTGCGTGCCCGCGACGAGGCCGCCTTCGAGGAGTTGGTGCGCCGCCATCAGCGCAAGGCCTACGCGCTGGCGTTGCGAATCACCAAGCGCGAGGAAGATGCGCGCGAGGTCGTCCAGGACGCGTTCCTGAACGTGTGGCGCAAGATCGACGGCTTCCGCGGCGACGCTGCTTTCGGCTCGTGGCTGTACCGCATCACTGCCTCCCAGGCGCTGATGAAGATACGCTCCAAGGCTTCGCGCAGCGAGCTGTACCTGGAGGACCTCGCCTCGCACTTCAACGAAGAGGGCTACTTCAACGTCGACGTGCGCGACTGGTCGCCGCTGGCCGATGAGGTCGCCGACGACGAGGCGCTGGGCCGCCGCATCCAGGAGGCCGTCGACCGCCTGCCTGAAGCGTACCGCGTCGTCTTCCTGCTACGCGACGTGGAGGCCATGTCGAACGAAGAGGTCGCCGAGACGCTGGACCTGACCGTCGCCGCGGTGAAGTCGCGGCTCCACCGCGCGCGGCTCGCGCTGCGCGCCGACCTCGACGCTTTCTTCCGCGAGCGCTTCCCGACCGCGGCCACGGGCAGTACGCCCGTGACGGCGTCCCCCGCGGCGCCGGACGCCGTCGACCGGCCGGCCGACGACACGCCCGGCGGCGCCGCGCCCGGCGATACCGGCGCACCGCCGGCGGGCGGCCGCTAGCCGTCGTGTCGACGGCGCCGGCGAAGGACACCTCCGCGCCGGCGCGCGCGCTGCG
>DASYRF010000337.1:0-10697 GCA_036004705.1 Myxococcota bacterium
GCGGCTCTACGCGGGCCCCCTGGCGCGTCCCGCCGACGCGCGCCGTCACCTCGAAGCGTTCCTGGCGCGCAACCCAGCCGCCGCCGGCGCCGCGGCGGCGCGTGCCATCCTGTGCCGGCTGGATCCGAAGGACCGGCCGGCCGACGGCGCCTGCACAACGGACGGTCGCTCCGGCGACTAATCAACAGAGAGTCGAGAGAGGCCATGACACCGTCGTGGATCCGAAGGGGCCAGATGCACGGTTCGATGGCGCTGGGGCGCGTCGGCGCGCTGGCGGCCGTCGCCGCGGTCGGTGTTCTCGTGACGCCGGCGCTCGGGTGTAAGTGCGGCTCGCGCGGGGGGACCGACACCGACGCGGGCGTGGATGCCGCGCTATCGGGGGACGCGGCGCCCGGGACGGACGCGGCGCCGGACGCCGACTCGGGCGGGGGCCCGGGCATCGACGGCGGCGCCGTGCCGTGCGGCCCCGATCCCGCTCCCCCCGGCGCGCCCGCCTGTCCGGCCGTGTGCACCGGCGGCTGCACCGCGGACAACGTCTGCGTGATCGACTGTCCAGCCGGCGCGTGCAACGACACGACGCTGACCTGTCCCGCGGGGTACGACTGCCGGATCGTCTGCAACGGTCTGGACGCCTGCGACACCACGACGATCCAGTGCCCGGCTACGTACCGTTGCACGGTCGAGTGCGACGTCTACGACTCGTGCGGCGACGTGAACCTCCTGTGCACGGACGGCTGGTGCGACATGCAATGCGGCGCGAACGGACCGCCCTGCGGCGGCGCCGTGGTGAGCTGCGGCACCGGCGCCTGCACCGCGTCGTGCGGCACTGCTGACACGCTCACCGTGAGCTGCGGGGCGGCGTGCACTTGCGTGCCCTGCCCGTAGCCAAAGCGATGCGCTGCGAACGAACCAGAAAGGGAAGCCCGATGCGACGCTCGATGGCTGTCTTTTGCTTCGCCTGCGTTCTGTCCACCGCCGCGTGCAAGGGCCCGGCGGCCCCCGCGCCCACCTTGCCCGACCCCACGGGGCGGACCTGGGCGGCGGCGGTCGACAACCCGTTCTATCCGCTCCCGGTCGGCGCCACCTGGGCCTACGAGGGGATGAACGGGGCAACCCTGGAGCGCGACGACGTGGAGGTCCTCCCCGACGTTCGCGTCGTCAACGGCGTGAACGCCACGGTCGTGTACGACCTCGTCACGGTCAACGCCGTCGTGGTCGAGGAGACGTGGGATTGGTTCGCCCAGGACAGCGAAGGCAACGTCTGGTACCTCGGCGAAGACACCTGCGAGTACGAGATGGGCGCGTGCACGGTCATGACCGGCAGCTGGGAATGGGGCGTCGGCGGCGCGCTGCCCGGAATCATCATGCCCGCGGACCCCACCGTGGACGGGCAGCCCTACTACCAGGAGTATCTCGTCGGCGAGGCCGAGGACGTGGGCGAGGTCGTCGGCATCGGCGAGTCGATCACCGTCACGGCCGGCGACTTCACGGACTGCGTCCGCACGCACGACACCTCGACGCTCGACGCCAGCGCCGACGAATTCAAGGTCTACTGCCGGGGGGTCGGCCTCGTGTTCACGGACGAGCCGGAAGCCGACGCGGCGCTCGTGAGCTACGCGGGCCTGTAGCCGCCGGGCCGCCGCCGGGACGCGCGTCAGCCGAGCGGCTGGCAGGTGCACAGCGAGGGGTTGCAGACGAAGTTCGCCGGGCAGCCGCCGCAGTCCGAGGGACAGAAGCAGGCGCACAGCGACGGATTGCACTCCAGATTTCCGGTGCACACGCCGCCACAGTCGAGGGGGCAGGAGCAGGAGCAGGTGGTCGTGTCGCAGGTCTGGTTGCCGAAGCACGTGCCGCCGCAGTCGGTCGGGCACTCGCAGCTGCACGTCGCGACGTCGCACGTGGTGGAGCCGCCGCAGTTGCCCGAGCAGTCGCCGGGGCACGTGCAGGTGCAGCTCGTGGGGTCGCACACTTCGTTCGCGCCGCACGTGCCGCCGCAGTCGAGCGGGCACTCGCACATGTTCGTCACGGTGTTGCAGAAGAGCGGCGACGGGCACGGACCGCCGCACGGAACCTGCGGCGGTCCCCAGATGCGGTAGCTCACCGTCACGGCGTCGCCGATGGCGGGCTGGTAGGTCGGGCCCACGAAGAAAATCGAGTTCGCCAGCGGGTCGTAGTCGAACCCGTCGGCGCGGTTGCGCGGCACGATGGTGGACACGGTGGTGCCGCCGGGCGTCAGCGCCACCTTCAACGTCGCCGACACCGGGTCGCTCGAGAGCGTGAAGATGGAAGCGGCGCCGGAGGCCGCCGACACCAGGTCGGACAGGAACGCCGCCGATGCGCTGGAGCAGACCGTCGTGAAGCTGCCGCCGGTGGCGACGACCGCCTCCCAATAGCCGTGGCCGTCCTCCGGCTCGATGCAGCCGGCGGCGAAGGGGCAGGCCATCGGCCCGGTGGGGGGGAAGATGCCGAAGGCAATGGCGTCGTTCGCCGACAGGTGCGTGATGAAGGGCGCCACCAGCGCGTCGAGGCAAGGCTGCAAGGTGGGGTCGGGGGCGTTGTGGCAGGTGGCGTCGCCGATGCCGGCGAAGCCGGTGCAGGCGGCCCCGGCCGCCGCCCACCCGCCGAACGGGCAGGCGGTCGTGTTCGTTTCGATCTCTTGCGAGTGCTCGTCGCCGACGTAGACGACGATGAGCGCCGTGGGGAGCGTGCGGATCTTGTCGGGGTTCTCCGGCGTGGTGCGCGGCTTCGCCCACTCGATGGCATCGTGTGCCGCGGTGAGCCCGTATTCCGAGCCGCCGCCGCCGCCGATGTTCATGCGGTTCTGGAAGGACGCCTTGCAGCGGGTGAAGCGCGCGGTGCCGTCGCCCAGCGCGCAGGCCCCGAACGTGCCGGGTCCCTCGTTGCGCAGCACGCCGGCGATGGCCGACGCCTGGCACGAGTTGCGCTCGTGCGGGATGACCGACATGCGGAAGTCCACGCCGTTGGCGGCCAGCTCGTCGAAGATGAGGCCGGCGTTCATTACCATCAGGCCGCGGTCGTCGTTCGTCGAGCCCGACGTGTCGGCCATGAAAATGAAGTCGGCCTGCGGGAGCGACGTCACGTCGAAGGGATCGCAGGCGGTGTCGAGGTCGGCGTAGGCGCGGGCCAGCGACGTGCCGTTGGCGGCGTCCACCGATCGTACGCCGCGATCCGTCGCGCCGGCGACGGGGTTGTCGAACGCCGCGGTGTCGACCAGGGCGCCCACCACGACGGCGCGGTCGGGCGCGCCGGGGCGGATGAGCGTCTCGTACGAGAAAATGAACGCGCTGGCGGGCGTGCCGCCAGCAGGCGGCAGCCCGGTGAAGTCCGACAGCGGATGGCCGGCCAGCGTCGCCAGCAGCTCGTCGCGCAAGGTGTTGGGGTCCACGGCGCCGGCGCTGGTCAGCTCGACGGTGGTCGACACCACGGCGTCGAAGCCGTCGTGCGAGACGACGAGGCGCCCGGGGTTGCGCAGCACGGCGGTGAGCCCGAGCGAGGCGGCGGCGCCGGTGACGAGCGTGGTGAAAGTGGCCGATTCGGTGGAGGCGTTCGTCGAGCCGGCCGGCGGCGTGCGGCTCAGCACGAAGCCCGCCTGGCTGTCGGTCGCCTCGTCGAAGTCGGCGGCGTCGAGCAGCTCGCCGGGCGCCAGCGCCACGACCAGGTCCGTGTAGGTCTCGCCGGTCAAGAGCGCCACGCGCCAGTCGGCCTCGACGTCGTCGAACGGGAACACCGGCGTGAGCCCCATCGCGCTGCAGACGGCGGTCACGCCCGAGCCGACCGTCGGACTGGGGTCGAGCGGGTCGAGCGGGTCGAAGCCGGCGATGATTTCGTCGCCGTCGACCAGCCCGTCGCCGTCGGTGTCCGGGTTGAGGGGATCCGTCCCCATCGTCAGCTCGGTTCCGTCGGCCAGCCCGTCACCGTCGGAGTCGGAGAGCGTCGGGTCGGTCTCGCCCGGATCCACCATGCAGTTGCCGTTGGCGTCCTCGACGCCGTCCGGGATGCCGTCGCCGTCGCTGTCGGGGTTCAGCGGGCTGGTCTCGCCGGCGTCCACCATGCCGTTCTGGTTGGCGTCCTCGCAGCCGTCGTCGAGCCCGTCGGTCTCGGTGTCGGGGACGAGCGGGTTCGTCTCGTTCGGATCGACCAGCCCGTTCTGGTTCAGATCCTCCAGCCCGTCGGGCAGCATGTCGCCGTCGGTGTCAGGGTTGAGCGGGTCGGTCTCGCCCGCGTCCACGACGCCGTTGCCGTTGGCGTCCTCGACGGCGTCGCCGATGCCGTCGCCGTCGCTGTCCTCGTCGACGGGGTTGGTCTCGCCGGGGTCGACCACGCAGTTGGCGTTGGCGTCCTCCAGCCCGTCGGCGAGGCCGTCGCCGTCCGTGTCGCCGTCGCGCGGGTCGCTCTCGCCCGGATCCACCTGCCCGTTGTGGTTGGCGTCCTCGCAACCGTCCAGCAGCCCGTCGTCGTCGGAGTCGGGGTCGGTCGGATCGGTGAAGGTGCTGGGGTCGGCGTCGAGCGGGGTCGACGCGCAGCCTGCCCCGGCGACCGGCGCCGTGGCGCTAGCTTCCACGCCGTCGGGCACGCCGTCGCCGTCGGAGTCCGCGTTCGACGGGTCGGTCTGCGCCAGCGACGGCCCCCAGGTCATGGAGAACTCGGCCTGGTCGCTGAGCCCGTCGCAGTCGTCGTCGCGCATGAGGTTGTTGGGGTCGAGCGGGTCGGGCGGGCCGGCGTCCGTCGTGGTGGCCCCGCCGCCCGCGTCGCCCGCGTCCGTGACCGAGCCGCCGCCGCCGTCGCCCGCGGCGTCGGGGCCGCCGTCGCCGCCCATGGCCGCGCCGTCGGGGTGCGTCTGGAACCCGCCACAGTTGCCGCAGCCGGCGGACGACAGGCACACCACCACAAAGAACGTCGCCGCCGCACTGCCGACCACGCGCGCCGCCGCCATTCGCAAGACAGCCTCCTCTAAACGATTCTCCCCATGGTATCAGACCGCCGAGAGTTCGGGCAGAAGCGCGGTCGTCCGCCGCCGGCGATTCCGCTAGGCTACGGCGGCGCAAGGCGCGCAGGAGCAGGAGACTGAGAGCCATGGCCGCCGCCAACTTGATTCCGTTCGCGAACGAGGCGCCGCTGAACGGCGCCGACCCCGACGTGCGGCGCCGCTTCGCCGAAGCGCTCTCCCGGGCCGAGGCGCGCTTCCCGGAGGCGTTGCCGCTCGTCGTCGCCGGAGAGCGCGTGACGACCGCGCACAGCGGGCGGTCGTTGAACCCGTGCGCGCCGGAGCAGGTCGTCGCCACGTTCGCGCAAGCCGGGGAGGCGGAGGTGCAACGCGCGCTCGCCGCGGCCGACGCCGCGTTTGCCGCGTGGCGGTGGGTGTCGTGGAAGGAACGTGCCGCGGTGCTCCTGCGCGCCGCCGAGATCCTGCGCCGCCGGCGCTTGGAGATCGACGCGCTGCTCTGCCTTGAGGCGGGCAAGACCTTCGCCGAAGCCGAGGCCGAGTTCGCCGAGGCCGTGGACTTCTGCGAGTTCTACGCGCGCGAGGCGCTGCGCTGGGGTGGCCCGCAGCCGCTGACGCCGTTGCGCGGCGAGTACAACGAGCTGCACTACCTGCCGCTCGGACCGGGCGTGGTGATTCCGCCGTGGAACTTCCCGCTGGCGATCCTGGGCGGCATGACCGTGGCGGCCGTGGTCTGCGGAAACAGCGTCGTGCTCAAGCCCAGCTCCGACACCGTGCGTATCGGCTGGGCCTTCTTCGAGGCGCTGGAGGAAGCAGGCGTGCCGCCGGGCGTCGTCAACTTCGTCCCCGGCCCCGGGGCGGTGGCCGGCGAGGCGGCGGCGCGCCACGCGGCGACGCGGTTCGTTTCGTTCACCGGCTCGAAGGCGGTGGGGCTGCGCCTCGTGGAGGTCGCCGCGCAGACCGTCCCCGGGCAGCGCGCCATCAAGCGCGTGGTGGCGGAGATGGGCGGCAAGGACTTCATCGTCGTCGACGACAGCGCCGACCTGGAGGCGGCGTCGGCGGCCATCGTCGCCTCGGCGTTCGGCTACCAGGGGCAGAAGTGCTCGGCGTGCTCGCGCGCCATCGTGCACGCGCGCGTCTACGACGAGGTGGTGGAGCGCGTCGCCGCGGGGGCGCGCGCGCTGAAGGTCGGGCCGGCGCGCGATTCCGACACCGCGGTCGCCGCGGTGATCAACGAGGGGGCGATGAGGAGCATCCTCGGTTACGTGGAGGTCGGACGCGGGGAAGGGCGCGTCGTGGCGGGCGGCAAGCGGGCCGCCGGCGCCGGGCCCGGTTACTTCGTCGAGCCCACGGTCGTCGCCGACCTCGCCCCGCGCGCGCGCCTCGCCTGCGAGGAGGTCTTCGGGCCCGTGCTGGCGATGTTGAAGGCGGACTCGTTCGAGCGCGCCGTAGAGCTGGCCAACGACACCGAGTACGGCCTGACGGGCTCGTTCTTCGCGCGCGACCGAGCGCACATCGCGCGGGCGAAGCGGCTCCTCCATTGCGGGAACCTCTACGTCAATCGCAAGTGCACGGGCGCGCTCGTCGGCGTGCATCCGTTCGGCGGCTTCGACATGAGCGGCACCGACAGCAAGGCAGGTGGACGCGACTACCTCGGGCTCTTCACGCAGGCCAAGCTCGTGTCCGAGAAGCTCGGCTGAGTCGGGGCATGCCGAAGGCATCGCCTCGACCTAGGGATCGAGCTCATCCCTTGACGCGCGGCGCGGCGATAGCGCGACGCCTTTGGCCGGTGCTGGCGGCCACGGCGCTGCTTTGGGTGGCAGCCGTGCCGGCGGGGGTGCGCGCGGCGACGGCGTCGGCGTCGGCGTCGGCGTCGGCGTCGGCATTGGCAGCGGCGTCGGCGTCGGCAGCGGCGATCGCGCCGTCCAGCGGGCCGGTCGCGGCCCCGTCTTCAGCGCCAGCGGCGGCGCCCGATGTGACGACCGTCACAATCTTCTATATGGTGGACCTCGACGGCGCGTTCGCGTCCTTCGACTGCCGCGCCGTGGACGAGCTGCGGGCCGGCACGGCGCTCGACTACGCGAACAGCGTGGCGGCGCTCGACCGGGCCCGCGCCGAGGCGCGCGCGCGCGGCGAGCCGGAGCCGTTGCTGCTGCTGGGCGGGGACGTCCTCGCGCCGGGCCCGTTCGCCCGCGACCTCCTCGCCACGCCCGGCGGGCCCGGGGCCTTGTTCGCCCTGCTCGGGCGTGCCGGCGTGGACCACATGGCCTTCGGCAATCACGAGTTCGACGTCGATCCGCCGAGGCTCGGCGAATTCCTGGGCGCGGCCGAGGCTCACGGGCTGCGCGCCGACATCGCCAACGTCGATTGCGATCCGGCCGCCTCCGGCCTGTGCCGCTACCTCGGCGACGACGGCGGGCGCCTGCCGCGCCATTACCGCCTCTTCGAGAGGGGCGGCGTGCGCATCGCCGTCGTCTCGGTGCTGGACGAAACGCTGCCGCGCCACACGGCGCCGGGCCACGCCGCCGGGCTCACCTTCCGCAACGCCGCGCGCACCGCCCGCGACGTCATCCACGGCCTGCGCAGCCGCGGCGAGGCCGACGTCGTCGTGCTCATCGCCCACCTGGAGCGGTCCAGCACGGCGCCGCGCGCGGTGCTCGACCTCGCCCGCTCGCTCGAAGGCGACGAGCAGCCCGACCTCATCCTCTCCAACGGCCTGCACGGCGAGGCCGGCACCGGCGCCGGCGCCGTTGAGGTCATCCGCCTGTCGGAAGGCTTGTCCCCCATCGTCGGCACCGAGCGCTTCGCCGTGCACCCCGGCTTCGCGCGCCTGCGCGTCGAGCGCCCGGCTCCGGCTCCGCTTGCGGCTCCCGCGCCGGCGGCGACTGCGGCTCCGGCTCCGCTCGCGGTTCCGGCGCGGGCGGCGACTGCGACTGCGACTGCGGCTCCGGCGGCGGCGGCGGCGCCGGCCCGGCGCGCCCGTGTCACGCTCGAGGCCGTCGGCGAGATCGGCGACGATCCCACCGTCTACGATACCGCCTTGCGCGCACGCTTCGTCGCCGACACCGAACGTTACTGCGCCGCCGCCGCCGCGCCCGTCGGCCCCGGGCGCATGGCCGCGCCGATGGACGCCGACGCCTTCACCGCCTGGGTGCTAGAGGTGATGCGCCGCACCACCGGCGGCGAGATCGCGTTGCTGAACGCCGGCGCCGTCGGGCTCGCCGCCGCGTTCCCCTTCCGCGACCATCTCTCCAGCGACGACCTCCTGCGCGCCCTGCCGTTCGACAGCAAGCTCGTCGTCGCGCGCGTCAAGGGCGACGAGCTGGAGCGCTTCCTGCAGCTGCGCTGGAAGCTGACCCGCATCCCCGGCAAGCACGCCCTGCGCGTGGCCGGCGCGGAGACGCGCGACGGGGAGACGTTCACGGTCAACGGGCGCCCGCTGGAGAGCGACGTCCCCTACCGCATTGTGACGATCGACTTCGTCGCCGCGGGGGGCGACGACATCCTAGAGGGCTTCAGCGGCGAGAAGTGGGCGTGGAGCCCGTGGCGGCGCTCCGGCGCGGCGGTCGTGCTGCGCGACGCCGTCGCCGCCTATCTGCGCGACGACCTGCCGCCCGTGCCGCGCCGAGCGGCCGGCGGGGCGGGCGCCGCCCCGCTCATCGGACTCGCCGCCGACTTTCATCCGCTCGCCGACCGTTTCCTCTTCGACCTGCGCTTGAACCTCAACGCCGGGTTCAGCAACGTGACCGTGCGCAGCACCCTCAGCCCCGGCGAAACGGCCCTCGCGGCGAACCTGGTGCGCGACCAGCTCGCGAGCCTCGTGTCGGACCTGGCGCTGTCGTTCTCGGCCAATTCCAGCGCGCACGCGTTCGACTGGCTCCTGCGCTACGCGTTCGCCGTTTCTTCCCCTGACCTTCTCGCCGCGCCGTTCGTGGTCAACACGGACGTCCTGACGCTGGACAGCGTCTACAAGCTGAGCCTCTTCAAGAGGGCGCTGGGGCCGGACC
This sequence comes from Myxococcota bacterium, assembly GCA_036004705.1. Classification (GTDB taxonomy): domain Bacteria; phylum Myxococcota_A; class Polyangia; order DASYRF01; family DASYRF01; genus DASYRF01. Next base: position 8,971 of record DASYRF010000337.1, read on the forward strand.
GGGCCTGGGTGCCCGAGCCGTATCTGGGCACGTTCCTGGAGACCGAGCTCATCCCGCCGCGCGACGCGGCCGGACGGCCGATCGTGCCGCCGGCGCGCGAGGCGGTCTTCACGGCCGGCTGGCGCTTCACCCTGGGGCGGCGCCTGGAGGCGAAGCTAGGAGCGGGCCTGGAATCGATCGGTCTGGGCCCGCGTGTCGACCCGCCGGCGTTCGTGGTCGAGGCCGGCTTCCGCCTGCAGCGCGCCAAGCTCAGCGCGCCCGGCCCGCTGCTCGTCTTCCTGACCGCCGACGCGACCGCCTACGTCGGGGAGCGGCAGGAAATGCCGTACACGTTCGGCGCCGGTGAGCTGCGCGCACGGGCCACGCTGGAGGTGGCGCTCGGCTGGCGCGTGTTCCTGACGGTGTCGCAGGCCGTCTACGCGCTCGCCGTCTGGGACGGGCGCGACGCCGCGCTGCGCGCCGCCCTGGCAGGCGACGGTGGCGCCGGCGGCAGCGGCGATCCGGGACCGCGCCTGCGCCTCGGCCTGGCCACGGACACGCTCGCCGCCATCAAGATAGACCTCGACTTCCGCGCGCTGCGCTTCTGAGCCTGGGCACGCCGCAGGCGTCGCCGCGACTTGGGGATCACTCACAGCCTTCGAGGCGGCGGCGCGCTTGGCTAAGGCTTCGTCAGGTCGAGGCCGGCGAACCACTTGGTGCTGAAGGCGCTCAACGTGCCGTCGGCCTTCATGGCCTGGACGAGGCGGTCCAGCTCCGCCTGGAGCAAGGCGTGGGGCGGGCCGGCGCGGTCGAGGACGATGCCGAGCGGCTCGGCGAAGACCGGCGCGCCCACGGCGGCGATTTTCACGCCGGCCTTCGCCGCGTCGGCAGCCGCGCTGGCCACCGTGGGCGCCGCGCTCAGCCAGCCGTCGAAGTCGGCCTTCCCGGACTTCACCGCGTCGGCACAGGACTGGTCCGTGTCGCGGGCGATCGCCACGACGCCTTTCGGCGGCGGGGGCGGGGCGACCCCGGCCAGCACCAGCTTGCCGTTCAGCCAGTCGAGGTAAGTCGTGGCGGCGCCGACGCAGATGCGTTTGCCGGCGAACCCGTCGATCGACGTCGGGAAGGGCTCCTTGGTGGCGACGAGCTGCGCGGGTGTGAAGTAGTAGGGCACGGTGAAGTCGAGCAGCTTCTTGCGCTCGTCGGTGACGGTCACGGAGCTCACGCCCACGTCCCATTTGCCGCCCCAGCCGCCCATCGCCACCGCCTCGAAGCCCACGGGCTCGAACACGACCTTCACGCCGAGGCGCTTGGCGATCTCGGTGGCGACGTCGATGTCGAAGCCCTCGTAGGTGCCGTCGGGCTTGAGGAAGGACTGGGGCGCGTAGTTCGGGTCCGTCGACACGTGCAGCTCGCCGCGCGCCTTCACGTCCGACAGCAGATCCGCGGCCGTCCCCGCCGCGCTGCCGCCGCCGCCGCCGCCGCCTTCCGCGCCGGTGCCGGTCGCCGGCGCGCCGCTCGCCGCCCCCGTGCCCGGCGTCGCGGTCGTGCTGCTGCCGCCGCACGCCGCCGCCAGCCCGAGCACCATCGTCAGAACGCCGCTCGAAAGCCCCGCGCTTTTCATGAAGCCTCTGTTTGGCCGCGGGCAAGTGGCCGCGGCGCGGCTGCGTTAGCACGGGTCTCCGTGCCCGAGCAACGGGCGGCGCTGGCGCTGGTGCGGGTCGCGGCGGCGCGCGCTCAGTGCTCGA
>DASYRF010000338.1:0-2394 GCA_036004705.1 Myxococcota bacterium
CACACTCACCCAGGCGGCGAAGACCTCACGCGCGACGACCTCGCTGACCTCAAGCGCTTGCGCCTCGACCTCTGCGCCGCCGTGACGCTCGGTGCGCGCGGCGAGGTCGGCGAGGTGCGTCTCGCCCACCTGGTCCCACAGGACGGATCGGGCGACGCCTGGAAAATCCTGCCCTGGTCGCGACTGGACGAGGTGCGCGGCGTCGACCGGCTCATCGCCGACCTGGAGGCGGAGTTCGCGCGCCGCGCCGCACCGCAGAAGGTCACGGCGCGGCCCGGGGCGAAGGACGGCGCCATCCTCGTGCACGTCTCGTCGCTCAAGCCCCACCAGATCGCCTCGCGCATGGACGAGCTCGGGGAGCTGGCGCGCAGCGCCGGCGTGGAAGTGCTGGACACTGTCGTGCAGCGCCGCCCGCAGCCCGACCCGAAATACGTCATCGGGCGGGGCAAGGTCGAAGAGCTGAACCACCGCGCCCTGCAGAACGGGGCGGGGATGATCATCTTCGACCACAACCTGACACCGGCGCAGGTGCGCGCCGTCAACGCCGCCACCGAGCTGAAGGTCATCGACCGCAGCCAGCTGATCTTGGATATCTTCGCCCAGCGCGCCCGCTCGCGCGACGGCAAGCTGCAGGTGGAGCTGGCGCAGCTGCGCTACGCGCTGCCGCGGCTTGGCGAGCGCGACGACGCGCTGTCGCGGCTCACGGGCGGCATCGGCGGGCGCGGCCCTGGCGAGACGAAGCTGGAGGTGAGCAAGCGGCGCGCGCGAGAGCGCATTCACCGGCTGGAGAAGCAGGTGAAGGAGCTGGCGCGCCAGCGCGAGGTGCGGCGCGCGCGCCGGCAGGCGCGTGACGTGCCTGTGGTGGCGATCGTCGGCTACACGAACGCCGGAAAGTCGACCCTGCTGAACACGCTGACGGGTGCCTCGGTCGACGCCGAGGACAAGCTCTTCGCGACGCTCGACCCGACCAGCCGCCGCATCCACGTGCCGGGCCGGCGCGAGCTGGTGCTCACGGACACCGTCGGCTTCTTGCGCGACTTGCCGAAGGACCTGGTGGCGGCGTTCAAGGCGACGCTGGAGGAGCTGCGCGACGCGGACGTGCTGCTGCACGTAGTGGACGCGAGCGACGAGGAGTGCGAGGACAAGGCGGTGGCAGTGGAGAAGATCCTGGGCGAGCTGGAGCTGGCGCACATCCCGCGCGTGCTGCTGCTGAACAAGTGCGACCTGGTGGCGGCGGACGACGCGCAGGCCCGCGCCACTCGAATGGGAGCGCTGGCCATCAGCGCGCGGTCCAAGACGTCGCTCGCTCCGATCCTGACACGCGTCGAGGAGGTGCTCGCGCGCGCGCCGGCGCACGCGGCCGACTCGCCGGCCTAGGGCCGGGTCCCACGCTCCGGCCGCGTACTGCGGCGCCGTGGCGCGTGGCGCGCGTCAGGGCTTGTCGTCGCCGCGGCCGGCCTTGACCACGGCCTTACCGTTCTCGATGGCGACGCGGAAGCGCACGTCGCTCCATTTCTTCTGCGCGCGCAGCGCCTCCTCCTGTGCCTTGAGCGTCTTCTCGAGGTTGTCATAGGACACGTCGCCCGCCTGCCCGGCCTGCTTGCGCGCCTCGACGAACTCACGGAAGACGCGCTCGTAGGGGCGCCTGACGGCGGTGACGCTGGCGGTAGCGCCGGCGGTGGCGGTGGCGGCGGACGGCGGCGGTGAGGGTGGCGGGGACGGGGACGGGGCCGGAGACGGGGACGGCGGCGGAACGGTAGGCTTCCTCGCCAGCAGGGCCGCGGCCGGCGGCGGAGGCGGAAGCGCGGGCGGCTTGATCACGGCGGCCGGCGGTGCCGAGGGGGCGGCCGCCTTCGGTAGCGCCGGCGCCACGGGCGGCGCCGGTGGCGCCGCCGTGGTCGCGGCCGCCTTCGGTAGCGCCGGCGCCATGGGCGGCGCTAGTGGCGCCGCCGTGGTCGCGGCCGACCTCGGCAGCGGCACCCTCACCGGCGACGGAGGCGGCGGCGGCGCCGCCGGCGGCTTCGTCGAGACGATCGCGCCCGGCGCGGCGATCACACGCCGCGTGGGACGCACGTCGTCCACCAGCGTGGAGTGCGGCCGCGGCACTGCGGGCGTCGCACTCGAGGGCGTCCCGGAGCTCACCGGCGTGTCCGGCCAGTCGTCCGCTCCGATCACGGGGAGCGGCGGCAGCTCCAGATCGTCCACATCGACGTCCTCGCCGTGCACGCCGGCCGGCAACTCGCCGCGCTCCATCCGGCGCGCGTCGATCGTCGCCAGCCGCCGCTCGCGGCGCCGCCGCGCCGCCCGCATCGCCGGTGGCATGTTCTCTTCGAGGATCGCGTCCCGCCCGCGCGTGCGCTTCCACGTCCCCGCCTCGATCTGCCGCAGCACGCG
>DASYRF010000339.1:0-74017 GCA_036004705.1 Myxococcota bacterium
GCTGCACACGCACTACGCTGCGGCGAAGGTCTATCGCGCTCCGGCGGGACACGCCTACGGGAAGGGCGGTAGCCCGGGGCACGCTTACGGGGCGACCAAGGCGGCGCCGGACGAGTCGCCCGGCTACAAGTCGAGCGGGCCGTCCTACGGCGCGTCCAAGGCGGCGCCGGACGCGGGGCCGTCCTACGGCGCATCGAAGGCATCGCCCGACCCGGGGCCGAGCTACGGCGCCTCGAAGGCGTCGCCGGGGCCGGGGCCCGGCCCCAGTGGTAAGGGCAGCTCCGGACCGTCGTACGGCGCGACCAAGGCCGCGCCCAAGAAAGACGACAAGGGCAAAGGCAAGTAGCGCCGCCGGCCGCGCCGCCCGGCCTCCGGGCTGTGGTACCCTGCGCGGCTGATGCCCGCCCTCCGCCTGTCTCGGGCCGCCGCACTCGCCGCGGCGGCCGGCGCCGCCGCGCTCCAGCTCGCCTTCCCCGCGCCGGCGCACGCGCTCGAAGGACCCACCGCCGACGTCGCCTTGCACGGCGACTACCGCCTGCGCGCCGTCTGGCTGGCCGACCTGCCCCTCGACGCAGCCGGTACGCTGCTCGGCCAGAGCGCCTTCGCCGAGCACCGGCTGCGCATCTCGCCCGAGATCCGCTTCAGGACGTTCGAGTTTCATGGCGAACTGGACCTGTTCGACGGTCCCTTTGCCGGCGACGCATCGATCGACTTCGTCGAGCCGATCCGCGCGCGCGACCGCGTGACGCCCATCCCGCGGGGCAAGGCGCGATACCTTTGGGCCGTCTGGAACGCGCCGGTGGCGCGCCTACAAGCGGGACTGATGGGCTCGCGCTGGGGGCTCGGTCTGCTGGCCTCGGACGGCACGGGCCAGGACGACGACTTCGGCGACGACTTCTACGGCGACCGCTCGCTCCGCGTGCTGGTCGCCACGCGCCCGCTGCTGCTGGCGTCGAAGGGGAAGTCCACGCGCGGCGCGCCGTTGGCGCTGGTGGTCGCCGCCGACCTCGTCCTCGAGGACGAGACGGCGCGCTACAGCCGCGGCGACCGCGCCTACGAGGGCGTGGCCGCGCTGCTGTGGAGCGAAGGCGCCGACGGCAAGCCCGCGGGGCTGGGCGAGGGCGAGCGCGAGGCCGGGGCCTACCTCGTCTACCGCAGCCTCACCGACGCGGCGGGCGGAAAGTTGGGCGTGCTCGCCGCCGACGTCTACGGACGCCTCGTGCTGGCGCGCGGCCCGGATCGCTGGACGTTCGCCGCCGAGGCCGTCGTGCTGGCCGGGCAAGGCACGGTGGCGCGCTCGCTGTCGGCCCCGGACGGCCATTCGCTGCTGGCGGCGGGGGCGGTCGTGCGCGCCGAGCACGAGCGCGGCAAGGTCGGCGCCGTGCTGGAGCTCGGTTGGGCGAGCGGGGATGCCTCCACCGACGACGACAAGATCACATCGTTCAAGTTCGACCCCGACTACAACGTCGGGTTGCTGATGTTCGACGAGGCGCTGGCGTGGCAAAGCGCGCGCTCTGCCGACCTGCTCGCCGACCCGGACCTGGTGGGCGTGCCGCCGAACGGCGTGGCGTTGCTGCCGACGAACGGCTCGGTGACCAACGCCCTCTACGCCAACTGGCGCGGCAAGCTGCGGCCCACGGAGAAGTTGGAGCTGGTGCTAGGGCTGCTCACGGCCGTGGCGCCGTATCCGGTGGTCGATCCCTACAACACGTTCCGGAACGGCGGCGTGCCGCAGAACTACCTCGGCGGTGCACCGGGGCGCTTCTACGGCGTCGAGACGGATCTGGCGCTACGCTGGAAGGTGCGCCTGCCGAAGTTCGGGACGTTCGGTGACAAGCCGAGCGCATGGACGCTGCAGGGCGGCTGGATGGTCCCGGGGAACGTCTTCCGTGACGCCTCCAGCCGGCGAATGCCCCAGCTATGGGAAGTGGTGCTTCGGCTGTGGCTCGCCTGGTAGGGCGAGAGGAGCTCGTCATGCGATGGTCCTGGTGGGCAACGGTGGTGGGGCTCGGCGTGGGACTCGGGGTGGTAGCGGCGGCCGGCTGCCAGGCGCCTGCGCCCGAAGGGCTGGCCCCGACGCCGGAGGGGGGAACGGGACCGGAGGTCGTCTTCGACTTCGACGCGCGCCCGTTGCCGGAGGTGCCGTTCCCCATCGACCTGGCCACGCGCCCCGACCCCGACTCGCCGACGGGGCGCCGCGTGAACGCCTCGCTCGTCGCGCCCACGGTTTTCGAAGCGGCGCTGCGCGGCCACGTCGACGAGCTCGACGGCTTCTCCACGTTCGCGCCCATGAGCGTGCGCTTCGACGCGCCGCTCGACGTCGCCGACTTGCTGGCGCGCCACGGCGCCGATCTGGACTTCGCCGACGACGCCGTCTTCTTGGTGAACCTGACCACCGGCGCGCCGGTGGCGCTGGACATCGGCGGCGGCGCCTATCCGTACGTGCTGGAGAACCCGGCGCGCTATTACCCCAACGACCCGCGCGTCGCCGGCTCCAACCTCGTCTTCGAGACGGTCGAAGAGGACCTGGACGGCGACGGCGTGCTCGACCCCGGCGAGGACACCGATTCGGACGGCGTGCTCGACCATCCCAACACGCTCGCCCCAGGCGGCGACCCCGTGGACGACCTCCTCACGTTCTACGAGCGCGAGACCAACACGCTGATCGTCCGCCCGCTCGTCCCGCTCGACCCCGAGACGCGTTACGCCGTGGTGCTCACGACGCGCTTGGTGGGCGAGGACGGCGCGCCGGTGCGCTCGCCGTTCGCCTTCGTCAACCACACCATGCAGACGGACGACCTGCGCCCGCTGGTCGGCTTCCTCCCCGACCTGGGGCTCGCGCTGGGCGACGTCGCCTTCTGCTGGAGCTTCACCACGCAGTCCACGACGCGCGACCTGGAGAACCTGCGCATGGGGCTCTACGGCGAGGGGCCCTACGCCTTCCTGGCGGACGAGTACCCGCCGGAGACGCGGCTGGAGGTGGCCTACGACGATCCGGCGGCCGCGCCGGTGAATCCTTTCGTCGTGCCCGCCGACGATCTCTTCGCGGCGCTCGCCCCCTTCGCCGGGGCACTGCTCGGCGACCAGGAGGTCGTCGACGAGCTGGCCCAGTCTTACTATGACTATGCGCAGTTCGTGGTACTGGGCCGCGCCACCACGGCGCTGATGTTGGACGGCCCGGGCACGACCTGGAAGCTCGACGCCACGGCCGGCACCGTGGAGCACAGCGACGACGACCTTCCCTTCCTGCTGACGATCCCCAAGGAGCGGCCCGCCGAGGGCATCGTGAAGCCTTTCCCGGTGGCCATCTACGTGCACGGCACGGGCGGCTCGCGCCTGGAGTCGCTCGGCTTCGCCGGGCAGATGGCGAAGTTCGGCATCGCCACCATCGGCATCGACTGCTACGCGCACGGGCTGGCGCTGCCCGAGTCGCTGGGCGACCTCTTCACGGGCCTGCTCGCCAACGCGGGGCTCGGGGCAGCGGCCACGGCGTTGCTGGACAACCGCACCCGCGACATCAACAACGACGGCGTCCCCGATCCTGCCGGCGATTTCTGGACGAGCGACGCGTTCCACACGCGCGACACGATCCGGCAGGCGGCTTTCGACGTGGTGCGCCTCATCCACGTGCTGCGCGGGTTCGACGGCACGCGCACCTGGTCCTTCGACGCCGACGGCGACGGCACGCCGGACCTGGCCGGCCCGGCCGGCGACTTCGACGGCGACGGCGTGGTCGACCTGGTCGGCCCCGAGGGCCCGTATTACGTCTTCGGCATCTCGCTGGGCGGCATCGTCACGAGCCTCGTGCCAGCCGTGGAGCCGTCGGTGGTCGCCGCGGTGCCCATCTCCACGGGCGGCGGGCTCATCGACGTCACGATCCGCTCGCTCCAGGAGGGCGTCCCCGAGGCCGTCATGCTGCCCACGCTAGGGCCGCTCGTGCTCGGCCTCCCCGACGACGCTGCCGGCGGCGTCCCGACCGTCGCGCTCTACGTCAATGACGCCTATGCCGAGGCGCTCGTGCCGGTGCATGCGTTCGACGGGGCGCTGCCGGGCGACGGCGTGCGCGCCACGAACCTGCGCTCCGGCGAGGCGCGTCTAGGGGTCGTCGACGGCGACCTGCGCTTCCGCGTGGCCCTGCCGGTGGACGCCGGCGACCCGCTGCAGATCGACGTGCTCGACCCGACGACGAGCGCCGTCGTGTGGAGCGCGACGACGTTCGATCGCGACGTGACGTTCGACGGCGTGGACTACCCGTCGGGGGCGCCGCTCGTGGCGCTCACCTCCGGGATGGGCCTGCCGCGCGAGACGCCGGACTTCCGGCGCCTGATGGCGGTGGCGCAGATGGCGGTCGATCCCGGCGATCCCGTGAACTACGGTCCGCACTACTTCAACGACCCGCTCTTCGACGACTACCCCGGCGTCGGCCGGCCGGTGAACGTTTCGATCATGCTCAGCGCCGGGGACATGAACGTTCCCATCAGCGGTGGCGTGACGTTGGCACGCGCCGCCGGCATCGTTTCCTACGACACCGTCGATCCGCGCTTCGGCGAAACGCCCGACCGCGTGCTCATCGACGGCTACGTCGCGGAAGGGCTGGAGCGGCTGCGGCGCTTCGCCGGCCCGCCCTGGAACGACCCGCGCGAGATCATCCTCGACCCTGACAACCTGAGCGCCGGCAGCGACGGCTTCGCCGCGCCGGTGCTCTCGGTTCCGCTGCGTCTGGGCGTCGACGTACCGGCGGGCGACGCCGGCGGCGGCGGCGGCCGCGCCGTCGTCCGTTTCCTCTACGTCGAGTCGACCGGGCATCACGGCTTCGGCCCCTCCGACCCGCGGCTGGCGTTCAACGTCCACCTCTGGGCCATCAACGCCATCGGTCATTACTTCGCCACCGGCGGCACCGACTGGCGCGACGACGTGTGCCTCGCCGACAGCAGCTGCGAGTTCCTCCCCACCGGGCCCTGACGCCGGCGCCGCGCCAGAGCCGGTCCCAAGACTCCGCCTACCGGGTGCGAGGCGGAGCCCCGGATGAGCCAAGGCTGGCTTTGCCAGCCGAGAGCGGACGAAGGTCTTGGGACCGGTACTAAGACGCGACGAGGGTCAGTTGAAGCAAGCGGCGGTTCGCCGGGACGTTCTCACGGAACGTGCGGCGCAGCTGGTCGTCGTCGATCCGCGCCAGGAGCTCGTCGAGGCGACCACGGGCGGTGGCGCCGGCCGCGGCGGCTTCAGCGGTACGGCCCAACGCGGCCAGCACGTCGTGATGGCACAGCAGCAGGTCGATCTCGCCCTCTTCCATGCCGCCGGCGGCGGCGCGGGCGGCGAGCGCGCGTTCGCATTCGGGCAGAGCTTCCGCCGCCCGGCCCAGGTCGAGGAGCGCTTGCGCGCGCACCGTTGCGCAGGAGGCCTCATTCAGCTGCAGCCGCTCGCGTCGCACGACCTGGAGCGCCGCGTCGGCGTCCGCCAGCGCCGCCGTCGGGTCGCCCGCCTCACGCGCCAGGACCGAGCGCGACGCCAGCGCCGCAGCCGTCAGCACCGGGTGCCCCATCGCCTGCGCCAGCTCCAGGCAGCGCGCCAGCGCGGCGCGCCCCGCTTCCACCTCGCCGAGCTGCGCCAGGGCCGCGCCCAGGGCCTGCAAGGCGAAGCCTTCCGTCTCGCGCAGGCCCAAGCTTCGCGCCCGGACCAACGCCTGCTCCAACAGGTCGCGGGCCCCGCCCACCTCGCCGAAGCAGCGCAGCAGGCCGGCGGCGCTGACGACCGAGGCGGTCGCGCTGCGCACCGCGCCGGAAGCCGTGAACTCGTCGGCGGCAACGCGGAATGCCGCGAGCGATCGCGCGTGGTCGCCGTGCAGGCCGGCGACGTAAGCGCTCACCGCGACGCACAGGGCGCGCACCATGCCGTTGGTCGTCTCGCGCGCCAGCGCCACCGCGCCGCGCGCCTCCTCCTCCGCCTCGTCAGCCCGGCCGAGATGAACGTACTGCGCCGCCAGGCCAGCGCGCGCCCAGGCCACCAGCGCATCGTCGCCGGCGGCGAGCGCCGCCATCTCGCGCCAGGCGTCGCAAGACTCGGTGAAACGACCGCGGCGCGAGAGCTGCATCCCGCGCCGCATGCGCGCCTCGGCGCGCGCGGCGGCCGACACGCCCCCGCCGTCCGTGGTGCGCTCCAACGCCTCCAGCCACTCCAGGGCCTGTTCCTCGTCGTCGACGCGCCCGAGCCAATGCAGCGCCGTCGCGCGCCGGACGCCCAGCGCGTAGGCTTCCGCGGCCGGCAGCGGCGCCACGCCCAGCACGTCCGCGAGCGCGCGGCCGGCGTGCGCGACAACCTCTGCGGAGTCGCCGCGGTCGTGCGCCTGCGCGGATGCGCGCGCCCACAACGGCCGCGCCAGCGCCGGTTGCCCCGCGCACTCGTGGTGCTCGGCCACCTCCCCCGGGGGCGCGTCGGGCTGCGCCCCCAGCCACGCCGCCGCCAACCCGTGCAGCGTCCGCCGCTGCGCCTCCGTCAACATCCCGTAGGCCACTTGCTGCACCACGCTCTGCCGGAAGAGCCACTCGTCGCGCCCCGCCAGGCGCGGCTCGGTGCTCGGTACGACCAGGTCACGCCGGCGCAGCGTGCGCAGCACGCGCGGGGCTTCGGGCTCGCCGAGCGCCGCCGCCGCTTCGCTCCAGAAGCGGCGGCCCAGCACCGCCACCCGCTTGAGCAAGTCCTTCTCGCGTGGATCGAGCGCGTCGAGCCGTCCCTGCACTGCGCCCTCCACCGTCGGCGGCAGCGCGCTTGCGTCCGCTCCGTCCTTCACTGCCCGTGCCAGCTCCTCGGCGAAGTACGGGTTCCCGGCGGCACGCTCCACCACGGCCGGCTCGGCGCGCCCCAGGATCCGCTCGACGATGACGGCCGCGTCGCGCGCGCTGAGCTCCCGCAGCGATACGCGCTCGGCACCGGGTAGCGTATCGGGGCGCGCCGCCAGCAGCTCCGGCCGCGCCCAGGCCAGCACCGCGAACGGCCGCGCTTCGAGCCGCAAGAGCAGGAACTCCACAAGCGCGAGCGACGCGCCGTCCGCCCACTGCACATCGTCGAGCGCCAGGACCACCGGGCCCTGCGCGCAGAACCCTTCGAAGAGGTCGCCCAGCGCCAGGCGGATGCGATCCGACATGATCTGCAGTTGGGCGCGCGCCGTTGCCAGGTGCACGTTCTCGGGGAAGGGTACGCCGAGGAGCTCGCCGATGAACTCCACCGTTCCGCGCCGCTTGGCCGCCGGCACCGCCGCGTCAGCGGCGAGCGCCTCGATCAGCGCGCGCGCCTGCTCCAGGGGCGAGCCCTCGGGCAGGGCCGCACAGGCGCGCAGCACTCCGGCGATCATCGCGTGAGAGGAGAAGGCGCGCGTGGATTCGCCGCGTCCCTCCAGCCAGCGTGCGCCACTCACCGCCGTGGCCACTTGGCGACGCACCTCGTCCAGCAGGCGGCTCTTGCCGATGCCCGGCGGGCCGACCACGAGCGCCGCTTCCGCGCGGCCGTCGCCGGACGTGCGCTCGACGAGCTCCACCAAACGGCGCAGCTCCGAGGCGCGCCCCAGGAGAGGCACCGTGCCGTCCTCGGGCCCGTCCCCGCCGCCGCGGAGCGGTGCGGCGCGCGCCGCCCGTACCTCGCCGTCGTCGTTCACCTCGAACGCCCGCTCCACGCGCCGCCGCGTCTCCGGGCACGCCCCCACCAAGCCCTCCGCGCCGCTCGACTCCAGGCGACGGACCACCGCTTCGGCGGCGAACAGCGCTGCACCCGTCACCAGCGTCGCCTCGCCCTCCACGCGCAGGGCTTTGCCCGTGCCGACCGCGATCCAGCGGGCGTGCGCGCGCGCGGCCAGAGCGGCGCGCACTGCGCGCGCCGGCTCGTCGCCGGCCCACTCCGCGCCGCCGAACACGCCCACGAAGCGGCCCCCCGCAAGCTCCGTCCCGGCGCCGCCGAGCCCCTCGACCAGGTACGACAGCGCGTCAGCCGCCGCGCGATCGCGCACGCCCTCCGCCAGCAGCGCCGTCACCAGCCGCACCTCGTCGCGCAGCGACACCGGCGTCGTGCGCGCGCTCGTTTCCGTGTCCGTGTCCGCGTACGGGCCAGCGCTCGCGCCCGTGCGCGCGTCTACGTGCAGGGCGCTCGCCGCCTGCGCCGTCGCCGCGGCGGGCGCCGCCGCCAGCGCGCCGTCGTCCAGCGCCAGCGCCGCGGCGAAGTCCCTCATCGTCGCGAAGCGCTGTGCCGGGTCCTTCTGTAGGGCGCGCCGGACCACCGCGGCCACCGCCGCCGGCACGTGCGCCGGCAGCGGCAGGGGCTCGTCGCGCACGATCCGCAGCATCTCGGCGAGCGCGTTCCCGCCCGCCCAGAACGGTCGCTGCCCCGAGAGCGCGCGGTGCATCACCGCCCCCAGCCCCCAGACGTCCGTGCGCTCGTCGATGCGCCCCTCGCCGGTCGCCTGCTCCGGGGCCATGTACGAGGGTGTCCCCATCAGCGCGCCGGTCTGGGTCAGGCGCGTCGCCTCGGCGTCGACTTCGAGGGCGATGCCGAAGTCGAGCACCTTGACGTCCCCGTCGCCGCACAAGAACAGGTTCCCCGGCTTCACGTCGCGGTGGACCAGGCCATGCGCATGCGCCGCGCCCAGTCCGGCGGCCGCCGCCCGCGCCACCCGCACGGCTTCGCCCACGGCCAGCGGCCCAGCGCGCAGTCGCGCGTCCAGGGATTGCCCCTGCAGCAGCTCCATGGCCACGAACAGCAGGCCCCCACCGTCGGCCTGTCCGTGGTCCAGCGCACGCACCACGTTGGGATGATCGAGCGCCGCCAGCGTCTCGGCCTCGCGCGCGAAGCGCCGCGCCAGCTCCGGCTCCAGCCCGGCGCCGCGCAGCAGCTTCAGCGCTGCCGTCCGGCCCTCGCCGTCGGCGGCGTGCCAGACCTCGCCCATGCCGCCCGCGCCTAGCCGCTCGATGAGTCGCCACCGCCCGATCGAGCGACCCGCCTCCGCTCGTCCACTCACCGCCCGAGTCTAGCAAGCTCCGCCGCGCGGCGTTGCGAGTGTGGCGCCGCGCCGGCCACCCGTGCGTCGTACCTCGAGAGCGTGGAGCCCAATCAGCGCATCATCGCTCTTGCCCGCCTGGGCCTTCCCCGGACGACCCGCCGCCGCGCGCCCGCGACTACAGCGTGCCGTTCAGGGTGGCGGCGACGGTGAAGAGGTCGCCGATGTCGTAGAAGTCCACGGTCGGGAAGTTGGGCAGCGCGCCACTCGCGGCCTGGCAGGCCAGGGCGCGGTCCAGGAACAGCGGGTCGTAGTTCACCATCTCGGCGTTGGCCGGCGACGCGAGCGGGTTCGTCAGGAAATGGTTCAGGATGAAGAGCGGGTTGCCGGCCACGCCGCGGTTCATGGCGCAGGTGAAGTCGGCGGGCGTGTCGAACGCGTACGGCGTCTCCCACGCGAACGCCCACACGTCGTGGTACCAAGCCGGGGCGCCGGCGTCGTAGTCGGTGAACGCGACCAGGCGCGCGCCGCCGTCGATCATCTCGCGCAGCGTGGGCCACGGCGCGCCGGCCGCCTGCGTCCAGACGTACGCGTCGAGCCCGGAGGCGGCGAACGCGGCGGCCACGTCGGCCGCCGGAACGTACGACTCGAAGATGAGGCTGACGACTTCGCGGGGGCACACCTCCAGGAAGGCGCGGACCTTGCTCAGGCCGTCGGCGAGCGGCTCGTTCCCGAGCGAGCAGACGCCGTGGCACAAGTAGGTGCCGCCCAGGTAGGGATGCACGTCCAGCATCAGGCCACGCACGCCGTCGGCGAGCTGGCGGGTGATCCCGTGATGCTGGTTGGGGATGAGCCACCCTTCGTCGTCGTTCGACATGGCGTTGTGAGTCGTCGGGTAGGTCACGTCGTCGTAGGCGCGGTCGCACAGCGCGTCGTCTCCGTTGCAGGCGGTGACGGCGACGGCGCAGGCGGGCGGCGGCGCGGCGTCCGTGCCGAGCGGCGCGGCGTCCGTGCCTGCGTCGCCGGCGGCGCGCGCATCGGGCGGTGCGGCGTCGCCGTCCGGACGGTGCCGGCACCCGGCCGCCGCCGCGAGCGCGAGCGTCAGTGCGAGCACGCGCCCCAGCCCAGGCGTTCGCCCGGGCGAGGATGCCCGCCGCGGGGCGAGCCCGGCGGCGGTGCGCGCGGCAGGCAGTCCCATCCTCCCTAGTCTAGCCGGCCGGGTGCTATGATCGCAGCAAAACGGAGGCAGGAAATGCGCGTCGCCTGGGGCCTCGTGTTGTCCGGGTTGCTGGTTGCGAGCCTGAACGCGGGCTGCCGCTGCGGCAGCGGCGGATCCTCGACGGACGCGGGCGGCGGAGGCCCGGACGCCGGCCCCGACGCCGCCCGCACCGACGCCGCCACCGATTCCGGCGGGGGCGGAACCTTCGACGGCTCCCCCACCGACGCCGTCCCGACCACCGACGCCCTGCCGCCCGCCACCTGCGGCAACGCCATCGTCGAGCTTCCCGAAGAATGCGACGACGCCAACACGTCCGCCGACGACTACTGCCTCAACGACTGCACGCTCGCCTGTGGCGACGGCCTGGTGAACTCGGTCGAGCTCTGCGACACCGCTATCGCCGCCGGCAGCGCCGGCGCCTGCCCCACCTCGTGCGACGACGGCGACGCCTGCACGACGGACGCGCTCAGCGGCTCGGACTGCACCGCCGAGTGTGTGCACGGCGCCATCACCGCGCCCGCCCCGGGCGACGGCTGCTGTCCCCCCGGCGAGAACGCCAACACCGACACCGACTGCGCGCCGGTCTGCGACAACGGCGTGCTGGAGGCCGGCGAGACGTGCGAGCCGATGGCGAGCTGTCCGGCCTCCTGCAACGACGGCGACTCCTGTACGTCCGACACGCTCACCGGCGCAGCGGCGACCTGCGACGCGGCCTGCCCCTTCACCATCATCACCGCCTGCACGGCCGGCGACGGCTGCTGCCCCGCCGGGTGCATCGGCGTCGACGCGGACTGCTCGGCGCTGTGCGGCAACGGCGCCCTCGACCCCGGCGAGACCTGCGATCCGGTCTCGAGCTGCCCGACGTCGTGCTTCGACGTCGATCCGTGCACCAGCGACGCCCTCTCCGGCAATGCTATGGCGTGCAGCTCTTCGTGTCCGTTCACGCCCGTGACGATGCCGTTCAGCGGCGACATGTGCTGCCCGCCCGGCGCCAACGCCAACAACGACGGCGACTGCCTGCCGGTGTGCGGCAACGGCATCGTGGAGATGGGCGAAGGGTGCGACGACGGCAACGTCGTCAGCGGCGACGGCTGCGACGCCACGTGCCAGCCCGAGGGCCCGCCGCCCACCACCTTCCGCTTCACCGACCTCGACCTCAAGGACCCGCACATCTACGTCGACACCGGCTTCCCCTTCGGCTGCCAGGACGTCACGAACAGCGTGCCCCTCGGCCTCGCCACGCCGGTGAACGGGCAGATCCAGAACGCCATCCAGATGGACGCCGACGGCGACGGCTATCTCGACTTGAGCTTCCTGCTCATCTTCCGCCCTCTGGACCAGACGCCCGGCATCACCGGCGCGATGGACCTCGCCACCGGCCAATGCACCGCGCCGATGGCCGGCACTTCCTGCGACCTCCAGCCGATGACCATGCTCAACCCGACGACCTTCATGAACACGGCGAGCGGGACCTGCCTCGCCGCGATCCCCGGTACGACCACCCCGCGCGTGGGCGGCTACACGCCGACAATCACCAACACGACCGGACCCTGCTTCGTCAGCGGATCGATCGTCATCATGCTGACGATCGGCGGCGCGACCATCACGCTGCAGGGCTCCCAGGTGGCCGCCACGTACGTGGGCGTGCCCGCCGGCTCGCTCTCGAACGGTCTCGAGCGCGGCTTCCTGTCCGAGGCCGACGCCGACGCCGCCATCATCGACGTCCCCGGCTTCGGCATGATGCCGCTCAGCTCGCTGCTCCCCGGCGGCACCGGCAACTGCGCCAGCTTCGACGATCGCGACGTCGGCCCGGACGGCACCACCATGGGCTGGTGGTTCTACCTGAACTTCCCCGCCACCGCCGTCACCTACACGGGCCCGTAGCGCCGCACGCGCGCCCCGCGGCCACGGGCGCCACCGCCACCGCCACCCGCGCCCGCCTCGCGGCCCGGCGGCCGCCGGGCGTCCCTACTCGCACGTGCAATTGCCCGCGTAGTCGGCGACGCAAGGTAGCTCCGCGGCGGTGCCGCCCAGCGGGTCGCCGTAGTGCCAGCGCGTGAGCACGTTGATGCGCGGGTGCACTCCGGCGGCGGTGAGCGCCGAGGTTACCGGCGCGAACGAGATGCGGTTGAACCCGCCTGGTGTGTCGCGCGTGACCATCGCCGCCCGCGACATGGCCCGCTGGAAGCGCGCCAGCGTGTCCACGTCGCTGTTGCCGCCCGCCCAGCCGCTCGTCCCCGGGCCGTAGCGCGCCGAGTGCAGCACCGTGTACTTCGTGTTCGCGATGCTCACCTTGGCGGCGACGCCGCTGTCGTTCAGCCACTCGCGGAAGTTGAAGTAGTGGCTCGCCAGGAAGGCCGTGGAGTGCGCGCAGATGAATCCGGTGCTGTGATAG
Source organism: Myxococcota bacterium (assembly GCA_036004705.1). Classification (GTDB taxonomy): domain Bacteria; phylum Myxococcota_A; class Polyangia; order DASYRF01; family DASYRF01; genus DASYRF01. The sequence continues at coordinate 12,595 of DASYRF010000339.1, forward strand.
TGCTCCGCCACCAGCGCGTCGCACGTCTCGTTCACGCGCGTCCAGAACGCGTTCGCAGGCGACGTCCAGTTCGCGGTCGTGGCCGCCGCCTCGGTCAAGAAGAAGATGCCCTTGAGCGATACGCCGGAGGGATCGGGATCGGACAGATAACGGAGCAGCTTCATCAGCTGCACCCGCGCTGCCGCGTTCCAGCCCGTGTCGCTGAAGGCTTCATTCATCGCGTAGAAGTCCGCGCCAGCGGCCAGCGCCGTGTCGCGGAAGTCGTGGCCGTACCCCGCCAGCGTGGCGTCGTCCGCCGTGCGCCAGTCGGGGAACTCGTGTAGGTCGAACGCCGGCGCGTAATAGAAGTCGGAGCGCGCGCCGTGGATCGTGGCCGCGAACGCCGCGCTGGCCCACGCCGTCGCGTGGCTCTGCGCGAAGACGTATGCGTGGTCCGCAGCCATCGGCAGCCCGAGCGTCGGATCGGCGTACGTGTCGAGCACGTCGCCCGACACCTGATAGAAGACGGTGAAGCGCTTGCCCGCCAGCGTCGCGCGCGGCGCCGACGGCACCACCGCCAGCGCACCTTCGCTCTCCTCCGCCGCGACCGCCGACTCCTCCGTGGGGAACGCCCCCAAGTCGAGCACCTGATCCGCGCCGTCGCCGCCTTCCGGCTCCGGCGCGTCCACCGGCTCCGCGCACGCCCCCGCCGCCAGCGCCACCAGCGCCGCTGCACCGCACCGCTCCAAGAATCGTCGCATCCGCTCCTCCGGGTTTCGCTGCCCGCGCCCCGGCCGCGCCCCCCGCAACCTGCACCGCCCGTGCCATCGCCGCGCGCGCCCTTCGGATGCGCCGGCCCGCACACTTGCGCCCCCGCCGCGCCCGCCGTGGCCACTCGGCCCGCCGTGCCACGGACGCGACGATCGTCACCTGCACCACACACACCCCGCGCACGCCGATCCGGATGGTCACAGCGCGTGAGGTGTCGCGGGCGGCAGCCTGGCTCTAGGCCGCGCGCACGGGGACGAGCTCGTCGTTCTTCACGAAGCCGCGCAGCGCCTCGAAGCTGAGCTTCTGCGCTTTCGTCGCGGGGTCGTATACGATCGTCAGGCGTACGCCGCGCGCGCGGGCGTTCTGGATCGCATGGATGACGGCGGTGATCGTGGACGAGTTGAAGAAGCCGAGCCGCTCGAAGCGCATCTCCAGGCCGCGCCCGAGGCCGGCGGCTTCGTCGAGCACGGCGCCGAAGTAGGGTCCGAGCAGCTGTGCCGGGTTCGCGGCGTTGCTCTTGCCGCTCCAGAAGAGCTGGATCACACCGCGCGGCGCGTCGTCGCGAGGCTCGATGCGCAGATCGCCGGCGACGAAGGTCTCCATGCGCGCGCGTTACCTTGACACACCATCGTTCCGAAGGGAACATGGCGCGGCCCGCCACGAATCGAACGGGGATCGCTCATGCGGCGTCGAAGGCGCTTCACCCCCTGGTGGTCCCCGCTCGCCGCGGCCGCGTTGCTGCTCGTGCTGTGCGCGCCGGCGCGGGCGCTGGCCGGGGCCCGGGCGCACGCCTTCGTCCAGGGCACGGACTCCCTTCCCGAGACCGGTCTGGAGATCGAGAACTGGTTCGGCGCGTCGATCCCGCGCCACGGCGGCGCCGCCACCTGGGAGTGGTGGCTCGGCCCCGTAGTCGGCCTCACCGACCACCTCGAGGCCGGCCTCTTCGCGCTCTTCTACCAGGTCCCCGGCTTGCCGCCGCTGATGCCGGGCGGCCCGAAGACGGAGCCGGCGTTCGTGTTCTCGTCGCTGCGCCTGCAAGGGAGCTGGCTGCTGGCGGACAAGGCCGCGTGGCCGGTCGACGTGCGCATCCGGCTCGAGCTCGCCATGCCCGTCGACGGCGACGCGCCCTGGGAGACCTGGCTCAGCGCCTTCGTCGCGCGCGACCTCTGGCGCTTCAACTTCACGCTGAACGCCGGCGCCTGGCTGGAGCTGTCCGAGGAGGAGGGCGTCACGCCCTACTATTACGCCGCGCTCGGCGCGTCGTTCGAGGTGATCACCGGCTATCGGATCGGCGCCGAGGTCTGGGCGCAGGCGGAGGGCGCCTTCGTCGAGCCGCAGCTGGCGGCGGGTCCGTCGGTGGCGCTGGGCCTCGGGCGTTTCTGGCTCGCCGCCGCGCTCGGCTTCGGTGCCGGCGAAGAGAGCCCGGCCCTGCGCGGGAGGTTGGTGCTTGGCGTGGTCCTCTGACGCCGCGCGCGCCGCGCGCCGCCTGCTCGTCCTCGCCGCCGTTGTCGCGCTCGGCGGGGGCGTGGTCGCACTCGCCGCGGCTCCCGCGCCGGCGCCGGCGTCCTCGCCACCCGGCGTGATCGCGGGCAGCCTCTCGCTCGTGCGCCTCAGCGTCGGCTCCGCCGTCAAGGGCTTCGACGAGACGCTCGTGTACCTGGACGACGCGCCGCCCGCCGCCGCCGGCTCGGCCGGTCCCTTCGTCATGGCGCAGGAGAAGAAGGCCTTCACCCCGCGGCTCCTGGTGGTCCCCAACGGCGCGCGCGTCGACTTCCCCAACCGCGACGTCTTCTTCCACAACGTCTTCTCGGTCACGCCGGGCAGCACTTTCGACCTCGGGCTCTACAAGAGCGGCGGCAGCAAGTCGGTCGTGTTCGCCACGCCCGGCATCGTTTCGGTCTACTGCAACATCCATCCACAGATGTCGGCGTGGGTCGCCGTCATGGCGAACGCGCTCTGGGCGCGCCCCGCCGCCGACGGGAGCTTCGTCCTCGCCGGCGTTCCCGCCGGCAAGTGGCACGCCGTGGCCTGGTTCCCCTACGGCAAGCCCGAGCGCGCCGAAGTGAGCGTCGCCGCCGGCGGCCGCGCGGCGCTGTCGCTCGTGCTGCGCGAGGTAGTCGGGGCAGTGCGCCACCCCGACAAGGACGGCAAGGCCTACGGTCGCTACTGAGCGCGGATCCGCCGCGCCTCCAACCATGACTCGCCGCCCCCTTTCCTTTCGCACGCGCATCCTGCTGGCCATGCTGGGCCTGGTGCTGGTGCTCGGCTGCGGCGTGTTCGCCGGGATGGAGCTGGGGCTGCGCGCGCAGCTCACCGAGGCGCTCGTCCTCGACGTCGACGCCACCGCCACCGCCTTCCAGGACGTGCTCGCTTCCGGCGGCGAGCGCCTGCTCGCCGAGGGGCGCGTCGTCGGCGAGGAGCCGCGCCTCAAGGCGGCGATGAGCACCGCCGGCATCGATCGCGCCACCCTGGAGGACGTCGGCGAGGAGCTGCGCGCGGCCGTGGGCTGGGACGTGCTGGCGCTGGCCGACGCGGGCGGCGCCCTGGTCGCCGTGCGCGGCGTGGACGGCGCGTCCCCCGCGCCCGACGTCGTGAGTCGCGCGCTGGGCGGAGCGCCGGTCACCGGCTACTGGCGCAGCGGCGCGCGCGTGTTCCTCGTGGCCGCCACGCCCGTGGCGTTCGCCGAGCGCGTGATTGGCGTGCTCGTCGCCGGGACCGCCCTCTCCGACGCCTGGGCCGAGGCGCTGGCGCGTCGCGCCCACACGCCCCTCGCCGTCTATGCGGGCACGGTGCTGGTGTCGAGCTCCTTCGCGGCCGGCAGCGCGCCGCGCGCCGGCCTGCAGGGCCTCGGCGCCGGCCCGCTCGCGCGCGAGGTCGTCCTCGGGGACGAGCGCTTCGTCACCCACGAGGTCGCGCTCGCCGGCGCCACCGACCTGCGCGCGCTGTTGCTCCGCTCCGAGGACGAGGCGCTGCGCCCGTACCGCAGCCTGCGCGCCATCATCTTCTCCGTCACCGGCATCGTGTTGCTCCTGGCGTTCGCCGCCGCCTGGCTCGTTTCGCGCGGCCTGTCGCAGCCGGTCGTCGAGCTCGAGACGCGCGCCCGCTCGCTCGCCCATCGCCAGGGCGTCATCAGCGAGGACCTGCGCCGCGCGCGGGACTTCCAGCGCAGCATCCTGCCCTCGGTTCCCCGCGTGGACGGCCTGGACGTGGAGGTGGCGTACCGGCCGCTCGACCTCGTCGGCGGCGACGTGTACGACGTGGACGTGAGCGAGGACGGCGCACGGCTGCGCGTCTTCATCGCCGACGCCACCGGCCACGGCGTGGCGGCGTCGCTCACGACCATGCTCATCAAGGCGGAGTACGAAGCGGTCAAGCGCGTCGCCGCCGGCCCGGCCGACGTGCTGCGCGCCCTCAACGAGCGCATCATGCGCGCGTACGAGTTCGTCGGCGTGCGCTTCACCGCCGTGTGCGCCACGATCGACCTCGCCGGCGGCTTGCTGCGTTTCGCCACCGCCGCGCACTCCGCGCCGTTCGTGCTCTCCGGGAGCGACGTTCTGCAGGAGGAGGGCGGCGGCTCCTTCGTCGGCATCGTCGCCGACGGCTGGTACCCGCAGTGGGAGCGCCCGCTCGTTCCGGGCGACGTCGTCTGCCTGTACACCGACGGACTCACCGAGGAGTGGAACGAGGGCGGCGAGGTCTTCGGCGAGCCGCGCTTGCTGGCGGCGATCTGCGAGGCGCACGCCGACGGTACGCGCGTGGGCGGGGCGGCGCTCGCCACGCTGGAGGCCTTCGTCGGCCCGGGCCGTGAGATGCAGGACGACATCACTTTCATCGGCGTGCGCTGGAAGAACGGCGCGGCGAGGAGCACATGAGCCGGACGTTGAGCGTCGTGCTGCGCCTGCCGGCGGAGTGGCGCCGGATAGAAGCGGTGCGTGAAGCGATCGGGCGGTGCCTGGAGGCGGTGTTCGCGGACGAGGAGCTGGCAGGCGCGCTGGCGATGGTGACGGCCGAGCTGCTCGAAAACGCGGTGAAGTACGGCAAGCTCGACCCCGGCGGAGTCGTGCTGAGCGTCGAGGAGGACGGTGGCGGCGTGACGGTCGGCGTGACCAACGCGGTGGAGGCGGCGTCGCGCCACGTGGAGGCGCTGCGCGACCGGGTGGCGTGGATCGCCCGCTTCGCCGACCCCGCGGATGCGTTCGTCGCGGCGATGGCCGAGGTGTTCGCGCGCGGCGATCCGGACGCCGACAGCGGCCTGGGGCTGGCGCGCATCGCGCACGAAGGCGGCTGCACGCTGGCGTGCGACGAGTCGGTCCCAGGGCGCGTGACGGTGAGGGCATCGCGGGCGCACGCCGAGCCTGGCGCCGCGGCCCCGGCGCCGTCGTGACCCTATTCGCGCACGAGGAGTCGCGCGACGGCGCGCAGGTCGTCGTCGGCGCGCGCGGGCAGGACCGCGTCGCACTGCGCGGGGTGCTGCGCGAGCCCGAGGTGGGCGCGTGGCTCGGTCCGCTGTTCCGCAAGGTGCACGACGCCGCCGTCGCCGCACAGGTCGCGCGCGTCGCGCTGGACCTGCGAGACCTCGAATACGGCAACGCCGCCGTCTGGAAGTGCCTCGTCTTCTGGCTGAAGCTCGCGCGCGAGGACGCGCAGGCCCGCTACAAGCTCGTGATCCTCACGGCCCGCAAGCACCGCTGGCAAGAGATCGGCATGACCGCCCTGCGCGTGTTCGGCGGCGATCGCCTCGAAGTCTCCGTGGAGGAAGGCGCCGGCGGCTAGACGGCGACCTCGTCAGGTAGGCGGCGTGTCTGCCGGGGGCGTGCCCACGTCGGTGGGGCGGCGCCGGGCGCGTCGCACCAGAGCGCCGGTTCCCAGCGCCAATGCGCTGAGAGCGCCGATGATGCCGCCGATGACGCCCCCGCGCAGTCCCGCCCCGAGGTAGCGCGCGCAGGAGAATCGAGACGGCGGATCCGCGGCGCCCGTGGTCGCCAGGGCGGCGGCCTCGAAGATGGGAGCATACGTCGCGTACGCGGCTGGTGTCGTCGAATAGCTCAGTATCGCGCATGTCGTCCCTCCCGGGATGTGGTACTGCGCGGTGCGCACCCGGAATCCGTCGGCACGGCTGATGTCGAATAGGATCCACGCGCCGGTGGCGCCGCCCACAGCGACAATTCGGCTCTCCACGAGGGTCGCGGTCAAGCCGCCAAACGAGGGGGCATTGTCCGGCGATACGATCGCCCTGGCGAGCTGACCGAGCAGATCCTCGTCGAACGGCCCGGGGCAGTCGACGATCCGCGCGTTGACGTTCTCGGCGAATCCGTCGCCGGCACCCGCCAGGTCCACGGCCACCATGGCCGCGCCGTCGCCGCGCGCGGCCGCGACAGCGGCGGGGTCCAGGCCTTCGAAGTTGGACTCCGGCGCGCCGGGGGAGAGATCGGTCCACCCTTCGGGGATCGTGAATTCGAACGGGGCGACGCGGACCCTGCCGGCCACGGCGGCGCGAGCCGGCAGTAGAAGCCCGGCCACCAGCAGGACGACGCGCGCGCACCCTGCGGGGGCGCTTGCCGCCGGACGTCGTTGGTAGCGTGGCACGGTGTCGATCACTTCTCGGGCGCGGTCTTGCCGTGCCCGACTGCTTCGCGCTCGACGGCCTACCGACTGGCGGCTCCGACGCAGCGGTCGCCTTCGAAGCGACAGGTCGCGTCCGCCGGGCGCGGCACGCACTTGCTGTCGCAGGCGTCGAGCTCGACGTCGAACGCGTCGGTGCAGTCCGGGCCCACGCACCAGCGATCGATCCGTGCGCGCAGCTCCGCGCCGCGCCAGAAGGCGGGCCGCACGATCCATTTATCCCCGCCTGCCGAGACGCCCGCCGCGCAGTCCCAGACGCACCCGCACTCCTTGGAGACGACCGGCAGGCAGCGCGCACCCGCAGCCGCCGCCGTGGCGGGAGCCGCCGTCGACGCTGCGGCCGTGGCCACCGTCCCCGTCTCCGCGGCGGTCGTCCCCGACGCCGCCGGACCGCTGCAGCCCGCACCCAGCAGCCACACGAGCGCGAGCGCCACCGCCGCCGGCATCGCCTGCACGAACAGGATCGTCCGTTTCACCGAGTAGGCCCCGTACAGCCCTGCGATCACGATGCAGGCGAGGAAGAACGTGAGCACTGCTCGACCAGGCGCGATTCCCAGCCAAAGGCCCCAACAGAGCCCGGTCGCCAGGAATCCGTTGTAAAGGCCCTGGTTCGCCGCCAGCGTCGCGGACGACTCGGCCTGATCCATCGTAGTGCCGAACGTCCTCCGTCCATACGGGGTCTTCCAGAGGAACATCTCGAGCACCAGGAAGTAGAAGTGCGCGGCGGCGACGAGCCCCACCGCCAGCGGCGCGAGCAGGCGCATTTGACCAATCAATTACCTCGACCAGGCGGGGTGCGTCCAGCGCCTCTCGGAGCGCGACTCCTTTGATCAACGACGCCAACCGCGTGGCGCTGGTGACGTGCGACCAGCTCGCTGAGATCAAGGCGATCGCGACTGACCCCCGGTGGATCGCCCGGCATGCGGCCGGCTAGCCACGGCCGAAGAGCTGGGACTGCGGTGCGCGCAGGTGAAGAACGGGGGTGGCCCATTCCAGGTAGTTGGGCTGCCCGTAGATCGCCTTGCGCGCCTCCGCCACCGCCGCGTCCACGGGGTAGTACTGGGCCAGCGCGCCATAGAACTCCCGCGCAAAGAGGATCGCCGCGGTGTCGCTGACCGCGAACTGCATAGCGACGGCCGCGGGCAGCCCTTGTCGCATCAGGCTCTGGGCGACGCCGGCGAAGACATCCTTGCGGCCGGAGCGGGCGCCCTCGCACGCATTCAGGACCACCAGGCGCAGCGAGGCGTGGTCGTGCAGCAGCACGCCCAGGTCCGTGCCGTTCAGCCGTCGCGGCGAGTGGTCGTCGTTCTCCAGCAGCACCTGGCCGTCTCCGGCGGCGGCGTCGAACTCGCCGTGCCCGATGAAATGCAGCACGTGGTAGTCGTGACGCTGCAGTTGGTGCTGGAGGGCCGCATAGGTGGCGTGGTCCACGCGATCCAGCACGAGGTCGCCGGCCTTGCTGCGCTCCGCGACGGCGCGCTCCAGCTTCAGGAACTCCGCCTCCACGTCCAGGGAGGCGGTTCCGCTGGGGTTGGCGATCAAGACGAGGATGCGCAGCGGCGCCTGCACGAGCAGGGGAGTCTCGTTTCCCGGCATGTCCAGGTACCGGACCACGACGGTCTCCGTCGACAGCGCTAGGAAACGGCTGCGGGCGGGGCTCCAGAGAAACTCCCAGGGAACGTCCGAGAGCTCGGGGACGTCGGCCAGGCGCAGCCGGACGCGGAGACCGACCTGCTGCTCCTCCACGCGTGCGATGCTGTTCGAGAGGCAGGTTTCGACGCTCTCGGTGAAGACGCTGTCGTAGAGGCGCTCTCCGAAAGCCTTGACCGCGTCGGCTTCGGACGAGCCGGGACCGCGCGGCGACGACCTTCCCGAGCGCATCAGCGTCAGCACCGGTGCCAGCCAGCCCTCGAGCTCGGGAAGGGCGAACTCTCCCGCCGCCTGCCCCGCCGGCGAGGTCAACACGCGCGCTCGGTAGTGGTCGCCGGCGCGCTCCACGAGCAGGTCGAAGTCCCGGTAGGTACGCACGGCGAGCGCGGGCGCGGGTGCGCGCGAGACGACGCCGCGCGCGTCCGCCTCCTCGGGCGCGCGCTTGCGCGACGTGCGTGGCGCGGCCGCCGCCACGAAGAGCGCGCCCAGACACACCTCTACGCCGCACTCGAGGAGGGTCAGCAGGGTACGCGGCGCGCCGATGAAAAAGACGAGCGGGCGGCCGGCGCCCACGGGCGTGCCGAGCGGAAGGGAAGCCAGGGGCTCGAGCAGCAGAGTAGTGATCGCGATCAGGAAGTACGCGACGGACGCAGCGACGGTGGCGAGGAAAAAGGTCCGCGCCAGGGCGGTGCTCGCTTCGGTCCCCGCCCGCCAGACGCGCAACGCCACGACCGCGGCCGACATGAGCAGGAGACGCGAGACCACGGCGTCGAGGAACCAATACCAGACCTGCGCCTGCGAATCGCCCAGCCTCAGGCGCAGCACCGCGCCGAACAGCAGCGCCGCGCCCGCGGCCCACACGCCGAGCACGCGCGTCAGATACGTGACGCCGGACGGACGCGGCGTGCGTTCCCTGGCGGCGGTCGTGGTCTCCACCGTGGTCAACTCAGAGGACACCGATGAGCTCGGCCGCCGACCAGAGGCGCGAACCAACCAGGTGCGTGCGCAGCGGGAGGCAGCGGCCCGCGGCGCAGTCGTCGGCGGACATGGGGACGGCCGTCTCGTACTCGGTGCTGTTCTGGAACTCGTAAACCAGGACGTAGAACTGAACGGCGGTGGAGAGCGCACGTGCCTTCGCGGCGGGCGCAAGCGTGGGCCCGCACTTGCTGCGGTAGTCGCCCATCGCTGCGACCGAAGGAGACAGGGACGGCTTCACGTTGTGGATCGTGAGGGCCAAGATGAAGGAGCGGAAGCGTCCCTTCTTGCGCACGAAGATGCTGGTGATGATGCCGTTCACGAATTCGCGCATGCTGTGCCAGTCGCTGGCGACGCCCCCGCTCGGCGCGCGGCGCCCGTCGGCGTCGATCTCCTCGATGCCGCTCACCAGCTCCAGGTGGTCTCCGCCCTGGCCGCACACGCCCCACGCCAGCGGGCTCGTCCGCTTGGCGATCTTGTGCAGTGCCTCGTAGGCGCCGCCCACGGTGGCGGGCCAGCGCCGGTCCGTCAGTCCGCGGAGCACCACTTCGCCGAGATCCTCGTTCATCATGCTCCAGCGCGGGACGCGCCAGGCGTCACCGTCGCCGTAGACGTCCTTTGCCGCGTACGGACGCTTGGGCGGCGGGGCGGCCTTGGTCTTCCTGCTGGGGCTCTTGAACGGGTCCATCGGGTTGCCGTCCTTCGTCGGGCCGGTGCCACCCGCGAGCGGAGGCTCCTCTCCGGCCCCCGCCGTGGTCCGAGGCAACGCGGACTCCCCGCTCGTCGCGGGCGCCATGGTCGCGGGCGCCGTCGTCGCGGGCGCCGTCGTCGCGGGCGCGACGCCCTCCCCGTTGGCACTGCCGGTCGCGTGCGCGCCGGTTGCCGGCGGGGCCGACTCGACCCACGCAGACGATGACGTCGGCGCACCGCTTTCGCACGCGGCGAGGCCCACCACCATCGCGGTCGCAGCAAGAGCGACAGTCCCCGCGTGCATCGGTCGACCTAGCTGCATCACTGCTAGTACATGATAAGCCCGACCGCGAGGGCCCCGCAACTTGACTTCGACCGGCCTCCTGCACCAAAAAGGCCGTCATGAAAATCTCGATGCGTGGTCCATGGTCGTGTCGGTCGCTCCTCGCTGCGGTCGGGGCGGTGGGATTGCTGGTGGCGGTGGCGGGCTCCGCGGCGGCGGAGGACCTTGAAAGGGCGCATCTGCTCGAGGTGCGCAACGCGGTCCTGAAGGAAGGAAAAGTAGCGCTGGAGAAGGCGATCAAGACCGCGGAGAAGAGCGGGAAGCCGGTCGCGGCGAGCTACGACCTGAAGGACGGGAAGCTGCGCCTGTCGGTCTGGGTGGCGACGCCCGGCGGGCCCGCGGAAGTGGTCATCGACCACAAGAGCGGCAAGGTCGTCGGTACGCCGGCGCCGCTGACCGGCGCGGACGCAGCCGCCGCGAAGGCTGCGGAGACGGCGCTGGCCACGGCGAAGCTGTCGCTTGCCGACGCCGTGCTGAAGGAAAAGCCGGACAAGAAGTCGAAGGGCATCTCCGTCACAGTGGCGACGGCGGACGGCCGCCCCAAAGGGACACTCGTGTACGCGGTGCCGGGCCCCACCAGCGGTGCGTGGTCGATGAGCGTCGGCTACTTCCTCGACTAGGCCGAGGTGGCAGGCTGATCGACGATTCCAGCCGTCCCTCGAACGCGCCCGCGGGCTCCAGGCTCAAGGACAGACGGGGCACAAGGCCGGATCGGACGCGCAGGTGGCGGGGACACCGCAGGGCAAAGGGGCGCAGCAGATCATGCCGGCGGTGCAGCAGGTACCGCTGCAGCAGGCGCCACCGCCCGGGCAGACCGTGCCGGGGCCGCAGGCGGTGCCGCCGCCGGCGTCGGTGCCGCCGCTGGGGAAGCAGCAGCCGGAGGTGAGGTCGCACGAAGTGCCGGCGCCGCACACCATCGCGAAGGCGCAAGACGGCACGCACATCACGGTGACGCCGCCGTCGGTGCCCCCCATGCCGGGCACGCAGCAGCGGGAGACGCCGTCGCAGACGGTGCCGGGGGCGCAATCGGTGGCGTCGGTGCAGGGCGTGCAGCTGCTGGTGGCGTCGGTGCCCGGCGCGACGGCGTCGGTGCCGGACGTGGCGTCCGTCGACGTGGTGGCGTCGGCGCCGGGAACGGCGTCGGTGGCGGAGGCGTTGCCGTCCGTGCCGGGGACGTTTCCGTCGGAGCCCGGCCCGCCTCCGGGGTCGCGGCAGGTGCGCGTCGTCGGGTCGCACACGAGGCCTCGTTCGCAGTCGCTGGTGGCGGCGCAGCTCCCGCCGACGCCCGCGCCGCCGCAGCGGCAGCCCGCGAGCGCAAGGGCGAGCGGGAGCACTACGGCAAGTCTACGGGCGAACGGGGATCGTGGCGTTTGCACGGGAACCTCCGCGGCGCGCGTCCTAGCCCTCCGGACAGGTGGCGCCGCTCCAGCAGCCGTCGACGGGCAAGCCGAGGCAGCACATGTCGCCGGAGGCGCAACACGCGCCGATCCCCGTGGAGGAGCTGACGCAGCACGGCGTGCCGTCGGCGCACACGCTCCCGGCGGCGCAGGCGGTGGACGCTGCGCCGTCGGTGCCGGGCGGCGCCGTCCCGTCGGTGCCGGGAGCCGCATCGGCGGCGGCGGACGAATCCACGGACGGCAACGCGTCGGTGCTGCCGGCAGCGCCGTCGGCGACGGTGGCGTCCGTGTCCGAGCCCGCGGCGTCACTGCCGGAGCCAGCGGCGTCCGTGCTGCTCCCAGGCAACTGACACGTGCGCGTCTGCGGGTCGCACACGAGGCCCTGCGCGCAGTCGCTCGTGGCGGTGCACGCTTCACCCGCGCCCGCGCTCCCGCAGCGGCACCCGGCGACGCCGGTCGCGACGGCCAGCACCACGAGCGCGCTGGCCAGCGTTCGTGCCGCCAAGGCGGACCACCGGTCGATCAACCGCGACTTCAGGCGCGACGTCAGCCACCACATTGGGTCCTTCCTTATTAGCGCTCGGCCGGGCCGATGTCGACCCCGCCCCACCGCCGGTGTTCGCGCGATCAATCGGGCAGCAGCCTCCCGCCGGCGAAGCGCCAGCGGCCGGCGCCGCGCATGGAAAGCACCGGCGGGCGCGCGACGATGGGCCACGGGCCGCACGTGTCCTCGCCGATGGACTCGTAGTCGGGCACGAAGCGCCCGAGCTGGACCACGGCCACGCCGTCAGTGACGAACAAGAACCAGAGGCAGCGCTCGCCTGTCGAGATGGACGACGAGAAGAGCTCCACCGCCGCCACCGACGGGGACAGCGCCGCTGCGCGTGCCTCGTGGCCGACGAACAGGCCGCCGTCGTAGAAGGTCGCGCTCACGCTCACCGGCGTGTCGCCGCTGAACGCCACCAAGCGGAAGGAGAGCTGCTCATCGTCCCAGAAAGGCGGCACGTAGGCGAGGGCGACGCTCCTGTCGGAAGCGAACGTCGCGACGGGCTCCACTTCGAGCACCGCGATCGCGCCGCGCGTCGCCGGCCTCTTCACCGACGTAGCGCTCCTTGTCCTTCGTGGGATCGCTGCCGTACGGGAAAAGGCCGCCGCGAACGAGGACCATGTCCGCGGGCACCCAAGGAGCCGCGCTCGCCGTCTCCGGGACCGCGGCCGCGCGCACCGCCGCCGGCGCGGCGGTCGTGGCCGAGTTCGCGCAGGCGCCGGCGACGCAACGGGCCCCGGCTGCGCACTCGGCGTCGGTGCGGCACGGTGCGGTCTTCGTCCCGCCCGCGCCGCACGCGGCCCCTGTGGAGGCGAGCGCCGCCGCCCCAGCTACCCACCACGCGGGCCTCGCCACGTCGCTAAGCGCCGCGCAAGGCGCGCTTGAGGATCTTGCCGGTGGCGGTCTTGGGAAGGGAGTCGCGGAACTCCACGTGGCGGGGGTACTTGAAGGCAGCGAGGTGGTCCTTGCAGTAGGCGACGATGTCGTCGGCGGTGGCGCGGGCGCCGGGCTTCAGGGCGAGCACGGCTTTCACCTCCTCGCCGAGACTCTCGTGCGGCACGCCGATGACGGCGGCTTCGGCGACCGCGGGGTGCGCGTACAGCACCTCCTCCACCTCGCGCGGATACACGTTGAAGCCGCCGCGCAGGATCATGTCCTTCTTGCGGTCGACGATGAAGTAGTAGCCGTCGGCGTCGCGGGTGGCGATGTCGCCGCTGTGGAACCAGCCGTCCTTGATGGACTCGGCGGTCGCCTCGGGGCGCTTGTAGTAGCTCTTCATCACGTTGTGGCCCTTGATGCAGATCTCGCCGGGCGCGCCGGCGGCGTCCACGACCTGGCCCTGGTCGTCCTCCAGGCGGAACTCGACGCCGCGCACCGGGACGCCGATGGAGCCGGGCTTCTTGGGACGATCATGCAGGTTGAAGCTGGCGACGGGCGACGTCTCGCTGAGGCCGTAGCCCTCCAGGATGTTCACGCGGTACTTCGTGTCGAAGGCGCGCATGACTTCGACGGGCATGGGGGCGCCGCCGGAGACGCAGTGGCGCAGCGCGCCGAGGTCGAAGCGCTCCGCCTCGGGAAAATGCAGGAGGGCGAAGTACATCGTCGGCACGCCGGCGAAGAAGTTCACGCGGTGCTTGGCCATGGTCTCGAGCGCGACGCGCGGGTCGAAGCGCGGGACGAGCACGAGCGTGCCGCCGCCGCCGAGCACGGCGTTCTGCAGGACGGTCTGGCCGAAGCTGTGGAACAGCGGCAGGACGACCAGCGCGACCATGTCCTCGGACTTCTGCTCGGGCGGACCGAGCTTCTGCGCGAGCTCGGCGTTGTAGAAGAGGTTGAAGTGCGTGAGCTCGGCGCCCTTGGGACGGCCGGTGGTGCCGCTCGTGTAGAGAATGACGGCCGTGTCGTCGGCGCGCGTATCGGGGAGCTCGGTGACGGGCGTGGCCGCGTCCATGAGCGCGGGCACGCTGGCGGCGCCGTCGGGGGCGGTGCGCGCGCTGGGGTCGGCGCCGGCGATCAGCAGGTGCTGGCAGGTGTCGACGCGATCGAACGCGGCGCGCGCCTGGTCGTAGAACCCTTCCCAGGCGACGAGGGCCACGGCGTCGGAGTCCTCCAGGTGGTAGGCGATCTCGTCGGGCGTGAGCATCACGTTCAGCGGAACGACGGGGGTGGCGGCGTAGTGCGCGCCGAAGTACGCGATCGTGAAGTGCGGGACGTTGGGCAGCATCAGCGCGACGTGCTGCCCGGGGCGCACGCCGAGGGCGCGCAGCGCGCCGGCGAAGCGCTGCGCCGCCGTGTGCAGCGCGGCGTAGGGGATCGAGCGGTCGGCGAGCGTGAGCGCGGCCTTGTCGGGCCGCGCGCGGGCGCTCTCGCGGAGCAGCGTGGCGAGGTTGAGGCTCATGGGTCCCTCCGTGTCGGCGTTGGTTGGTCAGGCGCGCGGGCGGGTGCGGGCGCGGCGGCGCGCGGCCGCGAGCGCGATCAGTGCGATGACGAGGAGCAGGGGTGCGCCGCCGCTGCCGGCGCCGCCCGCGATCCCATCGGTGCTTGGCGGCGAGGCGCGGCCGGCCACCACGACGCAGCCGCAGCCGCGGCCGCCGCCGCTGCCGCCGCCGCCGCCGTCTCCGGCGCCGCCGGGCCCGCCGTCGCCGCCGGGCGCGGCCGCGTCCAGGCCGGGCGTCGCGGCGTCGCCGGCGTTGGGCGTGCCGGAGTCGGAGAGCGGCGGCGGGCCGGGCGCGCCGAGGCGCCGCGCGTAGCGCGACACCGACACCTCGTCGAGGGCGCCGGCGAAGGCGCCGTCCCCGGCGGGGCAGGCGGCGCGCGCGCCGGCCGCGCCGATCGTCAGCGATGCGCCCGCTACCGGGGCGAGCGTTCCCGTGGCGAGCGTGGCCGCCGCCACGGGCGCGTCGTCGAGCCAGCAGCCCGCCGCGCCGCTCATGCCGTCCCACTCGCAGGACACGTGCGTCCAGACACCGAGCGCCAGCGCCGGCGTCGCGAGCGACTGCTCACCGGCGCCGGCGACGCCGAAGCGGACCTGCAGCGCGCGATTCTCTTCGAGGACGACGGTATAGGAGCCCGTGCCGATGTCACCCTTGCCCAGAACGAGCCGCCAGTTGTTGTTGCCGTCGCAATCGGGCTCGACGTCGGGCCGCGCGTAGAAGTCGAGCGTCACGCCGTTCACGGGGCTGAGGCTGGCGGCGTCAGGCACTTCTATCCAGTCGTCGACGCCGTCGAACGCCAGTGCCTTGCCGACGACGCCGTCGTTGGCGGCGGCGAACGCCAGCCCGCCGTGCAGCGTGCCGGTGTTGAAGTAGCCGGACACGTCGGGCGTGTGGCCGGTGTCGAGGGCGCCGTCCCAGCCGACGCTCTCGTTCAGGTGCCAGAAGCCGGCGTACTGGCCGTCGAGCCCGTCGTCGAACGACAGCTCCACGTAGTTGGACGTGTTGGAGCCGAAGAACGGCCAGACGTCGGTGCCGGGGCCGACGGGCAGCTCGGCGAAGGTCGACGGACCGGGCGAGGAGAAGAAGAGGCGCACGCCGTCGGTGGTACTGGGGTTCACGCCGCCGTCGACGACGGCGACTCCCCAGTTCGTCGGGTAGCCGAGCACGGAGGTGGCGTTGCGGCGCGGCCCGCAGCCGGGCGGGTCGTCGGGGGCGCGGCACGGCATGGGCGCGGCGTCGAAGAGGACGGCGTCGCCGTTGGGCATGACCCACGGGTAGGCGCCGTGAATGGCGTCCTCCTCGTAGAAGACGGTTCCGTCAGCGGCGCGCAGCGTGCGCTCGGCGAGGCGGTACGTGCCAGAGACGTAGGGATCGCCGATCATGCGCGTGAGCGATTGCGGCGCGGTCCAGCCGCCGGCGGCGCAGGCGGTGGCGTTCGTCGCGTACATGAGGTAGTCGATCTGCCCGTCGTTGTCCGGGTGACCCTGATAGATGAGGAGCTTCCCGTCGGCGGTGACGGTGGGCTCGATGCCCATGACCGGTGGGTCGAGCGGCGTGGGGGCGGGGTCGAGCACGTAGCCGTAGACCTCGGCGGCGGCGGTGCGCGGGGACGACACCCACAACAATAGATGGCGGCGCCGCATGACGAAGCCGCCCATCGCGACGGGCGTCACGGCATCGGAGTCGAGGAGCCACACGTCGTAACAGTCGTAGGGGCCGCCGGCGGCGGCCGCCCCGGCCGCGTCGCAGGCGTAGGGCGCCAGCGCCGGGTCCGGCTCGCAGATGGCAAGCGCGTTCTCGTTGATGGACGGCGGGCCGAGCAGCAGCGTGCGCGCCGACCACACCGGGCCGAGCGCGTCGGGCATCCCGTCGGCGAGGTAGGTGATGGCCTCGGGGCGTAGGACCTGGGCCTGCCAGCCGGCGCTGTCGCGCACCAGGAAGAGGCGCCCGTCGAACGAGACGTTGTGGCCGTTGCCCCCGAAGACGCTGGGGACGGAGCGGCTGCTCGTGACGGCGCGCGCGGGCGCGGGCGCGAGCGTGACGGTGACGGTGACGGCGACGGCGACGGCGACGGCGAGCGCGAACGCACGAACGGCGAGCGCGGCGGCGGTGGCGGGCGCCCCGGCGCGCACGACCCTGCCCTGGTGATGCCTCATGGACCCTCCGCTGCCCGTGCCCCGCGCACCATAGCAGGGGGGAGCCGCGCGCGGGAATGCTATGCTGGCGGCATGAAGCAGCCGAGCGGAACGGCGGGGTTGGCGGGCGGCGGTGCGCGCGCCGGCGCGGTCCTCCGCCTCGCGTTCTGGGCGGCGGGGCTGATGGCGGGCGCGGCGGGCGCGACGGGGTGCGGCGGGTGCGGCGGCGGCGGGAAAGACGCGGGCGCGACCGACGCGGACTCGGGGCCGCCGCCCAACGAGGTGCTGCTGTTCCGCCCGCCGGCGGACGGCTCGCCGGCGCCGTTCGGGGACATCCCCTTCCCGAGCGACCTGTACCGCGACGCCGACGGTACGCTGGTCGACGACATCCCCGGGTTCGACCGCATCGTCGGCGCCAACGGCGCGTCGCTGGCCGCCGGGCTCGCGCCGCTCGACGGGTTCGCGCGCACCACCGCCGCCTACTTCTTCGTTTCCGGCGGCGAGCTGGAGCCGGGGACGCTGCCGCAGACGGCGCCCGACTCGGTGGGTCCGGCGTCCTCCGTGATGCTGATCGACGTCGACCCGGCCTCGCCCGACTTCGGCACGCACCTCCCCGTGCTGACCCGCTACATGCCCTCGTTGCAGGGGCTCGCCGTGCTGCCGCACCCCGGCACGGTGCTGGCCCCGCACACGCGCTACGCGGCGGTCGTGACCATCCAGGTGATGTACATGCCGTGCCTGCCGTACGACCGCGACGCCGAGCTGGACCGTATCCTCACCCTGCCGGCGGCGGCGCGCGCCACGCCGGCGGAGCTTCTCTACGGGGAGACGCTCGACACGCTGTTGGGGCTGGGCGTGGTGAGCGACCCGACGTTCGTCACTGGGCTCGCCGTTTTCACCACCGGCGACGCGACCGCGGACCTGTTGGCGGTGGCGCGTGACGTCGCCGACGTGGCGGCGTACCCCGATCCGGCGCTCGACACCGACCCCGCGTCCATCGCGCCCTTCAACCCGTTCCTGGTCGGGGCGAGCGGTACGACCCCCACGCTCGACGACTGGCTCGGCACGCCCGACGACGACGCGAACGGGCTCGACTGGCCGGGTGGCGACAACGCCGGTGGCCGCGCCCACGACGCCATCGGTGCCGTCGTCACCGGCGCCTTCGCCTCGCGCCTCTTTCTCGGCACGGGCGGCCATTTCGTGCCCGACGACGGGAGCGGGCCGCCCGAGGCGCAGGGAACGTGGCTCGCGCCGGTGACGTTCGTGCTGCCGGCGGCGGCGCCGCCGCCGGCGGGCTGGCCGGTCGTGATCTACGGCCACGGGCTGGGCGGCAGCCGCGCCTCGATGATGTCGGTGGCGAACGAGTACGCGCGCGCCGGCTTCGCCGTGGCGTCGATCGACTTCGTCTATCACGGCACGCGCGACGGCATCCCGGACGTGGCCAACGAGTACCCGGGCACCTACGACGGCCCCGACGGCTTCGCCGACATGGGCGGGAACAACTTCACGTTCTTCGCCTTCTTCCAGGACGTCGGGGCGATGCGCGACAACTTCCGCCA
Source organism: Myxococcota bacterium (assembly GCA_036004705.1). Taxonomy (GTDB): domain Bacteria; phylum Myxococcota_A; class Polyangia; order DASYRF01; family DASYRF01; genus DASYRF01. The sequence goes on from DASYRF010000339.1 coordinate 30,698, forward strand.
GACGATCGCGGATCTGCTGTCGCTGGTGCGGCTGGTGCGCAGCCCGGCGCTGGACTTGGGGGCGGCGGCGCCGCTGCTGGGGTTCGCCCCGGCGCTCGACGCCGGCAACGTCTTCTACACGGGGAATTCGCTGGGCGGGATCATGGGCGTGACGTTCGCCGCCTACGCCGCGGACGTGCGCGCCGCCGCGCCGGTCGTGCCGGGTGGCGGGTTCGTGCACCTCTTGGGTGCCAACTCGGCCGGCTTCCGCGGGCTCATCGACAACGTCTTCGGCGTCGTCTACGGCGCGCTGGGCAACGAGCCGTACGATTCGTTCCACCCGCTGGGGAATCTCATCGAGATGGGGTTCGAGCCCGCCGACCCCATCGTGCATGCTGGGCACCTCGTGCTGGACCCGGTGCCGCTCGGACCGGGGGGCGCGGCGCTCGATCCGCGCAACGTGCTGATCGTCTACACGCTGGGCGACGAGACGGTGCCGAACCGCGCGACCGACGCGCTGCTCGACGCCGCGGGGCTTCCGGTGGTGGCGCCGCTGCTGGTGGCGGCGGACGCGTTCGGCCTGCCGCTGCCGGGCGATGGCTCGGCGGCGCCGATCGCGGGGAACTTCGGCGGCGGCGTGGCGACGGCCGGGGCGGTGCAGTACGCGCCGGCCACGCACGGGCTGGGCGCCAGCCGTTGGGGGACGCGCAACTATCTCCCCGGCTTCCCGGTGGACGGTGCCGACGATCGCTTCCCGGCGCTGGCGGTGCCCGTGACGATCGAGATGCCGATCCGAGAGGTGCTCGCGCAGATCGTGCACTTCTTCCAGACGGCGCTCGACGGAACGGCGGCGCCGGAGATCATCAGCACGGCGCCGCCGGTGGCGGACTTCGACGGCGACGGCGTGACCGACGCCGACGAGATGGCGGCCGGCACCGACCCGTACGATCCGACGAGCCTCTAGCGGCGCGGCGGGCGTGGGGGCGCGTCGCGCGGGGTCGCGGCGGGCGTGGCGTCGCGTCGCGCGGGGTCGCGGTGGGCGCGGAGTCGCGTCGCGCGTGGTCGCCGCGAGGGTCGGTGGTTTCGAGGCGCGCGAAGCGGCGCTATGCTGCGCTCATGCGAAGCATCGTCGTCCGAGGGAGCCTGGGAGCCGTCGTCTGCGCGGCGGTCGCCTTGGGCGCGGGGTGCGACTGCAAGCCGGCGGCGACCGACGCCGGGAGCGAGGCCGGCGACGCGGGCGGGCCGCCGCCCGAGGAGGTCATCCTCTTTCGACCGCCCGCCGACGGAACGCCGCCGCCGTGGGGCGACGTGCCCTGGCCGTCGGACCTGTACGTCGACAGCGACGGCACGCTCGTCGACGAGATCCCCGGGCTCGACCGCGTCGTGCGCGCCAACGAAGCGTCGCTGAACGGGGCGTTCGCGCCGCTGCACGGGTTCGGGCGCTCGACGGCCATCTACTTCCTGGTGTCGGGCGGACAGCTCGAGACCGACACGCTGCCCGCTTCGCCCTACGAGACGCTCGGCAGCCAGGCGGCCGTCTTCATCGCCAACGTGGATCCGGCGTCGCCGCGCTTCGGCGAGCAGGTCCCCGCGCTGGTGCGCTGGCAGCCGTCGATCGGCCCCGGTCCCGGCGCCATCGCGGTGCTGCCCCATCCGGGCTCGCTGCTCGATCGCGGTACGCGCTACGCCGTGGTGGTCACGCCCTTCGTGACCTACATTCCGTGCCAGCCCTATCTCCCCGACGCGGCACTGGCGGCGATCCTGGCGCTGCCCGCGGCCGAGCGCACGACTCCGGCCGAGATCCTCTACGGCGACGCGTTCGACGCGCTGGTGGCGACGGGCAACGTGTTTGGCCCCGAGTACGTCTCGGCGATGGCGGTCTTCACGACGATGTCGGCGACCGAAGACATGGTCGCGATCGCCACGGCCGTCGCCGACCCAGCCGTCTATCCGGACCCGCAGTTCCAGGACGACCCGGCGGCGATCGCGCCCTACAAGCCCTTCCTCGCAGGGGCGGCCGGCACGAGCCCGACGCTGGACGAATGGTTCGGCCTCCCGGAGGACGACCCGGCCACGGGGCTCGACGCGCCGGGGGAAGACAACCCGGGCGGCATTCCGCACGACGCGATCGGCGCCGTGCTGACGGGCGCCTTCGAGACCGTCACGTTCCTGGGCGCGAACGGCCACGTCGTGCCGGACGACGGCAGCGGCCCGCCCGAGCCGCAGGGGACGTGGCTCGTGCCGGTGACGTTCATCTTCCCGAACACGCCGCCGCCGGCGGGAGGCTGGCCGGTGATCGTCCACGGCCACGGGCTGGGCAACAGCCGCAAGGGCGCGCTCGGCCTGGCCAACGAGCTCTGTCGCGCGGGGTTCGTCGTGGCGGCGATCGATTTCGTCTACCACGGCACGCGCGACGGAATCGACGACGTGACGAGCACGTTCGGCGGCACCTACGCGGGCCCGGACGGCTACGCCGACGCGCAGGGAAACAACTTCAACTTCTTTGCCTATTTCAACGACGGCGTGGCGATGCGCGACAACTTCCGCCAGACGATCGCGGACAACCTCGCGCTGGTGCGCCTGCTGAAGAGCCCGGCGCTCGACCTGAGCGACGCGGCGCCGGCGCTGGGCGGCGTCGTGCCGCTGCTCGACGCGACGAATCTGTTCTGGACCGGCGGCTCGCTGGGCGGAATCATGGGCACGATGGTCGGGGCGTACGCGCCCGAGCTGCGCGCGGTCGAGCTGACCGTGCCGGGCGGCGGCTTCGTGCACTTGCTGGCGTCGAACTCGGCGGGCTTCCAGGGGCTCATCGGCGGCGTGCTGATGGTCATCTTCGGGTCGGTCGGCACGGAGCCCTTCGACTCGTTCCACCCCGTGGCGAACCTGATCGAGACGGGGTTCGAGCCAGGCGACCCGCTCGTGCACGCGGAGCACCTGTTCCGCGATCCGCTGCCCCTCGGCGCCGGCGGCGCGGCGGTCGCGCACAGCGTGCTGGTGTCGTACGCGCTCGACGACGAGACGCTCCCCAACCGCGCCACCGACGCGCTGATGGGGGCGATGGGCCTGCCGGTGGCGAACCCGTCGCTCGTCGGCGCGGACGGCTACGGCGTGATGCTGGCGGCCGAAGACACGCCGCTGAGCGGCAACGTCGCCGCGCCCGCCGGGGCGACGCCCGCGGCCGTGACGGCCGCGGCGATCCAGCACTCCCCGGCGACGCACGGGCTCGCCTATCTGCGTTGGGACGGGCGGGCCTTCCTGCCGGGTGCGCCGTTCGACGACGGCAGCGGGGAGCGCTTCCCGATGGCGCCGATGGCCGTGACGATCGACATGGACATCGCCGGCGTGCAGCAGGAGATCGTGCACTTCTTCACGACGGCGCTGGGCGGCGCCACGCCCGAGATCGACGTGTACGCCCCGCCGGTGGCCGATTGGGACGACGACGGCGTCCCCGATGCCGACGAGCTCGTCGCCGGCACCGATCCCTACGACCCCACGTCGTTCTGATTTCGCGGGACATCGCCCGCGCGCCGGCGCCGGTACCGTTCGGCGGCTCTGCTGGCCGCTATCTGGCGCGCGGGACGACCAGGTGCGCGCGCTGAGCCGCGGCGCGGACCTGGGCGAGGGCGCCGGAGTTGAACGCGAGGGCGTCGGCCTCGACACCGTCGCTGAAGATGACGCCGCCCGTGGGCATGTGCGACTCGAAGGCGATGGCCTGACCCGGGTCGAGGACGCCGGCGACGATCCCGGCGCGCGAATGCTTGCTGACGAACGGCTCGCGCACCACGAACACCAGGTGCGGGTCGTCCCAGGGCAGGCGCAGCACCGGCGTAGCGGCGGCGGGCGCGGCGCCGGCGAGCACGCTGGTGAAGGCGGTGATGCCGGCGGCCATGTTGAACATGGAGGAAAGCCAGCCGGTGGAGCCGGCGCCGGTGGAGACGAGCACGCCGCTGGACGAGTGCGCCTCGGCGCGACCGCCGACCTCGATTCGGTAGCGCGCCGAGACGTGCGTGCGCGCGCCCACGAAGAAGTCGTTGAACGCGAGCAACCGCTGGCCGTCCCTTAGTACGGCTTCGGCGAGGGTCACCGCGCGGAAGGCGGCTGTTTCCGCGGCGACGGACTCGACGGCGGCGCGCGCCTGCGCCGGCTGGAAGGGCAGGAGCACGCCGTCGAAGCGCGCCGGATCGGGGTTGACGGCCACGAGGGGCTGGGCGCCGGCGTACTTGGCGACGTTGGCGACGAGCCCGTCCTGGCCGAGCGTAACGATCAGGTCGGACGGCGCGAACAGGAACGTGGGTACGAGTGCGCGGTCGACGCGTTGGACCTTGAGCCCGGTGGCCTCCAGCGCCGCGCGCACGGCGTCGAGCGCGGCGCGGTAGGCGTCGTCCTCGTGCTCGTAGTCGGCGAAGTCGCCGCCGGCGTGCTCGACGTAGAACTTCGCCTGCGCGCGCGTGTTGAACCGCTCCACCAGCTCCTGGAGGCGCGTCTTGCGCGTCACCAGCACCACTTTTTCCCACGACGCCAGGAGGCCTCCTCCAACTAGCTCTTGCCGCGCATCGTCTACCTCGCTTTCCGGGCGCCTGGAAAACCGTCAGCGCGGCGTGAGCAGCGCGTTCAGCAGATCCGGCGTGACGTTGAGCTGCCCGATCTTCTGCGCGTTCTCCGCCAGCTCGCGGAACGCCACGGCCATCTGTAGGCGCGGATCGCCGCCGCCCGCCGTCGCCGCCATCAGCAGCCGCCAGTCCATCTTCTGCAGCGGCCCCAGCGCCGACTCGAGGGCGAAGCGCCGGCTGTCGGTCTCCTTCTTGTCGTTCGCCACGCGCTTGTCCAAGAGCCCTGCCCGCTGCTCCTCCACCGCGATGTCCGCTTCCATCTGAGTCTCGCGGATCTTGCGCTTCTTCTCCTCGACGGCGATCTCCGTGTTCAGCTCGCTCTCCTTGATCATGCGCTCCTGCTCTACCGCCGCGTTGCGGCGCGCGTAGATGGCCTCGTCCTGCTTGCGCGACAGCGCCTCGCGCGCCTCGGCCTCCAGCGCCTTGGACATGTCGGGCGTCGGCTTCACCGACAGGATCGCCAGGCCAAGGATCTCCACACCCAGCATCGCCACCGACTCGGCCTGCTTGAGCCCGCTCAGCACCGTTTGCACGAGCGCCTGCCCGCTGACCAGCGCCTCGCGCAGCTGCATGCGCCCGAGCGACGCCGCCGCCAGCACCTGGCAGGCGTTCACCAGCCGGTCGCGGAGCTTGGTCGGGTCGTCGGACGCGTAGCCGCCGCCTTCCGGCTTGAGCGAGAAGTCGAGCAGCCCGGCGGCGCGCTTGGCGTCGGCGATGCGGTAGGTGAGCTGCCCCTGCAGCGTGATCGTCTGGAAGTCGGCCGTCACCTGCTCGAACGCGAACGGCACGTCGGTGCTGCCGACGGGGACCGCCACGATGCTGCTGGTGGGGGCGTAGTACCAGAACGACAGCCCGGCGCCTTCGCGCTTCACCCGCCCGTCGCGGTAGTGCAGCACGTAGGTCGTGGGGCTCGCCTTCATGAACTCGATGCCGAGCATGGGTCTAGGCTCCTTGCGCGTGCCTGCGTCAGGCGGGCGCGGTGAACGCCAGGATCTCGCGCGCGACGAGGTCCGGGTCTTCCAGCTGCGGGTAGTGGCCGAGCGCCTCCATCCAGCGCAGGCGTGCGCCGGGAATCTCGGCGGCGAGCGTCTCGGCGATGGCCGGCACGGCGACGGGGTCGCGCCGCCCCCACAACACCAGCGCCGGGATCTGGAGACGGGTGAGCGCGCCGATCCAGCGCTCGCGGAAGCGCGTGCGCTCGGCGACGTAGCCCATGATGGCAGGCAGGCGCAGGTGGCCGTCGCAGTGGCGGATGAGCGTCCACATGTCGCGCAAGTCCTCGTCCGGGAGGGCGTCGGGGCGCCCGAAGATGCGGCGCATCTGCAGAGCGAAGGTGGCGAAGCGTGACAGGCGCAGGAGCACGTTCGCCAGCGGCGTGAGCAGGAGCCGCTGCGAGATGGTCAGCGACGAGAGCTCGATGTGAACGCTGCCGTTCATCAGCGCCAGCGAGCGCAAGCGGAACGCCGTGCGCCCGCGCTCGATGCGCGCGGCGAGCTCGCAGGCGACGCTGGTGCTCATGTCGTGCGCCAGGACGTGTGCGTCGGGCAGGTGCGCCGCCTCGCACACGGCCTCGACCACGTCGGCCTGCTCCAGCAGCGAGTAGCTGTAGTCGTCGGGCTTGTCGCTGAGGCCGAAGCCGAGCAGGTCCAGCATCACGACCCGATGGCGCGCTTCGAGCGCCGGCAGCACACGGTGGAAGTCGTGGCTCGCGGTCGGGAAGCCGTGTAGCAGCAAGAGCGGCGGCGCCGTCGCGTCGCCCGCCTCCATCCAGAAGACCTCGCGTCCCGCGCCCGGCAAGCGCAGCCGGCGCCCGCGCGCCTCCCACGCGCGCACGGACGGCGAAAGATCTTCCTCGGCCATGCGCCGAGCATACTCCATTGTCCTTGGGAGCCCGGCAGAGGCGGAAGATGGCGGCTTGGCCGCCCGCCTTCTCAGCCGCTGTGGAGGGATCTGTGGGGAGGCGGTTCGTAGGCGGTTAGTCGCCTGTGGCGGAACTGTTGGTATGGCAGCGTAATGCCATGGAATGACTACGTATTGCACAACATATAGGTGGCGACTAACAAGGTCACTACCATATCTTGTAGAAAATGCTTGACGAGGCCCATCTTTTGGCCGAGAAGAGGCTGTCGAGTCTTTCGCAGAAAAACAGGAGGCGGAAAGGCGGCGTTGCCGCCCCGCCGACGGGGTCCGGGGGCATCGGAGCACGGCGTGCTCGCCGCACGCACGGGCCCCCGGGAAAAAGGAGCAGGCCCATGAGACTTCAGCCGACACTCGCGCCACAGAACGCCAAGACCCAGCGGACCAAGGCCCGCAGCCTCAGGAGCAGGAGCGGCGAGAAGACGCCGAAGGGGGTGGAGATCCCCCGCCGCTTCACGACGGCGGGCGTGGACCCGTACTCCGAGGTGACGTGGGAGCTGCGTTCCGCCGCCATCGCGAGCGAGACGGGCGCCACCGTCTTCGAGCAGAAGGACATCGAGGTGCCGTCGTTCTGGTCGCAGCTCGCCACCAACGTCGTCGCGTCGAAGTACTTCCGCGGGACGATCGGCACGCCCGGGCGGGAGCGCTCGGTGCGCCAGCTCATCGAGCGCGTCGCCGGCACGCTGACGCACTGGGGCGTCGAGGGCGGCTACTTCCTCACCAAGAAGGACGCCGAGGCGTTCCACGACGAGCTGGTGCATCTGCTGCTTCATCAGAAGCTCGCGTTCAACTCGCCGGTCTGGTTCAACGTCGGGGTCGAAGTCCATCCGCAGTGCTCGGCCTGCTTCATCAACGAGGTCAAGGACTCGATGGAGTCCATCCTCGATTTGGCGAAGACCGAGGGGATGCTCTTCAAGTACGGGTCGGGCACGGGGACGAACCTTTCGCCCATCCGCAGCTCGCGTGAGCTATTGCGCGGCGGCGGCGAGGCGAGCGGGCCGGTGTCGTTCATGCGTGGCTACGACGCTTTCGCCGGCGTCATCAAGTCCGGCGGCAAGACGCGCCGCGCCGCCAAGATGGTCATCCTCAACGTCGATCACCCCGACATCGAGGAATTCATCGTCTGCAAGGCCAAAGAGGAGCGCAAGGCCTGGGCGCTCATCGACGCCGGCTACGACGGCTCCTTCACCGGCGAGGCCTACGCGTCGGTGTTCTTCCAGAACTCCAACAACTCGGTGCGCGTGACGGACGACTTCATGCGCGCGGTGGTCGAGGACAAGGAGTGGCACACGCGCGCCGTGATCGACGGGGCGCGCGTGGTGGGGACGTACCGCGCCCGCGACCTGTGGCGGAAGATGTCCGAGGCGGCGTGGCAGTGCGGCGACCCCGGCATGCAGTTCGACACGACGGTCAACGAGTGGCACACGTGCGCGAACACCGACCGCATCAACGCGTCGAACCCGTGCTCCGAGTACATGTTCCTCGACAACTCGGCGTGCAACCTAGCCTCGCTGAACCTCATGCGCTTCCGCCGCGACGACGGTGAGCTCGACACCGCGGCGTTCCAGCACGCCGTCGACGTCAGCATCACGGCGATGGAGATCATCGTCGGGTTCTCGCGTTATCCTACCGAGGCGATTGAGCGGAACAGCCACGCCTATCGGCCGCTGGGGCTGGGGTACGCCAACCTCGGGGCGCTGCTGATGGCGCGCGGGCTGCCGTACGACAGCGACGCGGGGCGCGCCATGGCGGCGACGCTCACCGCGCTCATGGCGGGGCGCGCCTATCGGCAGAGCGCGGTCATCGCCGGGCACACGGGCCCGTACGAGGGGTTCGCGGCGAACCGCGCGCCGGCGCTGAAGGTGTTGGACAAGCACCGCTTCGCCATGCGCGACATCGACCACACGCGCGTGCCGCGTGACCTCTACGATGCGGCCAAGCAGGACTGGAACGACGCCGCCGAGCTCGCGGCGGCGAACGGGCTGCGCAACTCGCAGCTCACCGTCATCGCCCCGACGGGGACGATTGCGTTCATGATGGATTGCGACACCACGGGCATCGAGCCGGACATCGCCTTGGTGAAGTACAAGAAGCTGGTCGGCGGCGGGCTGCTGAAGATCGTCAACCGTACCGTGCCGGAGGCGCTGGAGCGGCTGGGCCACAGCAAGGCAGCGGGGTCGGCGATCATCCAATACGTCGACGAGCACGAGACGATCGAGGGCGCGCCCGGGCTCGCCGACGAGCACCTCGGGGTGTTCGACTGCGCCTTCCGGCCGGCGAACGGGCGGCGGTCCATTGCCTGGACGGGCCACATCAAGATGATGGCGGCGGTGCAGCCGTTCATCAGCGGCGCCATCTCCAAGACGGTCAACATGCCGCCCGACTCGACCGTCGAGGACATCGAGCGCGCTTACATGATGGCGTGGAAATACGGACTGAAGGCCATTGCCATCTACCGCGACGGCTGCAAGCGGTCGCAGCCGCTGAACACGAGCAAGAAGCAGGTGACCGACCACACCGGCGCGGGGGCGACGGGTGGCGTGGCGGCGGGCACCGGTGCGGCGATGTCGGCGGCGGATGCGGCGGCGGCGCTGGGCGTCGCCTTCCAGCCGCGGCGGCGCAAGATGCCCATCGAGCGGCGCTCGCTGACGCACAAGTTCTCGATCGGCGGGCACGAGGGCTACATCACGGCCGGCACGTTCGAAGACGGCACAATCGGCGAGATGTTCATCCGCATGGCGAAAGAGGGGTCCACGGTGAGCGGGTTGATGGACTCGTTCGCCACGATGACGTCGCTGGCCCTGCAGTACGGGGTGCCGCTGCAAGTGCTGGTCGACAAGCTGAGCCACACGCGCTTCGAGCCGTCGGGCTTCACGGGGAACCCGGAGATCCCCATGGCGAAGTCGCTGATGGACTACGTCTTCCGCTGGTTGGCCGCGCGCTTTTTGCCGCGCGCGGACGCGACGGCGGCCGGTGTGGCGCTCCGAGATCCGGTCACGACGCCCGAAGCAGCGGCGGCGGCGGCTCACAGCGGCGAAGTGGCGTCGACCGAGTCCGATGCGGTCTGGGGACCGGGCGCCGAGGCACGTCCGCCCGCGGCAGCCGGAGCGCTTCCCGCGGCGCGGGCGAACGGCAACGGCCACGGGGCCAACGGGAACGGGAACGGGCACAACGGCAACGGCAACGGCAACGGCAACGGCCATGGCGCCGGCCAGGGGCAGGGACACCACGGCACGAGCGTCTTCGTCGGCCAGGCGGACGCGCCTTCTTGCCCCGACTGCGGCGCGATCATGGTGCGCAATGCCGCCTGCTACAAGTGCCTGAACTGCGGGGCGACGAACGGCTGCTCCTGAGCCGACGCCTCTCGTGACCGCGCCCGTCCGGGCGCGTAGATCCAAGACGCGGCCCAAGGAAGTCTTCGAACAAGGGGTCTAACTGCACGGCCGCGCTCGCGGTTTGACGTGCGGCAGGACCGATCGTAGAATTCCTGGCCGTACTCCGCGTGGCGCGGAGTGGGGTACTTTGCAACGGATGGAGGGTACGGCGTCCCGGCGAGCCGGGCGCGCGCCGTATTGGAGCCGCCATTTACGACCAGCAGGGATACGGCAACGACCAGCCTTACGTCGGCAAGCTGGTCGTCTCCGCCGGCGACAATGCAGGGTGGGAATACGACATCGCGCGCGGCGTGACGGCCGGTGTCGGGCGGGCAGCGGACAACGACCTCGTGCTGACCGACATCTCGGTCAGCCGAAAGCACTTCCAGGTGACGTGGAACAACAGTCAGCTGGAGGTCGTGGACCTCGGCAGCGGGAACGGCACGCAAGTGAACGGGCGCCGCATCACGCGCCAGCCGCTGCGCCATAACGACGAGATCGAGGTCGGCAACACGCGCATCCGCTACGAGTCCTACTATCCGGAGCTGGAGCCGCCGGCACCGCCCGCGCCGGCGGCGGGCGCGCCCGGCCAGGGGGCGCCGGCGGCCGCCGCAGCCTCCGCGCCGATGGGGTCGGCGTCGGCGTCGGCGCCCATGGTGGCGCCGTACGGCGTGCCCCCGGGGGCGATGGCGCCACAGATGGTGATGGCGGGCGGGGTGCAGCCGCTGTACGTGGCGCCGGGCCCGCAGCCCGGGTTCCTGTCCACGGGGGCAGGCAAGGCGGTTGCGTTCGGCATCCCGGCGGCGCTGGTCGTCGTAGGTGTCGGCCTAGTGTTCGCGTTCGGCGGGTTCGGCTCGACCGGGTCGTCGGCGCACGACGACCGTAGCGCGCGCGACGACGACAAGGACCACGGCAAGAAGAAGTCCTCGAAGGACGACCACGACGACAAGAGCAGCAAGATGTCGCACGACGACGACGACAAGGGCAAGGACGACGACAAGGGCAAGGACGACGAACTGGCGGCGGCGAAGTCGGCTTTCGAGGAGGGAGACCTGGACGCGGCCAAGGCGAAGCTCAAGGATGCCGACGGCAAGGACGCCAAGGATTTGCTCTCGAAGATCGAGGACGAGGAGCCGCGCGCCGAGAAGATCGAGACCGCCAAGAAGGCGCTCAAGGGTGAGGACTTCGAGGGCGCGTACAAGGCCGTCGCGGCGGTGCCGAAGGACAGCGTTCTGCACAAGAGCGCCGTTTCGCTGACCGAAGACATCTCCAAGGCGGCGGTAGACAAGGGGATGAAGCTCGTCGACGACAAGAAGGTCGACGATGCCAAGAAGCTGCTGGCACTGATCAAGGAGCACGACGACGAAGCGAAGGGGCTGGACGACCTCAAAGAAAAGGTCGAGTCCGGCGCCGGGCCGACCGCCGTGGCTGTCAAGGACGACGACAAGGGCAAGAGCGGCGACGACGGCAAGGGCGCGCCCAAGGACGACGACAAGCACAAGGTGTCCGGCGACGGCGCGCACAAGTCGACGCCGCCACCCGACAAGGACAAGGACAAGGACAAGGACAAGGGCAAGACCACCTCCGCGAAGGACAAGGACAAGGACAAAGACAGCGGTAAGCGGACCGACACTCCGCCCGCCGGCGGCGGCGCAGGCGGCGAGGAGGCGCTGAGCCTCTACAAGCGCAAGGAGTTCGAGGCAGCAGCGAAGGCGTTCGAGGCGGCAAAAAAGAGCGACCTCGCTGCCAAGACCCGCGAGTTCGCCAGCAAGTACTCGTCGGGCGTGAAGTCGGCGACGACGGATCCGTCGAGCGCCATCGAGCCGCTGAAGGCCGCGCTGAAGCTCGACGCCGCCATCGGCAAGGCGTTCCAGGGCGACATCAAGGGGCGGCTCGCCGAGGCGTTCGCCCGGCGCGCCGACAACCTGAACGGGAAGGGGAGCTACGAAGCCGCGGCGACGGACGTGAAGTCGGCGCTCGACCTCGACCCGTCGAACGTGAAAGCGAAGGAAGTGCGCGGCAAGCTCGACGCCGCGGCCGAGAAGCTCTTCAAGGAAGGCAAGGACATGTTCCCGAAGAACAAGGACAAGGCCATGTCCAGCCTGACCCGCGTCTGCAAGATTTCGGCGAAGTCGAAGTCCTGCAGCGAGGCGGAGAAGCTCATCAAGAGCGGCGGCTCGGGCGCGAAAGACGGCGACGACGACTGGTGAGCCGCGTTACGGGCTTTTCGCGCGGCGCTTTTCCGACAAAACGCGACGCACCTTGTACTCCAGCTCGGAAAGCTGGAAGGGCTTGTCGATGCGATCGTCGGCGCCGTAGAGCGGCGCCGTGGCGGCGTTCACGGTCTCGCCCACGCCCGTGAGCATGATGAGGCCGACGGAGTCGAAGTCCGGGCGCTTGCGCAGCTCGCGGGCCACTTCCCAGCCGTTGAGGCCGGGCATCATGACGTCGAGCAGGATGACGTCGGGCCGCTCGACCACCGCGCGCGCCAGGGCCTCGTCGCCGCTCTGCGCCACCAGCACCTTGCAGTTCATCTGGGCGAGCTTGCCCGAGACGATGCTGCGAATGTCGGGGTCGTCGTCCGCGATCAGAACGCGGGGCTCCGCGGGGGCCCCCGGCGCCGGCGTGGCCGGTCCCGGCGCGACGGTCGCCGACGGTGCCGGGGTGCGCGGCCGTGGCTTCGGGCGCGGCCGCACCTTGGGCCGCACCGCCTTCTTGCTGGCCGCTCGCTTGGCGCGCGCCGCGCCGGCCTTTGCCTTGCGCGCCGGACGCTTGCCCTTGGAGGTGCGTGACTTGGAAATGGGGCGTCGCGCGGCCATGGATTCTCCTGCCGACGGCGCGAAGCTATCCGGCTACGTGCGCGGGTGTCAAGGACGCGGCGCCGCGGTATGGTCCGGGAACGTGACGCCCGTTCCACCTCCGACCAGCCGCCTCGGGCGGCGCCTCGCCGTGTCGATGGTGCTGGCCGTTGCCGTCTACGCGGCGCTGGTGTTCTGGGCGGACGCGCGCGCGCTGGCGGCGTCGGTTGCCGCCTTTCCGTGGCGCTGGTTCGCGCCGATGCTGGCGCTTGCGATGGGCAACTATGCCATCCGATTCTTGCGCTGGCAGATGTACCTGCGCGTGCTCGACGCGCCGCTGCCGGCGCGCGCGAGCGCCCTGGTGTTCGGTGCCGGCCTCGCGATGTCGGTGACCCCCGGCAAGGTGGGCGAGCTGTTGAAGGCGGCCCTGCTCAAAGAGCGCCACGGGCTGTCGGTCGCTCTCACCGCGCCCGCCGTCGTCGCCGAGCGGCTGACGGACTTCATCGCGCTGTACGTGCTGCTGCTCGCCGGCATCTTCTCGTTCCGCGACCGGCGCCTGGACGTGGCGCTGGGCGTGGGGCTCGTGCTGCTCGCGGTGGGGTTCGCCGCGGTGCTGTCGCGCCGGTTTGCGCTGTCGCTCATCGCGCTGGCCGAGCGGTTGCCCGGCGGGACGCGCCTGGGCCCGAAGCTGCGCGAGGCGCACCAGAGCGCGGCGCGCCTGTTGCGGCCCGGGCCGCTCGCGGCCGCGGTGGCGCTGGGCGTCGTTGCGTGGGCGGCGGAGTGCGGCGCCTACTGGCTGGCGCTGCGCGGCGTCGGGGCGACGGCGCCCAGCCCGGTCGCGGCGGCGTTTCTCTATGCCGCCGCCACCATTGCGGGCGCGGTCTCCATGTTGCCAGGCGGGCTCGGCGTGACGGAGGGCTCTCTGACGCTCCTCTCTCAGCGGCTCTTCGGGCTGGGCGTCCCCGCCGCGGGCGCGTCGACCCTGGTGGTGCGCCTCGCCACGCTCTGGTTTGCCGTCGTGGTCGGGTTCGTCGCGCTCGCTGTCTGGCGAGCCACCACGCCGCGGCCAGCGGCGGCCTCGGTCCCGGCCCCGGCCCCGGCCCCTCCGCCCGCCGCGCCCGCGGGGCCGGCTAGATGACCATGTTCTCCTGCACGAGGGCGCCCTCGGCGAAGCGGGTGGGACGCAGCGGGCTGCAGTCGATGGTCTCGAAGCGCCGCGCCGTCGCTAGCTCGGCCGCCGCCCGGCCCGCCGCCCACGACTGCATGGCGCCGCGCCCGGTGAAACCATAGGCCTCCACCACCCGCGCCTGCCCCGGCGCGAAGCCGATGATGCCCGAATGGTCGGGCGTGTACTCGTACAGTCCGCTCCAGCCGGAGCGGTGCTTCATCTCCGCGCAACCCGACATGCGCGCCGCCAGGTGCGGCCAGATGCGCTCCTCGAACCATGTCTGCCCGCCGTACCGGAAGCGGTACTCCTCGGGAATGTCAGGGTCGGCATAGCCGGCCAGCACGTGCGTCGACTCGCGGTGGAAGTAAACGCCGCTCGGGTCGACGAACATGCCCCAGGGGCGAAGGTCCACGTCGCGCGCGTGGGCGATGGCGATCTGCCGCCGCACCGGTCGCACCGGCGCGGCGTGCCCGTAAAGCGGAGCCACGCGCTTGGCCCAGGCGCCGGTGGCGTTCACCACGACGTCCGCCAGCAGCTCCACGGGTGCCGCATCGGGTGCGGGCGTCGCGTCGCAGAGGATCGCCTTCACCGCTTCGTCGCCCGCCGGCGAGAACTCCTGGAACTGCAGTCCGCGGACGATGACGCGGTCGGCGTGCGGCTCCACCGCGGTGACGTAGGTGTAGTTGCGAAGCTGCAGGCCTGAGCCGGCGCGCTCGCGCGCGGCGCGTCGATAGTGGGTCTTCAACAAGTTCGGGTTGATGAGCCCGTCGCGCGGAGAGAACGTCGCCCCCGCCACGCCGTCCATCTGGTCGAGCAGCGGGCAGTACGCCGTCACTTCCCCGGGCGTCATGGTGCGCACGCCCAAGCCGAAGCGGTCGTTCTGCAGCGGAAGGGCCTCCAGCGCCGCCGGCCATCCGGCGTCGTCGTACATCCACAGGTAGCCCTTCTGATCGAAGCCTACGTCGTCCGGCACCGTCGCGAAGAAGTCGATGGAGGCAAGCGACAGCGCGACGTTCATCTCCGAGCGCCAGGTCGCGCGCACGCCGCCGGCGTTGAGCTCGGAGCTGGAGTAGCGCCCGCCCAGGTCCACGTCCACCAGTGCCAGCGAGCGCACGCCCCGCTCCGCCAAGTGCATGGCTGTGCTCGAGCCGACGAGCCCGCCGCCGATGACGATCACGTCGTAGCGATCCATCGCGGCGCGATGCTACCACCGCTGCCACGCGGTGGTACGCTCGGCACGGGGCGGAGGAACGGCGGCGGCGGGCGCATGCGGGTCGGGCCGTACGAGGCGCGTGCGGTGAGGACGGCGACGTTCCGTCTGGACGGCGGGGCGATGTTCGGCATCGTCCCGCGCGCCCTCTGGGAGAAGGACTCGCCGCCCGACGCGCAGAACCGCGTGGCGCTGGCGCTGCGTTGCTTGCTGCTGCAGGGCGCGGGTCGCACGATCGTGATCGACACCGGCATCGGCGACAAAGGCGGCGCCAGGTTCGACGAGCGTTTCGCCGTCACGCCGCCGCAAGCGGCGCCGGCCGACCTCGCTCCAGGTACGAGTCGTTTGGCGGGCGCGCTGGCGGCGCTGGGCGTGCAGCCCGAGGACGTGACCGACTGCGTGTTGACGCACCTGCATTGGGACCATGCCGGCGGCGCGACGATTCCGTCGCCCGGCGGGGGGTTCGTCCCTCAGTTCCCGCGGGCGCGCTACTACGTGCAGCGCGAACATCACGCCTGGGCGCAAGCGCCCAGCGAGCGCGACGAGGGCTCGTTTCGGCGCGACGACTGGGAAGCGTTGGGTGAGCGCCTGGTGCTGCTGGACGGACCTGGGGAGATCCTCCCGGGCGTGCGCGCGCGCCTGAGCGGCGGCCATACGCCCGGGCTGCAGCTCGTGCACGTCGAAGACGGCGCCGGCGCCGGCGGGGGCGGTGGCGGCTCCGGTGACGGAGGCCTCGTGTACTGCGCCGACCTCGTGCCGACGTCGCACCATCTCCGTCCGTCTTGGGTGATGGGTTACGACCTGTTCCCGGCGACCGGCGTCCGCGAGAAGCGCGCCTTGCTGGAGGAAGCCGTGCGGCGCCGCTGGATTCTCTTCTTCGAGCACGATCCCGACGTCGATGCGGCCACGGTGCGGTGGGACGGGGACCGTCCCGTCGTGGATCAGGTCTTTTCGCTTTGACGGGCCGCCTGGTGGGCGCCGCTGCGGCCCTCGCGGTGGTCGCGAGCGCGCTGGCCGCCGCCGCCGCCCTGGCGGACGCGGCCTCTGCCGGCAAGGCCACGACCGCCGACGCGCTGCGGCTCACGGACGAGATTGCTGCGACCGTGTCCCGGCTTCGCGAGCTCCCGCTGAAGGAGCCCATCGTCAAGGGCGTCATCTCGCGTGACGAGGCACGCGCCCTGTTCGCCGACCACGCCGCCAAGGATCGCACCGCCGAGCAGATGGCTGCCGAAGGGGCGCTGCTGGTGAAGCTCGGCGCGATGGCCGCCGGCACGAACTACCGAGCCCTGGTGCTCGATCTCCTCGCCGAGCAGGTCGCCGGCTTCTATGACACCGACCGTCGCAAGCTCTTCCTCGCCGACTGGCTCGGCCCCGACCCGATTGCGCTTGCGCACGAGATCACGCACGCGCTCCAGGACCAGAACTTCGACTTGAAACGCTGGGAGCCGCGCGTCAAGGCATCCAGCGACTTCGCCCTGGCGTTCTCGGCGCTCGTCGAGGGCGACGCGGTGGCCTCGATGATCGACTACGGCCTGGCCGGGAAGCGCCGCTTCACCGACGTCCCCGGCATCGTCGAGGCGATGCGCAAGGACTTCGAGTCCGGGTCGCGCCCCGAAGCCACTTCCACGAGTCCGCGCTTCGACGCCGCCCCCGCCGTGCTGCGGCGCGTCCTCGTCTTCCCCTATCTGGACGGATTTGCGTTCGTGCATGACGCGCGCCGCCGGGGTCCCTGGTCGGTCGTGGACCGAATGTACGCCGACCCGCCCGCCTCCACCGAACAGATCCTGCATCCGGAACGCTACGTCCTGCGCGACTCACCGGTGGAGCTGGCGGTACCCTGCGCGCCGTCGCTGGAGCGGACGCACCGCCTGCTCTTCGAGGACGTTCTGGGCGAAGCGGCGCTGGCGGCCGTGCTGGCCGACCGCGTGCCCGCCGATGTGGCCCGCATCGGCGCAGCCGGCTGGGGCGGCGATCGCCTAGCGGTGTACGGGCCGCGCGACGCCACGCTCGACGACCCGGCGACGCCGGCGCAGCTCGCCGGCCTGGTGGTGCTGGGGCGCCTGCAGCTCGACACCGTGCGCGACGCCGAGGAGGCCGCCGCCGCGCTGACCATCTTCGCCGCCGCGTTGGGCGGTGCCGGCGTACCGAGCGGCCCGTTCGCCGTGGAGCGTCGCGGCCTCAAGGTTCTATGGAGCGCGGGACTCGACCCTGCGGTGCGCGACCGCGTCGTCGCCGAGCTCTGGGCGGGGTTTTGACCCTGGCCGTTACAGGCCGCGGGTCATCGAGACCGAGTACCAGCTGACGGCGTATACGGCGGCGCAGCCGCTGTCCGGTCCGCCCAGTGGGTCGTAGCCGCAGCTGACGGTCATCTGGATGGGGCTGTCCAGCGGCTGGCCGTCGCTGGAGGTCACGCAAGGGTTGCCGTAGCCGTACACCGTCGAACCGGACGTGGCGACCGTATTGCCGCTGCCGTCCAGCCGGAAGTCGATCGTGTTCTCGGCGTCGAGGGACTGGTCGAACGCGAAGTCGGTGTAAAGCGTGACGCACACGTCGGTCGCGCCGAAGCCGGTCGGGTCCAGCACGAAGGTGTCCTCCTCGCTGTCGGCGCCTGCCGGACGGCAGACCGCGAAGCTCGGCGTGGTGAAGGCCGCGGCCGTCAGGTCGATGGCGCCCTGGGCGTCCTCCAGGTCCTCGCCGTCATCGCGCACGCAAGTCGCGTAGTCAGCCGCCTCAATCGTCAGGTCGAACATCGAGTCGATGGGCGCGAAGTAGGTGAGGTTGCAAGTCGCCGGTCCGACGTCGGCGCGCCCGCTGCGCCCCAGCGCGGTGCCGTTTCCACCGTGGTAGGTGAAGGTTCCGTTGGCGTCGCTGCAACTGATCTGCCAATAGAATGCCGACGGATCGGGGACCGCCGGGTTGAGCGCGGCGCGCAGCACCGCCCCCGGCGGCACGTTGTCGAGCTCCCAAAAGTCTCCGACTTCGCAGCCGGTGCGCGGCGCCAGCGGATAAGTGCCGAACCCCGACAGGGCCACGGTTTCTGTGTTCCCGCCGTTGGGGTCGTCGGCCAGGCAATCCGAGCCGAAGCGCACGGCGATGGCGTAGTTCGCGGTGACGGCGTCAGGGACCATGCGCTCGACGGTGGCGAAGCAGCGCTTGTCGCCGTCCGCCGGCGTGTAGCTGAACGTCGTCCCCGGCCCGAGCGGGTAGGGTCCGTCGGTGTAGGCGACCGCCCCCGTCGCGTCCTGGCAGGTGAAGGTCATGCTCAGCACGCCGGGCGGATCGCTGCCAAGCGCCACGAAGCGCGCGGTGTAGTAGTTCGGTACGAAGACGCCAACGCGGTCCGCGTCGTCGGTGCGGCAGAGCGTGCCCGACAACATGGGAGATGTGAGCGGGTCGACGGTGGCGCCGCCCGGCGGGAGGTCGGCGGGCTCCAGCGGGTCGTCCACGCACCCGACCGGCTGCAGGGGCAGCACGAGATCGATCACCTGGTGCGGGCGGAACGTCGCCGTGGCGCTCCCGCTGCCGGCGACCTCGCCGCCTGCCGTCGCGGTCACGGTGATGGCCACGTCAGCTTCGGCGAGGGCGTCGGAAGGGGCGAGTGCGATCTCGAGCGGAAGCGAGACAAGGTTCGCGCTGCTGGCGGCGTTCACCGGCAGGCCGCCGCCGGGAGGCGTGACCATCACCTGGATGGTCAGCTGGTCGGGGTTGTTGAGCTGGCCGAGGTCGCCCGTGATCTGCAGCAGGATGGCGGTGTCACCGAAGCAACCGGCCAGACAGGCGGCGAGCGCGGCGCTCGCCGCGACCGCGGCCAGCGCGGCCCTCCGACCCGTCAAGGATGCGCGCATCACCTAATAGGATACACGTTCGCCGAGAAAGGTGGCGAGCCGCCCGAGCGCCGCCAGGTCGTGCACGTCGGTCTCCAGCTGCGGTACGGCGAAGACCGGCGTGTCGCCGGCGTCGCGGCGCAGCGCCTCCACGCGCTCGCGGTCGACCGAGGCCAGCACGTCCGTTTGCTCGAGGTTGCGCGCCATCGCCTCGGCGAGCGCGTCGGGCGTGTCCGGCGGCAGGTCGGCGAGCGCCGCCCCCCCGAGCGCGCGCAGGCGCTCCGCCAGCTCCGGCGCACTGGCGGGGGTGGCGGCGCTCGTGGCCGTGCCGCCGCGCGCGTCGAAGCGCGGGTTCAGCCGGTTGACCACGTACGCCTCCAGCCGCACACGTGCGCCGGCGAGGCGCTCGCGCAGGTATGCCGCCTCTGACAGGGTGTGCATGTCGGCGCCCGTGACCAGCACGAAGGCCACGCGGTCGGACTTGAGCAGCCGCTCGACCTCGCGGGCGCGGTTCTGGAACCCGTCGAAAAGCTGGTTGAGGTCGAGCAGGAACGTGGCGATGTCCTCGATCATGGTCGTGCCGACGAAGCGCGCGAGCTGCTTGAGCACGAAGGAGGTGGAGAAGCTGAGCACCCGGAAGGAGAACGTGCCCGCCTTCCGGAACGGCGCCAGGAACCACTCCACCGCCGGAGAATCCCAGGCGCTGATCATCCTCTCCGGCGCTTCGAGGAAGTCGACCGCCGAGGCCGTGGGCGGGGTGTCCAGCACGATGAGGTCGTAACGGCCGTCGTGGTCGATCTCCCAGAGCTTCTCCATGGACATGTACTCGCGCGTGCCGGCCATGCGCTCGACGAGCGTGCGAAAGAGGCGGTTCTGCAGCAGGCGCTCGCGCATTTCCGGGCTGGCGGAATGGCGGCGCACCAGGTCCTCCAGCGTGCGCTGGGCGTCGAGCATCAGCGCCCACAGCTCGCCGGTATTGGCGAGCCCGGCGGCCGCGAGGCGCTCGGGGTCGACGCGCACGGCCTCGTGCCCCATGGCGTCCAGCCCCATGGAGTTCGCAAGTCGCCGCGCCGGGTCGACGGTGCACACGACGACTTTGCGCCCGTGCGCCGCCGCGCGCAGACCGATGGCGGCGGCTGCCGTGGTCTTGCCGACGCCCCCCGAGCCGACCGCGACGACCACGCGCTTGCCGGCGATGACGTCGTCGATGGTCACCGCCGCGGGATACCGGCGCGGCGTGGCGCTGTCAAGCGAAGCGGCCGTGAAGCGCGCGCGCTTGCCCGGCGCGGCGCGGCGGCGATAACGTCGCGCCGTGGCCGCCGCCCCCACGCCCGCGCCCGTCTTCATCACCGCCGTGCGCGTCGTTGACGGACGGGGCGGCGTGCGCGACGGCGCCGCGCTGGCGTTGGAGGACGGGCGCCTGCGCGTGGGCGACGCTGCAACGCTGTCCGCGCCGGCGGGAGCACGGCGCATCGACGGCACGGGGATGACGGCGCTGCCCGGCCTGGTCGATTGCCATGTGCACTTGTGCATGGGCGGCGAGGCGAACCCCGTGCCGTCGCTCGGAGCGATGAGCGCCGGCGAGATGGCCCTGCGCGCCGCGTACCACGCGGCGATCACGCTGCGCGCGGGCGTGACCACGGTGCGCGACTGCGGGGCGATGCACGGCGTGGACGCCGCGCTCAAGGCCGCCCTTCGCGCCGGCTGGGCACGCGGGCCGCGCCTCGTGTCGTCGGCAAGGGCGCTTTGCATGACGGGGGGCCACGGCCACTGGTTCGCGCGCGAGGCCGACGGGCCGGACGACGTCCGCCGCGCCGCGCGCGAGCAGCTCAAGACCGGCGCCGAGTGGGTGAAGCTCATCGCGACCGGCGGCATCCTCACGCCCGGCGTGCTGCCCGGCTCGCCTCAGCTCACCGCCGCCGAGCTGCGAGCGGCGGTCGAAGAAGCCCACGCCGCCGGGCGTCGCGCGGCGGCCCACGCGCAGGGGATGCAGGGTATCCGCAATGCCGTGGAAGCCGGCGTGGATTCCGTCGAGCACGGCATCCACCTCGACGACGACGGCGCCGTGCTCATGCGCACGCGCGGGACGTTCCTGGTGCCGACGCTGGTGGCGCCCTGGCGCATCCTCGAGCACGGCGAGCGCGGCGGCATCCATCCGCACGCGGTGCAGAAGACGCGCGACTCGTGGGATACGCACCGCGCCGCGGTGCGGCGCGCGCGCGCCGCCGGCGTGCGCATCGCCATGGGAACCGACGCCGGAACGCCGTTCAACCGGCACGGCGACAACGCCGTCGAGCTGGAGCTGATGGTGCGCGAGACCGGCTTTACGCCGATGGAGGCGCTCGTCGCCGCGACGTCCTCGGCGGCGGCGCTGCTCGGGCTCGACGCCGAAATCGGGGCGCTCGCCGACGGCCTCGCCGCCGACGTCCTCGTCGTGCGCGGCAACCCGCTGGACGACGTCTCCCTGCTGCACCGTCCCGACGCCCTGGCGCACGTCTTCCAGTCGGGCGTCGAAGTGGTGCGCGCCTGAGCCTGGAGCGGCGCGCTGCTGCACGCGCCGGGCGCGGGAATTTGGCAGCCCACCCACTCGTTGCCGTCACACGGGGATGCTAGGCTTGGAGCGCATCGAGTAGCGGCAACGCGTCGGGCGGGGGCAGGCAAAGATGGCACAGACCGCCCTCGTCATCGACGACAGCCGCACGCACCGCAGCCTCATCAAGGTGCTCCTGCTGCTCATGGCAGGGCGCGAGTGGTCCATCCTGGAAGCGGCCGATGGCCAAGAAGGGTTGCGTCTGGCGCGCGGCGCGGCGGTTGACGTCATCATCACCGACTTCCACATGCCAGGCATGGACGGTCTGGCGTTCGTACGTGCGCTGCGCGAGGACGGCAACCCGCGCGTGCGCGAGGTGCCCATCGTCGTGCTGACCGCCGAGGGGGCGGCGGACCTACCCTCGAAGGTGCGCGCCTCGGGGGCCGACGCCTTCGTGCGCAAGCCGGTCGTCAAGGACGAGCTGCACGCCGCGGTCGCCGCGCTGGTGCCGCCGCCGTCGACGCCGCCGCAGACTCCGCCCCCGCGCTCCGCACCGCGCAGCAGGTAGCGCGACCGCGCCAGGGTGCCTACAGCGCCGTCTCGAAATGCAGGGCGCTCACCTTCGCCCCCAGCTCCGTCTCCAGCGCCGCCTTCTGCTCCTGCGCGCCGGCCAGGTCGGCACGCAACTGGGCGAGCTTGTCCTCCTCGCGCCCGAGCTCCGCGACGTAGCGCTCGCGCAGTCCGCGCTCGTCCTGCGTCGTGCCCAGCGCTTGCAGGTTCTTGCGCACGCGCTCCTGGTTCTGGAAGATGGCGCTGATCTCTGCCTCGCGTTGCCCGACGCGCCGTTGCAGCGCAGCGAGATTCTCCTGCATTTCGATAAAGGCGTGCAGCGTCTCCACGGTCTTCTGGTCGATGAACTTCGCCGCTAGCCAAAGGCGCACCTGGTCACGCGCGAGGTTCGTCAGGGCGAACGCATCGGAGTCGTCTCCGCGCTCCGTCACGACGAACTTCCCTGCTCCGCGCGCTGGCGCCTCGAAGCGGAAGCGATAGAAGTTCTCCGTCGACTCGACCGGCTTGGGCGTCTCCACCAACTCCCAGCCGTTCTTGAAGCGGTGCTCCAGAAAGAGGTCCAGCAGGCGGTCGGTCTTGTTGTTCACCACGTAGACGCGCCGCTCCATGCGGTGGCGGTGCAGCCGCAGCGTTCCGTGGGCAATGACGGCGCGGTGAACGTCGAGCCGCTCGCTCTTGTGGTCGACCGACACGGCGCACCCCAGCTCCACTGAGTAGGGCACGAGCCGCTCCTCGCCGGGCTTGAGCGTGTCGAGCATCGACTCGCCCACGTACGATTCGCCTTCCAGCACCGTCACCGGGCCGCCCTCCAGTGTCATGCCGGTCGTGTTCTTGAAGAGCACCGCCGACATCGGGTTCTTCTCGCGTACCTCGGCGTTGTAGACGGCTACGCGCTTGCCTTCGAACTCGCCCTGCAAGATGGGCACCAGCGCCGACTGGTTGCGCTTCACCGTCACCGGGTTCTTGATCTCGTACTGGAAGAGGTCGCCCACCTCCACCGTGCGCGTCTGCACCGATACGCTGCGGCGGCGCGCCTCCTCGCGGGCGAGGGCCTTGAGGGCGGCGGGCCGCATTGCCGCGGGCGCCGGCGCCGGAGCCTGCGCCCGCGGGGGCGGCGCCGGAGCGCCGACCGGAAAAGCGGGGAGGTCGGCCATCTGATCGTCCGCGCCGGCGCCGGTCGCCTCTTCCAGCACCGGCGGGGCGTAGGCCTCCTCCTCCTTCACGTGCACCACCGGGCGGCGCTTGTAGCGCGGCGAGTAAAGGTCGTGCACGAAGGAGATGGGCAGACCGGCGACGAGCGTGAGCGCCACGTCGTCCCAGTCCTCGTCCTGCGTGTTGTCCACCAGCGCCCAGCCCTGGATGAGCGGCTTCTTGCCCGCCGCGCCGCCGGGCGCATCCGGTGCCGGCGCCGCCGGCAGCAGCATGCGGTACGACGTCTTCCAGACCGGCGTCTCGACGGTGTAGCTGGCCATCATCTCGCGCCGCCCCTTGCCGCGCCCGAAGATCGTCAGCTTCTTGAGGTCCTTCTTCTTGGCGGAGATGAGGATCTCGAGCAGGTGCCCGACGTCCTTGCGCAGGCCCTCGTCCAGCAGGGCCACTGATTTCACCTCCAGAAGGTCGAACGCCTGGAGCGACGCGCCCTCCACCAGCAGCGCCAGCCGCTGCGACCACGTCGTAACGTCGCCCTCCTTGCGCGTCACCGCCTCGGTGCCGGTCACGATGCCTTCGACGCGCCGCCCGGCGACGTCGACCGCCACGCGCGCGCCCTTGAGCTGCCCCAGCAGCCCGGTCAGCGAGTTCTCGTCGGGCAAGCGGATGGAGATGTCCTCGAGCTGCTTCTCGATGGGCTTTGTGGACTCGTAGCTGATGCTTGCCACGTGCCCTTCGCCCAGATCCAACGTCGTGAGCGACTTGAGCACGTCGTTCATCTCGGCCGCCTTGAAATGCAGGTCGACCGAGGCGTCGCCGTCAACGACGCCCTGGCGCTCGAAGTGTCCGACGCCGTGCTTGTAGAGGACGACCTTGCGGATGGGCAGCATGTGCACGCCTCCCCTCGTCCGGACAAACCGGGCGAGCCTTGCTCGCGCGCATCCCGCGCGCCTGGGCGACCCTTGTCACAATCCGAGGCCCGCGATCAGGTGGCCGCGCAGCTCCTCCACCTCGGCGGGGCCGAAGCCACGGCGCGCCAGCAGCGGTAGCACGGCGCGCGGCCCGGGCACGGCCTCGGCCAGCCGCGCCAGGTGCGCGTCGTTCAGGGCGCGCAGCGACGTCCGCCACCGCGCCGCGCGCACCGCGGGCCCGGCCACCACGTCCTCCGCTGCGCCCGCCGCCAGCAAGGCATCGAAGCCGCGCCGCCTCTCGCCCAGGAACAGCCGCGGGTGCACCGCGTTCACCGCCAGCCCTGACACCGTCACGCCGATGTCGCCGGTGAGCGCACGGTGCAGCTCCGTCGCCTCGTTCACCGGCATCTCCTCGGCGAGCGTGACGATGATCGCCCCGCAGCGATCGGAGTCGCGCAGCAGCGCCTGCGCCGCCGCGGCGCCCTTCGCGAGCGGTCCTTCCGGCGTGGCCTGCAGGATCGCCTGTGGCATGCGCAGCATGGCCAGGAAATGCCCCGTCGCCAGCCCGTCGAGCACCACCACGTCCCAGCGCCAGCGTCCGGCCTCGCGCTCCGTCGTGTGGAACCAAGCCTTCCCCAGCAGCGACCATTCGTCGAGCCCTGGGATGGCGCGTACGAAGTTCCGCGTCATGCGGTTCTCGAAGACGATCTTGTAGAGGCGCTCGAAGCGCAGCACCATCAGGCCGTACTCGTGCAGCGCCTCGCGCGGCACCATGTTGACCACGAAGAGGTTCGGGCGCACCTCGCGTATCTGGTGGTCGACGATGGGCGTCCCCAGGAATTCCTGCAGGCGCGGGCGCGCGTTCGCCTGAGCCAGCAGCACGCGTTTGCCGCGGCGCGCCGCCTCCAGTGCCAGCGCCGCCGAGACGACGGTCTTGCCGACCCCCCCCTTGCCGGAGACCAGGACCAGTCGCCGGTCGAAGAGGCTCCCGTTCATGGGGGCGCCATCATCGCCGATCGGCGGCGCCGGCGTCGAGGGCGGCGGGGCGCGTGGGCTCGTCGAGCGCGCGCCGCCACAGCTCCCCCCAGGGGCCGGTGGCGCGCAGGTGCGCGAAGACCGAGTTCAGCCCCCACTGCAGGCGGTTCACGAAGAGGAACTCGCGCGGCGTGCCCATGCGGCGAGCGTTGGGGTTCGACCAGACGATCACGTCGTAGGAGCGCTCCACGTACTCCGGCGTGTAGGTGAAGGGCTCGGTGGCGAGGAACGGCGCGTACAGGTATTGCATGACGTCCCAGGCGGCGTCCCAGTCGAAGCGGCGCGGGCTGCCGACGAAGCCGAGCGCGGTGAAGCCGCGCCGATACGCGGCGCGGTCACCGTCCAGTACGGCGCGCGCGCACGCCTTCCAGGTGTCGACGACGTGCGCCTCGAAGTGCCGCACGCAGCCGAAGTCGAGGAAGACGACCGTGCCGTCGGGTCGGAAGAGGTAGTTCCCGGGGTGCGGGTCGGCGTTGTAGACGCAGTGGCGGAAGATGCAGGTGAAGGCCGTGGCGAAGATGTCCGCGGCCGCACGATCGCGCGCCGGCTGGTCGGACTCGGTGGCGAAGCGGTAGAAGTCGCGCGCCCCCTCGACGAGCGCGGAGGTCAGGATGCGCCGGGTCGAAGCGGCGGCGACGACCTCGGGCACGTCGGCGTGCACGCGCCCGGCCAGCGGCTCGGCGTGGACGAGGCGGCGGAAGAGCGCCTGGTGGCGGGCCTCGCGCTCGTAGTCGCACTCCTCCAGGATTCGGTCGCGCAGCTCGGCGGCCACCGCCCCGCCGTCGCCGGGCGTGGCGAAGAAGGCGAGCTTGAGGAGCCCCCCGAAGAGGCGCAGGTCGCCGTGGAGCACGTCCTCGATGCCCGGGTATTGCACCTTCACGGCGACGGGGCGCAGGACGTCGGCGCCGCCGTCGACGGCGGTGCGCAGCAGGGCGCGGTGCACCTGCCCGATCGACGCGGCCGCAAACGGCGTGCGCTCGAACCCTTCGAACACCTCGTCGGCGGAGGCGCCCAGCTCGGCGCGGACGACGGCGTCGATCTGCGCGAACGCCATCGGGTGGGTGTCGGCCTGCAGTCGGGTGAGGACGCGCTGCGCGGCGGGCGGGAGCGCGCCGTGGATGTAGCTCGCCATCTGTCCGGCCTTCAGCGCCAGCCCCTTGAGGGCGCCGAGCGTCTCCACGAGCTGCAGTGCGGTGCGCTCGGCGGCGGCGTCGCGCGCCGCGTCGGCCGGCCGGCCCTCGCCCTCGGGGGCGGCGCCGGGCAGGGCACGGCGCAAGGTGTGCCAGCCGACACGCGCGCCGGCGCCGAGCGCGGCCAGCGTGCGCTTGCGGAAGCCGCGCGGCAGTTCCAGGAGCGTGCCCAGCGTGGCGCGGACGGACGGGCCGGCGGCGCCGCCGTCGTCGTCGCCGTCACCGCGAGAGGGCGGGGCCGGGGGCATCCGCCACAACATGCCGGTAACGGGTGCCGGCCACCAGCCGTTGACGCCCGGGGACGCCCGGATCAGAATCGGAGCGTGAGCGGCGTTCCGCCGGGGGATGTGCGCGCGCACGACGCCGGGCCCGCCGGGCCCTTGTCCGAGCCGCGGCGCGTGCGCCAGAAGATCGAGTCGAACCTCGAAGGGCTGTTCCTCAAGGAGGTCGTGGCCGCGCCCTGCGCCGACGGGGCGCGGCTGGCGATGGTGCGCAAGCGGCTCGCCGACGGGCGCGCGCCGCGCGGCGCGGTGCTGTTGCTGCACGGCATCACCCAGAACCGCTACTGCTGGCACCTGACGCGCCGCTCGTTCGCCAACTTCCTCGCCTTCGGCGGATACGACGTCTACAACGCCGACCTGCGCGGCGTCGGTCGCAGCCGCGCCCTCGGCGCCCCGTTTCCCACCGCGGTGGAGCAGCACGTGGAGCTCGACCTCCCGGCGCTGGTGGAGGCCGTTCGCCGTCAGAGCGGCGAGGAGCGCATCTTCGTCGTGGGCTTCTCGCTCGGCGGCGCGCTCGCCTATGCGGCGGCGCCGCGCATCGAGGGCGCGCTGCGCGGGCTCGTCACGTTCGCCGGCGCCTACCAGCTCGGGCGCGGGCTCCCGGCGCTGCGCCAAGCCAGCCGCCTGTGCCTGGAGCTGGACCGCCGCTTCGGCCCGGCCCCGCGCGGCGCGCCGTCGCCCGCGCCGCTGGTGGGGTGGCTCTTCCATCAGTACGCGCGGTTCTTCAACGGCCCGCTCAACCTCCTGCCGCTCGCCGCCTGGGAGCCCGGCGCCATGGAGGGCGACCTGGTGCTGGAATGGGCAAAGCGCGCCTTCGACAAGACGAGCTACGGGGTGACGTTCGACGTGATGCGCTGGGCGGCGGAGAAGCGCTTCACCGACTCGACGGGCGCCGTGGACTACGCCGAGCGCTGGCGCAGCGCCGCGGTGCCGGTGCTGGTGCTGGCGGGGAGCCACGATCGGCTGAACGCGCCGCGCGGCGTGAAGGCGGCCTACGACGAGGCGCGCTCGCCCGACCGCACCTACCGCACGCTGGGGCCCGAAGACGGCGGCAAGGCGTGGGGGCACGTCGACCTGATCCTGGGGCGCCGCGCGCCGACCTACGTCTGGCCCATGGTCCTGGACTGGCTGGGCGGGCGCTGACGCCGGGGGCGCCCTGTGCGCCTGGGCGAAATCTGCTATGGATGCAGCATGGCCGGTCCCGAGCCTCACATCGACAAGAAGGATTTCGACGACGCCACCCTGCAGAAGCGGCTCCTCGCCGCGCTGAAGGGCAAAGGCGAGCGCTGGACGGTGGCCGACGCGGTGGTCGCGTCGGGGCTGCCGAAGCTAGAGACGGAGCGCGCGCTGAAGGTGCTGTCGCGCGAGTTCGAGGGGCACCTCGACGTGGGCGAGTCCGGCGAGATCGTCTATCGGTTCCCCGGCGGCTTCGTGCGGCGCGGGCAGCCGACGCTCGGGGACCGCTTCGCCAAGGTCGGTGCGGCGCTCTACACGGCGTTCAAGTGGTTCTTCAAGGTATGGATCATGGTGACGATGATCGCCTACGTGGCGATCTTCGTCGCGCTCATCGTTGCCGCGTTCGTGGCGCTCACGGCGTCCAACAACAACCGCTCCAGCGGCGGGCGGTCGTCGAGCAGCTCCGGCGCGGGCGCGGCCGGGGGCCTATTGAACCTGGTGGCCCGCATCTTCTTCTGGAACGCGGTCTTCAGCGACGGGCGCGCCTACGGCTATGGCTACAGCGCCGGCCGGCGCTCCGCCGGCTGGGACGCCGCGGCCGGGTCGTCGTCGCGCCCTCAGCCGCGCACCAAGGAAGAGCGCGCGGCGCTGGGCAAGGAGGCGCGCCCTCTCTACCGGAAGGTGTTCGCGTTCGTGTTCGGCGACGAGGACCGCATCGACCCGCTCGCCGACGACCGGCAGATCCTGGAGTACGTGCGTTACCTCGGTGGGCGCGTCACGGCGAGCGACCTCGCGCTGGTGACGGGCTGGTCGGTGGACCGCGCCGACCGCGAGATCACGCGCCTGCTGGCGGACTACGACGGCGACGCGCGTGTCACCGATGAGGGCGCCCTGCTATACGAGTTCAAGGGGCTCCTCCCGTCGGCGCAATCCGGGCACGGCGCACCGATGCCGAAGTTCTGGGAGCGCGCCGACCCCGAGTACAAGGTGTCCGACAACGCCTCCGGCACGAACTGGGGCATCGGCGTGGCCAACGGCTTCAACCTGGTCATGTCGTTCCTCACGCCGTCGCTGCTGTTCCCGGTGCTCAAGATGGACCCGGACGTGTGGACGTTCTGGTTGAGCATCTTCCCGGCCATCTTCAGCGGGCTCTTCTTCCTCATCCCGTTCGTGCGCGCGGTCGGCGTGGCGCGCAAGAACCGCCTGCGCGCGAAGCGGCTGGCACTGCGCGGCTGGTACCGCTGGATCGCCGAGCACCACGAGCGGCTGAGCGACGAGGTGCCGGTGGACCTGCGCGCAGCCGCCCCGGAGGCGGCGAGGCTGGCCCCCGAGGCGCCGGGCGATGCGGTGGCGTCGATGGCCGACGAGGCGGCTGCGGCGCTGGGCGGCGAACGCAGCGACCAGGTGGTGGGGTCGTGGCAGTTCGGTCGGCTCATTCGCGAGCTCGCGGCGGCGCGGGCGGCCCGGCTGGCGGCGCCCAAGACCGAGCGCGAGGTCGGCGCGGTGGTCTTCACCTCCGAGACGCCCGACACCAACTAGGCAGCCAGGGGGCCCGCGTGTCGGCACGGCTGCGGGAGCGCGTGGCGGCGGGGGACGCCGAAGCGGCGGACCAGCTCCTGCGCGCCGCCGGGCGCGACGAGGCGCGCGCCACCGAGGCGGAGGCGGCACTGTCGGCAGGCGAGGGCTGGCAGGCGGCGGTGGCGGTGCTGCCGCGCGCGCTCGGCTACGCGCACGAGGCGCGGCGTGCGCTCTACCGTGCGGTCGCCGTCGGGGCGGCGGCGCGCGGTGTACGCCGGCGCGCGCGTCGCGTCGAGCCGCCCTTCCACGTGGTGCTGGTCGAGCCGGAGATCCCGCAGAACACCGGCAGCGTCGCGCGCACCTGTGCCGCCACCGGCGCCGCGCTGGAGCTGGTCGAGCCGCTCGGCTTCTCCATCGAGGATCGCTGGGTCAAGCGCGCCGGGCTCGACTACTGGCCGCACGTGGCGGTGCGGGTGCACGCCTCACTTGCCGCCCTGCGCGCCACGGCGGGGCCCGAGGCACGCTTCTTCTACTATTCGGGCATGGCGCCGCGCGCGCACGTGGAGGCCGAGCACCGGCCCGGCGACTGGCTCGTCTTCGGCAGCGAGACACGTGGTCTACCCTGGGCGCTGCTCGCCGCCGAAGCAGACCGTGCCTTCTGCATTCCGATGGCGCGCGCCGACGTCGTGCGCAGCCTGAACCTCGCCTCGGCCGCCACCTTGGTCCTCTATGAGGCCCTGCGTCAGGTCGGTGGCTGCGCCCTCGACGCCGATGCCGCCGCCCCCGCGTCGCCGCCGCCGGACGGCGCGCCATGACGCCTGACGTGGCCACCGCCGCGCCCGGCGCCGCCCCCGCTTTGCCCGTGCTTTGGGACGGCTTGGCGCTCGCCGCGGTCGCCTACTTCCTCGGCGCCATCCCCTTCGGATATCTCGTCGGGCGGTGGCGCGGCGTGGACATCCGCGCGAGCGGCTCGGGGAACATCGGCGCCACCAATGCCGCGCGCGTTCTCGGCAAGAAGTGGGGTCTGTTCGTTCTCGCGCTCGACGCCGCCAAGGGTTGCCTTCCCGTGCTCGCCGCCCTCTACCTGCTGCGCCTCCCGCCCGGCTACGTGGCGACCGTCGGCCTCGCCGCCTTCGTCGGTCACGTCTTTCCCGTGTACCTCGCGTTCAAGGGCGGCAAGGGCGTGGCCACCGCCGCCGGCGTGCTCGGCGCGCTCGCTCCCCTGGCCGCGCTCGCCGGCTTCCTCGTGTACGCCGCTTGTTACGCACGCTGGCGTATCTCGTCGGTCGGGTCGCTCGCCGGCCTCGCGACGGTCATCCCCGTCATGCTGGTCTTCTATCCCGTTCCAGCGTACGGCCTTCTGATGGGCGCGATGGCCGCTCTCGTGGTCTTCACCCACCGCGGCAACATCAAGCGCCTGCTCAAGCACGAGGAATCGAAGGTCTAGGATCGGTGCCGTCGCACGGCGCGCCCGAGGTCGGCGGCGCGCGGCGCGCCCCGCGCGGAACGAGCGGCTACTTGGGGAGGTCGGGGGCGGCGGGGAGCTTCACGTCACTGTTCAGCGAGGCGAGGAAGGCGACGAGCTGCTTCACCTCGGCGTCGGTGAGCTTGTGGTCCTTCAGCTCCTTGTCGAGGTTGGGGTTCGCCTTGCCCCCGCCGGCCATGAGTCGCACGGCGTCCGTCAGCGTCTCCACGCTGCCGTCGTGGAAGTACGGGGAGGTGCGCGCCACGTCGCGCAGCGAGGGCGTCTTGAAGGCGCCCTCGTCTGCGGCCACGCGCGTGCCGTCGGGCGACTTCGTGATGTCGGCGCGGCCGCCGTCGTAGGCGGGCGTCCCGACCTTGTCCATGCCGATGCCGGTGTTGTGGAACTTGCCGTCGGTGAGGCCGAAGCCGGCGTGGCAGCTGCCGCAGGCGGCCTTGCCCCGGAACAGCTCCCAGCCCTTCTTCGCGTCTTCGCTCACCGCGCCGGTGTCGCCGTTCTTCTGCCAGCGGTCCCACGGCGAGTTTCCCGACAGCAGCGTCCGCTCGTAGCTGGCAATGGCGAAGGCGATGCGCTCGTCGGTGACCGTCTCGTCGCCGTACGCGGCCTTGAAGAGGGCGCGGTAGCCGGGAACGGCCTGCAGCGCCGCCACCACTTTGGCGACGTCGGCGGCGAGGAAGCCCTTGATGGGGGCCAGCGCCTGCCCCTCCAATCCTTTGTCGGCGCGGCCATCCCAGTAGAGCAGAGGGTCGTGCGCCTTGTTCAGCATCGAAGGCGTGTGCCGCTTCGCCGGCTTGCCGCCGACGCCCACCGAGATGGCCTTTCCGTCGGCGAGCCACCCTTCGGCCGGATGGCACGTCGCGCAGGACATCGTGCCGTCCCCGCTCAGCCGCGTGTCGAACCACAGGTTGTGGCCGAGCTCCACCTTCTCGGCGGTCATCGGGTTCTTGTCGGGCGCCGGGGGCGCCTCGTTTCCGAGCGGCACCGTCGGAATCGGCGGCGCGGGCGGCAGCGCCGGCAATGCCTCTACCGCCGTTCCGCTCGCGACGCCGGTCGCGCCGCCCGTTCCCGTCGCCGTCCCTGTCCCCGTTCCCGGTCCGCCCGTCCCGCTCGGCGGCTCGGTCGGGCAGCCCGCCAGCATGAGCACGACCGTCAGCACCATCGCACCGCGCAGCCAAATCCTCATGTGAGCCTCCTATCGGCGACGCGAGTCAAACACGGGAGCGGTGCCGAAAGGAAGCCGTCGCGCTCGCCCCGCCGCGGCGGCGGCTTGTGGCGGCGCGCGCGGCGTTGTACAGAGAGCCATGCCCGCGCGTGACCTCATGCCGCCCGACGAGCAGTCGCGCATCCTGCAGCACCACGCGCGCAATCCACAGCAGAAGGGGCTGCTGCCCGGCGTACGCTTCATCGGCGTGCGTGACCTGGAAGGCGTCTCGCACCTCGACGTCCAAGCGGTGGTGGAGGGCGAGCGCTTCGGCGAGGTCCGCTGGGACGGCGACGGCACCAAGGTGTTCGTCGCCTCCGCTTCCATCCTCTGCACGTGGCTGAAGGGCCGTTCGTTCCAGGACCACGACAAGCTGATGGAGCTCTGGGAGAAGATGCTCGACGAGACGGAGGTCGTGGACCACGCCGCTTTCCTCGGCGACGTCCGCGCACTCGAGTACGTCATCCGGCTGCGCAAAGATCGCGTCCGCGAGATCGAGCTTCCCTGGCGGGCGCTGGCCCGGCTGCTGAGCGGGGTGAAGGGGCTGAGGCCCTACCACGCCACCAAGCCGGCCGCCGCCTAGCCGCCCCGCGGTGCGGCGAGGGACCCGTGAAGATCCTCGTGATGGGCGCGGGCGGCGTGGGCGGCTGGTACGGCGCCAAGCTTGCCGCGGCCGGCCACCACGTTGCGATGGTGGCGCGGGGCGCGCACCTGGCCGCGCTTCAGCAGGCAGGGGCCATCGTCGTGCGCGAGCCCGACGGCAGAGAGTGGCGCGCCCCGGTCGACGCCGTGGAGGAGCCGGTGGACGCCGGGACGAAGGTGGACCTGGCGCTCCTGGCGGTGAAGGCGCGCGACCACGCCGCAGCCATGGACCTGCTCTATCCGGTGGTCCACCCGAGCGGCGAGGGCACGCTGGTGCTGACGCTGCAGAACGGCATCGATCTGCACGAGAGCCTGCTGGAGCGGTTCGGCGGAGCGGCGCTCTGGGGCGTGGCGCGCATCGGCGCCGGCATCGCCGCACCGGGCGTCATCGAGCACGTCGCCATGGGCGAGCTCACCATCGGCGAGCCCAAGGGCGGGGCGAGCACGCGCATCGCCGCGGTGGCGCGGATGTTCGAGGCGGCGGGTGTGCCCTGCCAGGCCAGCGAGGACGTCCGGCGCGACTTGTGGGTGAAGCTGGCGTGGAACGCCGCCTTCAACGCCGTGGGCGCGCTGGCCGGCAAGACCGTCGGCGAGTGCCTGGAGAGCGAGCCGCTGCGCGCCGTGATCGCCGATGGAATGCGCGAGGCGCTGGCCGTGGCGAGTGCCGAGGGCGTGACGCTGCCCGCGATGCCGGACACGATGATCGAGGCGATGCTGGGGTTCAGCGCCTCGATTGGCGGCGTACGGACGTCCATGCTGCAGGATCGCCTGCGCGGCGCGGAGACCGAGCACGACGCTCTGTCGGGGGCGGTGGCGCGCCGCGGGGCCGCGCACGGCGTGGCCACGCCCGTGAACGCTACGCTGACCCGCCTGCTCGCGGGCCTCGCGCTCCGCGCGCTATCCTGACCCCATGCGAAGATGCGGGCTGGTGGCGGTGCTGGCGGCGGCCATGCCGGCAGTGATGGCGGGGGCGGCCGGATGCGACTGCGGCGGCGGCGGGCGCAGCGACGGCGGCGGAGGCGGCGATGCCGGCTCGGACGCCGGCCCGGCCGCCGACCCGACGCGCATCTTCTACCGGCCGCAGAGCAGCGCGGCGGCGGCGAACCCGTTCCCGGGCGACTTCCTCACCGTCGCCGACCCGACCTCGCCGACGGGGCGGCGCGTCGCCATCCCCGCGGCGCGCGGCTTCCCCTACGCCGACGAGCTGAACACGCTCGACGGCTTCCTCGTCACGTTCGGGGCGTGGGTGCGAGCGACGCGCGCGTTGGATCCGGCCTCGGTCTTGCCCGGCACGATGGAGCTGTATCGGTACGACTCGGCGGGCACAGGCGCAGTGGCGCCCGTGGCCGGCACGCTCGAGTACGTGGCCAACGAGACGGGCGTCCATTTCCTGCCGGACCGACCGCTCGCCTCGCGGGCGCGGTACCTTGTGGTGGTGCGCCCCGGGCTCGTGGACCTGGACGGCGCGCCGGTGGCCGCGTCGGAGGGCTGGGAGGCCGCCGTCGCCGCTGCCACGCCCGAGGCGACCGAGATTCTGGCGTTTCTCGACGGCCGCGCCGGCGTGCCCGCGGACCAGGTGCTGCACGCGCACCTGTACACCACGCAGACCGTGGCCGAGGACTTGGTTTTCGCGCGCGAGGCGCTCTTTGCCGGACCGCCGCCGGCCGTGACCATCGACGACGCCTACGATCCGCGCGACGCGTCGGGCAACCTGAACCCGGCGCTGCTGGCGCGCCTGCCGCCGCTGCCGCCCGATCTTCCGCTGAGCTTGCTGGAGACCGACGACGTGGCCACGGTGGCGTTCGGTCACATCGAGACGGTGGAGTACCGCGACGCCGGCGGCCACTGGACGCACGATCCCGTCACGTTCGCGCCGGTGCCGCAGGGCACGCTCGACCTCGAGTTCATCCTCACCTTGCCGGCGGGCACGGCAGGCCCCGTGCCGATGATCGTCTTCAGCCACGCGCTCGGCGTGTGCAAGGAAACCGTCATCGCCATCGCCGACACGCTCGCGGAGTACGGGCTCGGCGCCATCGGCATCGACGTCATCGGCCACGGCTCGCGCGCGACGGGCGGGAACACATGTGGCGACAACCCCTCCATCGGCGACTTCATCGACCCGACGGATCTCTTGAAGACGCGCGAGGTGTTCCGCCAGACCGTCAGCGACATGCTGCACCTCGTGCGCGTGCTGGGTGATCCCGGCGGCGGCGGCGTGGACCTGCTGCCCTGGACAGGTGACGTGGCGACGAGCGGCGACGGCCTGCCCGACTTCGACACGACGCGTCCGACTGCGCTGGTCGGGCAGTCGCTGGGGAGCTTCATCGGCACCATCACGTCGTCCGTCGAACCGCGCATCGTGGCCGCCACCCTGAACGTCGGCGGGCTGTCGGTTCTGGGCGTCCTGGCGGGCGCGCTGGGCGGGACCGGCGTGCTCAACAGCGAAACGACGTTTGCGACGCTGATGCTGCTCGAGCCCGGCGACAACTGGGCCTACGCGCCCGGACTGGTCGAGCCGTTCGCCGGGCTCACCGGCGCGGCGCCCACCAGCGTGCTCATGCAGATGGCCGTCGGTGACGACGTCGTTCCCAACGCCACGTCTTGGGCCTTCGCGCGCCTGGTGGGCCTGCCGCTCGTCACCCCCGCCCCCGTCGCCGCCATGGACACGGGCACCACGGCCGCGCCCGTGTTGCCGCCGGCCGGGCCCACGCTCGGCCTATTCGCCTTCGACGGCGTGGCGCACCAATGGCTGCTGCTCCCGGACGACGTCGTCGCCAACACGTGGGCCGCCCAGGAGCAGGCCGCCGCCTTTGTTTGGAGCGCCATCGACGGCGCCTATCCCGCGCCCGTGATCATCGATCCGTTCGACCCGGCGCAAGTCGCCGCCTACCACCCGTAGGGCAGTTGGCAGCTAGGACGCCGGGAGCGCTGCGCGCCAGAGATCGCGCACCGAGAGCGCCAGCCACCACAGGCCGACGAGCAGCATGGCGAAAGCGAAGTCTGCCTGCGCGTCGAAGCTGCCGCGGCCCACCAGGCACCACACGACGGCCGCTGCGGAGACGGCGACCAGGAAGCCGGACAGACCGAGCGCCTCCCAGTCACGATCCGGGCGTGTTGTCGGCGGTGGCGCCGTCGAGCCGTGGGCTTCGCGGTAAGGGTGACCTCCGGGCATCGCCGTCCTCTTGCGCTCGAAGGTAACGGCGGGAGGCTTCAGGACGGCGTCAAGGCGCGGCTGCGCCGCATCAAGTTTTTATCAAGGGGGGGCGGCCGTGCTTCGGGGCGAGGCGGCCGCGACGCTAGGGCAGCGTCAGTGCGCTTCGTCGAGGAGCACGGCGCATTTGTGGGCGAGGGCGTCGTCGGGGTGGTCGCCGTCGGCGCGCAGGCGAGCGCAGATGCCGCCGTCGCGCATGGGGCTGTCGGCGGCGCAGAGCTTTGCACGCGCGCGGACGCAGGGATTGTCGGGGGGCGGGCAGCCGTCGAGCGCGGCGCCGGCGGCGAGGACGACGGGCAGAAGGGCGATTCGAACGCCGCGGCGCACTCAGAGCTCCAGCTCGGCGGCGAGCAGGTCGTCGACGGTCTCGCGACGGCGCACGAGACGGGCGTCGCCGGCGTCGACCAGCACCTCGGCAGCGCGCGGGCGGCTGTTGTAGTTCGACGACATCGAGAAGCCGTAGGCGCCGGCGCTCATCACGGCCAGGAGGTCGCCGGCGGCGCAGGCAGGGAGGTCGCGGTCCTTGGCGAGAAAGTCGCTGCTCTCGCACACGGGTCCGACGACGTCGACACGCTCGAGGCCAGCCTCGGGGCGCGCGCGCGCCACGGGCCAGATGGCGTGCCATGCGCCGTAGAGCGCGGGACGAACGAGGTCGTTCATGGCGGCGTCGACCACGAGGAAGCGGCGGGCGTCGCCCTGCTTGACGTAGAGCACGCGCGTCAGGAGCACGCCGGCATTGCCGGCGATGACGCGCCCCGGCTCGCACAGCAGCGTCACGTCCAGCGCACCAAGCGCGGCGTGAACGGCGGCGCCGAAGTCGGCCGGCGCCGGCGGCGCGTCGTCCGGGTCGTCGCGATAGGGGATGCCGATGCCGCCGCCGACGTCGACGTAGCGCACCGCGTGACCAGCGGCGCGTAGCTCGTGTGCCAGCTCCACCACGCGCGCCATGGCGTCGCGTACCGGGCCGACGTCGGTGATCTGCGAGCCGATGTGGCAGTCGATGCCGGCGATCTCGATGCCGTCGAGGGCGCGGGCGCGTGCGTACATGCGGCGCGCAGTGTCGAGCGTCACGCCGAACTTGCTGTCGCGCAGACCGGTGGCGATGTAGGGATGCGTGGCGGCGTCGACGTCGGGGTTGAAGCGCACCGCCACCGGGGCACGCCGGCCGCGCGCGGCGGCCACTGCCGACAGCAGCTCCAGCTCGGGCTCGCTCTCCACGTTGAAGAGCAGGATGCCGGCGTCGAGCGCTTCGGCCATCTCTGCGGCGGTCTTGCCCACGCCGGAGAAGACGACGCGCGCGGGCGGCGCGCCGGCACGCAGCGCGCGGGCCAGCTCCCCGCCCGATACGACGTCGAATCCCGCGCCCTGTCCCGCCAGCAGCGCCAGGACGTGCACGTTGGAGCAGGCCTTCACGCTGAAGCAGACCAGGTGAGGGCGAGCGGCGAAGGCAGCGTCGACGACGCGAAAATGGCGGCGCAGCGTGGCGGCGCTGTAGACGTAGGTGGGCGTGCCGTAGGCGGCGGCGAGCGCCGTGAGCGGCACGTCTTCGGCGTGCAGCACGGCGCCGCGGTACTCGAACAGGTGCATCAGCCGTCTCCGCGCGCGCCGCCGGCGGTTCGGCGCAGCCAGGCGAGTGCGGCGCCCAGCGGCGAGTCGGGGCTGAAGGGATCGAAACCGAGCAGCTCCGTGAGCTGGGCGCGCAGCGGATCGAGCAGCCCGCGTCCGGACGCGCCGGCGGCCGCGGCCAGGCCGCGCAGCCCACCGGCAATGGCGGCGGCGGTGCGCGGGGCGACGGCGGCGAAGAGGCTGGCGGCGCCGCGGGCGGTGCGGGCCACCTGCGAGGCGCCGAGCGCGGCGCGAAGCCATGGCGGCGCCGGGTCGACGGCCAGGCCGCCGCGGTCGCGCTCGGCGTCGAACCCTTCGCCGTCGCGCAAGGCGCGCTCCCAGGCGTCGAGGGTAGCGAAGAAGCCCAGGTGCACCGGCCGCCCGGTCAGACGAGCGACCGCCGCGAGGATGGCCTCGCGGTCGCGCACCGAGCCGGCGCTTGCGGCGCCCTGATCGGCGGCCAGCGCGAGATGCGTGGTGAGAAGGTCCACCTCGCCGCTCGCGTCACGGGCCAGGATCAGCGACGTCCACGGGACGCGGCCCTCGAAGAGGTAGAAGCAGGCAGCGGTGCCAGGCGGCCACAACAGGTCCAGCGCGCCGCGTAGCATGGCGTAGCGCGGCACCGGAATGCGGGCGAACGGGCGGGGCGTGAAGTGCACGTCCTGCCCGTAGCGCCGGCGCGCCGCGGCCATCACCGTCAGCCCGTCCTGCCAGGGGTCGTCGCCGAAGCGCAGCGCTCCTTCCACCTCGCCGAACAGCCGCGCAAGCGCGCCGTCCTCGAAGGCGACGAGCCACGGCGCGCCCAGGCGCCGGCGCAACGGCTCGAGCGCGCCGGACCCGGACCAGGGCGGCGGCGGGAAGGCGCGGCGTGCGGCGAGGTCGAGCGCGCGCACGGTCTTTCCCTGTTCCACCACCAGAACGACCGGCCCGTGGCGTGCGCCCCCCTCTTGGGCGGCGCCGGCGGGCTCCTCGCGCGGCTCGGGGGAGAGGAGCTGTTCCAGGCCGGCGAGGTGCCACAGGTTCGACCAGTGGCGCGGGTCGATCTCGTGGATGAGGATGTCGCGCGCGATCATGGGCGCTCCGCGGCGCCGCCCGCGCCTTGACCGCGGCGCACCACCAGCATTCTCACCTGGTACGGATCGAGCCGCACGTCCGTAGACGAGACCGCCTCGCCGCCGAGCGCGTCTTCCAGCTCCGGCGCGTCCGCTCCCGCGCCGCTCGCCGCCGCGGCCGGCGCCTCGTCCCACACGAGCCGGGCGGCGCGGGGCGCGCTGGTCGGATTCGCCACGAAGATCGCCGCCACGCGCGCGCCCCCGTCGACGAAGCAGGCGCTCTCCACCGGCGGCGTCGTGCAGCGCACCGGGGGCAAGATGGCGGGACGCTCCGCAGCGAGCGCGCCGCACACCGCCGCAGCCGCCGCCGGCAAGTCCGTCGACTCCGGCGCCAGGACCCACACCTCGCCCGCGCCGGTGGAGAACGCCGCCGCCGTGCCGAACCCGACCGCGCGCGCCTCGCCGCCGCGCAGCGGCTCGTCCAGCGGCAGGAGCCGCTCGTCGAAGCGGGGAACGTCCGGGCCGATCACCACCAGCGCG
Organism: Myxococcota bacterium; assembly: GCA_036004705.1. Classification (GTDB taxonomy): domain Bacteria; phylum Myxococcota_A; class Polyangia; order DASYRF01; family DASYRF01; genus DASYRF01. Next base: position 69,672 of record DASYRF010000339.1, read on the forward strand.
CCCTCCTGCGCGCGCGCCAGCAGCCGCCGCCACAGCGCGGCTTCGATGGGCTCCAGCGTCGGACACAGCACCACGTCCCAGCGCGCCAGCGACGCCACTCCGCCGTCCACGATTTCGTAGGGGACGGCGGCCCCGTCGAGCCCGGAGGCGAACGCGTCGAAGAGCTCCGGGCCGACGATCTGCGGCGCGTGCCGAAAGCCGAACGTCGCGTCGCGGCAGCGCGCCCGCTCGTGCAGGAAGGGCGCGAACACCATCGGCGAGAGCGGCGCGAGCACGTCGCTCAGGTCGGCCATTTGCCGGTAGAGGCGCGGGCACACCAGGGCCACCTTGGCGTGGCGGCGCAGGCCGAAGAAGCCGACGCGCGCCAGCGCCGCGTTCAGGCGGCGGAACCAGGCCGCGTCGGCCTCGCGCAGCACGCCGTCGGCGGAAACGGGCGCGCCGAACCAGCGATCGCGCTCCACCACCATGTAGAAGTTGGCGGCGCGCACGCCGTGCATCAGTGCTCCGAGCGCCGTCGTGTCGCGGTCGGGCGCCAGGAGCGGCACCCACCAAGGCCAGCCTCCCGACTGCAGCTCCGGCACGTACGGCAGGCGGCTCGACCCCGCTAGCGTGAGCGCGCGGCGCTTCACCGCGCGCAGCTCGCCGCGCTTGTGATAGAGGTCGACGCCCGCGAGGTCGAGCACGTTCTCCGCGCCGGGCAGGTCCATCGGCGGGTGCGTCTCACTCGGCGGGTAGTTGTGGAAGAGAGGCACCGTCCCCAGGCCGCGCCCGCGCAGCATGCCGGCGAGCCGCGCCAGGGCGTTGCGCAGGTAAGCTGCGCGGTAGTCTGCCCAGTCGAGGTGGCGGCGCAGCTCGCCGCGGTCGACCACGTCGTACCGGCGGGGCGGCTCGGCGCGCCCGAAGCTGGCCGACGGATCGTCGTACGCGTCGCGCAAGGCCGCCTCGTCGCCGCCCCAGCGCGCGCGCAGGTGCTCGCGGTAGTCGGCGACCGCGTCGGGTGCGTAGTCGAGATCGAACGCGCCGGTGCGGAAGAAGAACGACATCTCGTTGTCGACTTGCAGCGCCACCACCGGGCCGCCCGGATGGAGCGCGCCTTCCACCTGCGCAGCGAACGCGTCGAACCAGCCCTCCACCTCGGCGTAGAAGCGGCGCGAGGCGTAGCTCGGCACCGGGAAGGCGCGGGGCGGCAGCAGCAGCCACGCGGGCGTGTCCTGCGCGGTGCGCGCCTGTATGGCGGGGTCGGAGACGATGCGCTCGGGGAAGCCGAAGTACGGCAGCTCAGCATTCACGTGCGGGCCCGGCCGCAAGATGACTTTCAGGTCGCGACGCTGCGCTTCGTCGAGGAAGGCGCGCAGGTCGCGCGCACCGGTCCAGTCCCAGCGGCCGCGCGCCGTCTCGTGCACGCCCCACGGGACGTAGCTCTCCACCATCGCGAAGCCGAGCGCGCGCACGTTCTCCAAGCAGCGGCCCCAGGCCTCGCGCCGAACGCGCCAGTAGTGCATGGCACCCGACCACAGCGGCATGGGCGTCCCCACGCCGCCACCGGCGGGGGCGCCCAGCAGCAGCCCATCCGGGCCGATGCGCACGGTTCGCTCGTTCATGATTCCGGTCGGCTCGGTCGGCTTCAGAAGCGCGCGGTCCCCGCGAGCAACAGGCCGCCGGGCGCCAGCGCCAGGTCCACGTGCACGGCACCAAGGCCGGGCACGTTCACGGCGTACGGGTCCACCGCGGCGCCGCCGGACTTGCCGCCGTCTCCGCCGCCGGCGATGAGCAGGGCAACGCCGGCGCCGACGAACACCAGCCCGCCCGCCGCCAGGACCGGCCCGAGGATGCGATAGCGCCTCATGGGCGCGCAGTACGAGCGTGCCGTTTCTAGCCTCGTCTGGGCGTCGGGCGTGAAATACGCGTAGTCGGCGTCATCGCAGACGTAGAGCGTGCCGGGCGCGCCGTCCTCCACGGAGAGGCTCTCGCGCACCAGGTCGAACTCGTCGGAGAAATGCGAGCGCGCGCCTAGCCACTTGCTGGAGAAGAAGATGCCCACCGCGAGGGCGCCGGCGCCGGCCACCGCGACGCCCAGCCCCGTGATGCGTAGCGGGCCGAAGCCGCCGCCGCCCTTCTTCGCAGCACCCGGCGCGGCGGTGCCGCCGGCCCCCTTGTCGTCGGCCGTGGCGGATGAAACGGCCTTCACTTCGGCCGCGCGCTTCGCCAGCTCCTCGTCGATGGCCGCGATCTCGGCGCGGGCCGCGTCGGCGGCGTCGCCGGTGGCTTTGATCTCGACGTACTTGCTGAAGGCTGCGCGCGCGTCCTCCAGTCGGTCGAGGTGCTTGTAAGTGATGCCAAGCGCGCGATACGGGCCGGACAGCCCCGGCGCCAGGTCGCGCGCGTGCTCCAGGTGCGGGAGGGCCTCGTCGTACTTCTTCGCCTCGAAGAGCGCGCCCGCCGCCTCCAGCTCCCGCCCGGCCGCAGCCTCTTCCGGCGTCGGCTCTGGCGCCGCGGCGGCGGTGTCAGGGGGCGGCTTCTTGCCCTTGGCGCTCTTTCCCCCGCCCTTGGCCGCCGCGGCCGCCGGCAGCGCCGACAGCGACGCGCACAGAGAGGCCGCCAGCGCGGCGGCGAGCACGCGGCGCGGCGACATCGTCAGTCTCGCAGGCCGAACGGGGACGTCTTCACGGTGGCGGGCGCCGCCGTCTTGGCCGCCTTCGGCGCCGCCGTCGTCTTCGCGGCCGCGACGGCCGCGATCGCCGGCTTGGGCTTGGGCGCCGGCTTCGTCGCGTCCGCCGCGACAGGCCTGGGCTTGGGCGTGCCGGCCGCCGGCTTCGTCGGGCCCGTTGGCTTCTCGGCGCTGGCCTTGACGGCGTCCTTGGTCTCGTCTGTGCCGACGTCCTTGGCGACGTCCTTGGCTTCGTCCTTCGCGGCGTCCTTGGCCTCGTCCTTCGCGTCGCCCTTGGCCTCGTCCTTCGCGTCGTCCTTGGCCTCGTCCTTCGCGTCGCCCTTGGCTTCGTCCTTCGCGGCGCCCTTGACCCCGTCCTTGACGGCGCCCTTGGCGACGTCCTTGGCTTCGTCTGGAGCAACATCCGTGCCCTCGTCAAGGGCGGACTTGCTGGCGCCGATCTTCGCCCCAGGCCCGTCGTCAGCAGCGCCCTCGTCGCGGTCGGCCGCTCTGGCGGCCTTGGGCCGGTCGTCGGTCCCTTCGTCTCGTTCGTCGCCGCTGCCGGTGCGCAGCGTCAAGAGCGCGCCGAGCCCTGCCGCCACGATCATCCCCGCCGCCACCGCCGCGACGATGGGGCCCTTCGCCGAGGGCGGCCGCATCACCTCGGCGGCGCTGCCGCTCAACGTCGTCGGCGGCATCGAGCCCGGCGGCACCCCCACCGGGTTCATCGGCGGGATGGAGCCAGGCGGGCGCGCGACCACCGCCATCCGCCCCGGCGCCGACGCCGCCGGCGCCAGGCCCGCCGCGGGCTGCGGGGGATAGGAGCCAGGGCTCACGGGAGGTATCGACCCCGGCGGCCGCGCCACCGCCGCCATGCGCGCCGACGGTGCCGCTCGCATCGCGTCGGTCCTGCGCTCCTCGGCCACCGTCGGCACCGACGACGGCGGCGGCGCAATCGGCGCGATCGGTGCGATCGATCCCAGCGCCACCGCCACCGGCGGCATGGAGTCGTCGCCGCTGCGTGCCACACGCGTCGGCTCTTCTTCCATGGTCGGGCGCGGCGGGCGCGCCACCGGACGCGCCGTGGCCCGCATGCTCAGGCCGGCCAGCTCCACCTTGAGCGCCTCCACGACTTCACCCATCGACTGGTATCGGTCCTCGCGCTTCTTCGCGAGGCAGCGCAGAATGACTCGTTCGAGGCTCACCGTGAGCGCCGGGTTGACGGAGCGCGGCGCCGGCGGGGCGACGTTGAGGTGCTGCTGGATGAGCGCCGGTAACGACTCGCCGCGGAACGGCGTCCTGCCGCAAACCATCTGGAACAGGATGATGCCGAACGAGTAGATGTCGGAGCGGGCGTCGATGGGGTCGCCGGTGGCTTGCTCGGGCGACATGTAGGTCGGCGTGCCCATGATCATGCCCGCGCGCGTGACGCCGTCGCTCGCCGTGTCCATGAGCTTGGCGATGCCGAAATCGAGCAGCTTGACGAAGTCGGGCGTGTGGCTGCGCGGTACCAGGTGCACGTTGGCGGGCTTGAGGTCGCGGTGGATGATGCCCTTGACGTGCGCCGCCGCCAGGGCGCTGGCGATCTGTACGGCGATCGGCAGCGCCCGCGCCGGCAGCATCGGCTCTTTGTTCTTGAGGTCCGCTTCCAAGCTCCGTCCGCCGTCGAGCAGCTCCATCACGAAGTAGGAGCGCCCGT
>DASYRF010000340.1:0-8113 GCA_036004705.1 Myxococcota bacterium
GCGCGAGCGGCGCGCCAAGGTGATCATGTCGGAGGGCGAGCTGCAGGCGGCCGAGAAGCTGGCGCAGGCGGCGGCGACCATCGGCCGCGAGCCGGCGGCGCTGCAGCTGCGCCTTTACCAGACGCTGGTGGAAGTCTCCTCGGAGCGGAACAACACGATCGTCTTCCCCGTCCCGATGGAGCTGCTGCCGGCCACGGGCGCCTCGACGCAGGCGCTGGCGGGGCTGGCGTCGGCGGCGGCCACGGCGCTCGCCTCGCAGTCGGCGCAGGCGCAGCTTCGCGGCGCGGGCGCGGGCGCGGGCGCGGGCGCGGCCGGCGGCGCCGCTGCGGCACCCGCGGCGCTGGCGGGGGTCAGCACCTCGGAGCTGCGCGCCGCCCTGGACGAGACCGGCGGCGCCGCGCCCGCGCGCCCCGCTGCGCCGCCTGCCCCGCCGCGATCCGCGTCGCGCTCCGGCGGGGGCTCTTCGTCGGGCGCGTAGCGGGATCGCCCTTGCGCCTGGCCAACGTGGTTGCGCGCGCGACGCTCACCTCCATCGCGCTCGCCGCCGCCTCCTGCCGCGACGTGCCCCGCCGTCCGTCGGTCGAGACGGAGTTCTTCGAGGTCCATTACCGAGAGGACCGGCCACCCACGGCCGAGGAGCTGGCGGCCCTGGACACGCACTTTCGCATCGTCGGAATGGGCCTGCTGTCGCTGCCCGTGCCTGAGCGGCGCTTCGACGTGCACCTCTATCGCGACGAGCGGGACTTCGCCGAGAACGCTCCCTGCTGGGACGTCGCGTTCGGCTGCGCCGTCGGGCGTCACGCGCACGCGCCGCCGAGCTTCGAGACCCTCTTCCATGAGCTCGTCCACGTCTACTTGCACGAGCGGTGCGGCAGCTTGAACGACCTCCTGAACGAAGGCCTGGCGGTGGCGCTGGGCCGGCTAGGCCACGACGGCGCCGTCGGCGCGCGGGACTTCGCGGAGGTCGCGACGAGCCACGCCTACCGCCGCGCCGAGCGCGACGGCGACGTCGATCAGGTAGAGACGGGCGAGTTCGTGTCCTGGCTGGCGACCTGGTACGGCCTCGACGCGGTCGTGGAGCTTGCCTGCGCGCTCCCGCAGGACGCTCGCCGCGCCCGCGTGGAGCGGGAGGTGGAGGCGCGCTTCGGCGCCGGGTTGTCCGAGCTGTACGCGCTCGCCGCCGCCGCGCCGCCCGATCGCCCCACCGCGCCCTGCGCCTGGGACGCCTTGCGAACGCGTACGCTCGCGCTGGCTGCGGACGAAGTCGTGGAGCCGCGCCTCTTGCCCGAGCCGGTCTGGCTGCCCGCCGGCGCCGTCTACGCGCGCGTGCGCGTCGGGTCGGGGAACGTCGGCGGAGGCCTCTTCCAGTGCGGGGCGACGTTCGGGCCCGACCTCTACGTCTGGCCGAACGAGGCGGACCCGGAGATCGCGGTCGAGCGCTGGGGGCCGCTCTTCTCCAACGGGCGCTACACGCTCGCCGCCGGACGCAGCGACGACGCTCCTCCCAGCGGCGCGGTCGACGTCGCCCTCTTCGATCGCGCGCCCCTGACCGACGCCTGCGATGCCGCCGCCGGCGCGGCCACCGAGCTGCGCCCCGGCTTCGTGTCGATCGTCACGTCGATCGCCGGCGAGGTCGTGGACTACCCGTCGTTGGACGTGGACGGCACCGCCGTCGCCGACTCCGCCGGCCAATTCATGCTGACCGAGCGCGCGCGCATCGACGCCGACGCCCGCGAGTCCGCGTGGATCTGTCCAGCCGGCTGTGCGACGCCCTCGCCCGCCAGCTGCACCCGTTCGGGCATCACCAACAGCGGCACCTCCGGCGCGGCGTTCGATCCCGGCGCCTACACGCTCGTCGTGACGTGGGCGGACGTCTTCGAGCTCGTGACGGAATGTCCGTTGTGCCCGGACTACCGGAAGCTGGACCTGGTGGTCACGCCGGCGCCTTGAGGTACCCGCCGGCGACTCAGGCCCTTGCCGGCGCGGAGCCGTGCTCGTCGAGCCAAGCGAGCAGCGCGCGTACGCTGCCTGTGGCGAGCGCTATCCTCGTGTCGGCCGCGCCGTAATAGAGGTTGAGGGCGTCGCCGTCAGGCCCGAGCGTGTAGCCGCAGGGAAAGGTGACGTCGTCCACGTCGCCGCTGCGCTCGTAGGGGGCCTCGGGCCCGAAGACCCACTCGTCGCCCCGGGCAAGGCAACGCTCCGGCTCGTCGAGGGCGAAGAGCGCGAGGCCGAGCCGGTACAGGCACCCGGACGCCGTCTGCCGTACGCCGTGGTAGATCATCAGCCAGCCGCGCGACGTCTCGATGAGCGGCGGCGCAATCCCGACCTTGTTGGCGTCCCACCAAGCGCCCTTGCGCGCCTGCAGGACGAGGCGGTGGCTTCCCCAGTTGCGCAAGTCGGGCGAAAAGGACATCCAGACGTGCGCGCCCGTGTCCGTCATCGGGCGGTGGAGAAGCGCGTAGCTACCGTCGATGCGGCGCGGCAGCAGGGCCGCATCCTTGTCGTCAGGCTGCATGACCATCCCGAGCCGTTCGAACGTGCGGAAGTCCCGCGTTAGCGCCAGCGCGACCCCTGGGCCGCCCTTGCTGAACGCCGTGTAGGCGATAGCGTACTGGCCCAGCTCGTCCAGAAACGTGATTCGCGGATCCTCGATCCCCCACAGCTCCTCCGGGTAGCCGAGCGGATCGGGCAGCAGCGTCGGCTGCGGGTCGACGACCCAGCCGTCCACGCCGTTCGGCGAACGGGCGGCGCAGAGGTGCGAATGGCCGCGCCGGTCCTCGACCCGGCAGAGCAAGAGCGTCGTCCCGTCGCGCAGGAGCGTCGCGCCCGGGTTGAACACCGCGTGCGCCGGATAGGGCCAATCGTCCGCGGTCAGGATCGGGTTCTTCGCGTGCCGCTCGAAGAGCCGCGCAAAACCGCGCGCGCCGCTCACGACGCCACCTCGCCCGATCGCGCAAGCGATGTCTCGGACCGGTCGGCCAAGCGCATCTCCACCAGCGCCAGCAGGAAGGAGACGGTGGACTCTGCGCCCTGGTTGTCGTTCATGCGATCGGGGTGCAGCCCGTCGCGGCAGCCCCCGGTCCCGGGGTCGTACAGCGATTGCTGCAGCTGATTCTGGCCGAGGAACCAGGCGAAGGCGCGGCGCGCATGCGCCGCCCAACGCCGGTCGCCGGTCACGCGTTCGGCCTCGCGGCAAGCCGCGACCATCGCGCACGCCTCCACCGGCTGCTGGTCGAAGGCGGCCTTGGCGCCGCCGCGCGCGTACCAGCCGTTCGAGCCGATCGGCGCGAAGTAGCCGTCCGCGGAGCGCTGGACCTCCGCCAGCCAGGCGAGCGATCGCAGACCGGCCCCGCTCATCTGTTCGTCCTGCAGGCCGGCGCCGGCCGCCAGCAGCGCTTGCGACAGGCGTGCGTTGCAATACGTCGCGCTCTCTTCGAACCAAGGCCAGTCGCGCCCGCAGGAGAGGCGGTACTGCGCGAGCAACCGGTCGCCGAGTGCGCGGCGAACCGCCTGCACCGCGCGGTCGCCCTGGAACGCGCGGACGTACTCGTCGATGCCGAGCATCGCGTAGGCCCAGGCGCGCGGGCTGGTGAACCGCTCCAAGGCCGGCAGCGCCGCGTGGAACAGGTGGCTGCCGAGACTGCGCCTGCCCAGATCGGGCGAGCGGCCGACCAGCGTGCCCAGGGCCCACAGCGCCCGCCCGTGGCTGTCCTCCGACCCCTGCTCCTCGGTCCACCGCCGGGAGTAGGTCATGAAGTTCCGGAACCGTTCCCGGGCCGGGTTGAAGGCGTGCGCCACGAAGGCGAGGTAGCGCGCGCCGAGGGCGCGGACGAGCTTGGCGTCCTCGCTGCCGGCGTCCTCGAGCAGCACCGTCAACAGGAGCGCGCGCGCGTTGTCGTCGAGGCAGTAGCCATGGTCGTAACGAGGCACGTTGAAAGCGGCATGCTGCAGCAAGCCGGTGTCGTCGGTCAGAAGGCGCAAGTGGTCGAGGTTGATCTCGGGCACGTCGGGTGGGCGCCGCGCCAGGGTCCGAGCCTGGAAGGCGGTGCGCCGACGGTCGGCGTGGTCGGCGCGTGCGCGCTCGAAGCTCTCCAAGTACCGGCGCGCCACCACGGGCCAGCGCATGCCGGCGCCGTGTGCGGCCGCGCGCTCACAGTAGCCGAGCCGTTTCGCGTCGTCGTCGAGCAGATCGGTCACCGCGCCCGCGATCGCCGCTGCGTCGCGCCAGGGCACCAGGATTCCGCGCCGGTCCGCCAGGAGGTCGCGCGCGTGCCAGTACGGCGTGGAGACGATCGCCTTGCCGGCGCCAACCGCGCGGGCGAGCGTCCCCGACGTGATCTGCGCCTCTTTGAGGTATGGCGTCACGTAGACGTCCGCCGCGGAGAGGAAGTCGGCGAGCTCGTCGGTGCTCACGAAGCGATCGTGGAAGATGACGCTCGCGTCAACGGCGAGCCGCTGGGCGAGGCTCTCCAGCATGACGCGGTACGTCTCGCCCTCGTGCTCCTTCACGTGCGGGTGGGTCGCGCCGAGCACGATGTACACGGCGTGCGGATGGCGCGCGAGGATCGCGGGCAGCGCCTGGATCACGTGCTCGATCCCCTTGTCGGGCGACAACAACCCGAACGTGAGGATGACCGACTTCCCGTCGACCCCGAGCTGGTCCTTGCCCAAGCCCGTGGCGCGTGCGCCGGGGATGCCGTGCGGGATCACGTCGATCTTCTCGTCGGGAACGCCGTGCACCTCTTTCAGGAGGGTCGCGCCGTGCGCAGTCATGACCACGAGGCGCTCGGAGAGCCCGGCGACCTCGCGCATGGCGTGCAGCTGTGCGGCGTCCGGCGCGGCGAGCACGGTGTGCAGCGTGGTCACGATCGGCATGCGCAGCTCGCGCAGGAGGGCGAGGACGTGGCTGCCCGCCTTGCCGCCGAAAATCCCATACTCGTGCTGGACAGAGAGGACGTCCACGCCGTTGACGTTCAAGAAATCTGCGGCGCGGCGGTACGCCGTGAGGTCCGCGTCGGCGATTTCGAAGCGAACCCGCGGCGGGTACGCATGGCGCCGGCCGGGGTCGTTCATCGCGAGCACGAAGCACTCCCCCGCGGGGAGCTCCGCGCTGATCGCTTCCGAGAGGTCGCTGGTGAACGTCGCGATGCCGCACTGCCGCGGAAGGTGGTTGCCCAGCATCGCGATCTTGCTGATCGCGGCGACGAGCGGAGCGGCGCTCACGACGCACGCCACCCGCGCGGGACGCCGGCGCCACCCGCCGAGAGCTCGGCTAGCTCGCGCTCCTGCTCGAGGGCGCGGGCCACCGAGCGCGCCACGCGCGCCGCGGCCCGATCGACTGCGGCGAAGACGTCGGCGTCCTCGTCCGCGGCGCGGACCCGACGCGGCGATAGGCCGACGTCGATCTCGCAGCGCGTTCCCTCCCCGTAGGGTTTCGCGCTGTTGTCCGAGAACCGCACGACGACCTCCCCGACCCGGTCGGCGAAGCGAGCCAGGGCCAGGCGGATGCGGCTCTCCGCGTGCGCCCGCAGCGTCCCCGTCACTTCTACGTCTAGCTCCCGAATCTTGATCTTCATTCCTGCGGACGCGCCGCGGAGGGGCTTCAAGGGGTGTCTCAAGATTCGCCTCCAACTTCGGCGTTGGCTTCGCCGTCGAACGGTAGCTCGTCGTCGTGGGCGGTTCGCGCGGGAAAGGCTCTAGGGTGGCTGACGGCGGCGGCGCCGCAGCCAAGCAGCGTCCAGTCGTGGTCGCGTGACGCCCACGGGCTCACCGCGACGGCGGCGCGGCTGCCCCCGGCGTGCTTCGCGCGATAAAGCGCCGCGTCCGCCACCGCCAAGACTTGGTGCGACTCCAGCAGCGCGTTGGCGTGCATCACGGCGATGCCGATCGACACGCCGAGCTTGCCGGCCGGCGTGCGCAGCCCCTGCCGCGCAACCTCCGCGAGAATCCTCACCGACAGCGCCGACGCCTGGGCTACCGACGTCTCGGGAAGCAGCACGGCGAACTCGTCGCCTCCCATGCGCGCGACGAGGTCGGTGGCCCGGACGGTGCTCGACAGAATCGCGCACACCGCCACCAGCTCGTCGTCCCCCTCCTCGTGTCCAAAGCGGTCGTTGATCGTCTTGAGGTGATCGACGTCGACGCTGAGCAGGCAGGCGTCGCGACCGTAGCGATGGCCACGCCGCATCTCCTCGGCCAGCCGCTCGCCGAAATGGCGGCGATTGAAGAGGCCTGTCAGCGGATCGGTGATGGACAGGAGGCGCACGCGATCGAACTGCCGTCCGAGCACGTAGCCGAGAGCGGACAGGAGCGTCATCGTGCCCAGCGTCACGTAAGCGTAGGTCACCGGGAGACGCGCCACTTCGGCTAAGGCCCAACGAAGCGTAGGCACGCCGCCCGACTCCAGGCCGTGTGCCGCGAGCAAGCCCAGCGGCGCCCCCAGCGCCAGCACGGCTCCCGCCACGAAATAGGCCCGGGATCGAATCATCAGGCAAAGCGTACCGCCGGGGAGGTGATTCGACGATGAGGAAGTTACGCGCCGTTCCGTCGAAAAAGCCGAGGTATCGAACAAAGACGCCGGCGCCCCTTCGAGAGACGCCGGCGCCCCTTCATCGGCGCGCGAAGATGTCCTCCCGTGCTGTCTCACAGATCGCAATCACCGCGGGGTGCTTGATCTTGCGCTCCACCGAGATGGCGAAGAATTGCTGGCGAACGGCCGGCGCCCGGCCGACCACCTTCACCCGGTAGTGGCTCAGGACCTCGGCTTCGATGACCGTGGGGGCGGCGAACACGCCCATTCCTTCTTCCCCGAAGTCCTTCGCCAGCGCGCTGTCGTCGAACTCGGCGACGATCGTCGGCCGGATGTCCTGCTTGACGAACCACTGTTCCAGCGCGCGACGTACATGCGACGGCGCGCCCGGAAGAAGGAACGCCGCCCCATCGAGGGAACGCGGAAACCTGCGGCGCGTCGCCGCCGCCAGTTTCGGCGCGGCGAAGAACGTCGTGCCGCATTCTCCGAGCGGATGGCTGAACGCACGAACGGGGAGGGAGGCCGCGGCCGGCCCGTCGGAGATGACCACGTCCACCCGATGCAGCGCCATCTCGGCGATGAACTCTTCGACCGACTTGTCGGCGCGGCAGACGATCTGAACCGGATGCCCTAGGCGAAAAGCAGGCTCGAGGAAGCGCCGCACCAGCGATGGCGCGAGGACGTCGGCCGCGCCGACGACCAGCCGCATCGCCTTTCCGCTGCCCCGTCCCTTCAGCGTGTCGACGAATTCGCGCCCCAGCGAGAAGATCTCGTCGGCGTAGCGAAAGGCCAGCCGGCCCATCTCGGTGAGGGCGAGGTTCCGTCCCCTCCGGCTGAAGAGCTTCTCCCCAAGGGCGTCCTCGAGCCGGTGGATCTGTCCGCTGATCGTGGGATGCGCCAAGAGGAGCTCCTCGCTCGCCCGAACGATGCTCCCTTCCTTCGCGACGACCCAGAAATAGAGGAGATGGTGGTAATTGAGCCTTTCCATCCGCCCACCTTCTCACAGGTAGAGTTTTTCGACGAGATGGGTTGAAACTTCCTCATAGTCAAACTATTACCACACGCGTACATAGTGGACACGGAGGATCTCATGTCCCACGACGACGCCTATGTCACCAAGATGCAGAAGAAGATCGACGAGTGGAGGGAGGCTTTCGCCACGCTCCAGACGAAAGCCGAATCGGCCGGCGGAGACGCCAAGGTCGATTTCCACAAGCGGGCCGAGGGCCTCGCCTCGAAGGCCGAGGTCGTCACGACGAAAATCGCCGAGCTGCGCCTCGCCGGCAAGGAGCAGTGGGACGGGCTCAAGCGCGAGGTCGGCAAGATCTACGGGGAGCTGAGGACGACGACCGATCGGATGGCCCGACCCGCGCGCTAGCCATGCGCTCCCAGCGGGGAGGTGCGGGAACATTCCAGGCGCGGGTGAGGAGACGCTCACTTGGCCGCGACGGTCGCTAACCCGCGCGGGAAGCGCGCGGCGGGGGGAGGCTCGCCCGGCTTGGCCGCGACGGTCGCTAACCCGCGCGGGAAGCGCGCGGCGGGGGGAGGCTCGCCCGGCTTGGTCGCGACGGTCGCTAACCCGCG
>DASYRF010000341.1:0-7473 GCA_036004705.1 Myxococcota bacterium
CGCGCCGCGCCACGTCGACGCTCACGAACCCGCTGCCGCGCGCTGCTTCAGGGACCAGCACCTCGAACGTGACCTTCTCGTCGGCGTGGTAGAGCGACCGCTCGGCGCGAACCACCAGGCCGGCGCGCGCCACCGCCACGCTGGCCGCCGCGTCGGCTCGGTTGCCGAAGGCGTCGGCCAGCTCCATCCTCAAGCTCGCCGTCCCTTCGGCCTTGGGCGTCACGTCGAAGCGCGCGATGCCGGCGGCGCCGGTGATGGCCTCGCCCCAGCCCTCCAGCCGCACGGCGCAGTCGGCAGCGGGCTTGCCGTCGGGATAGTGGACGATGACGAAGACGGGGTTGGGCACGCCGGCGACGAGCGGGTCGCGTCCCGGGACGACCTTGGTCATCAGCACGTCCTCGGCGACGGTGCTCGACTCGGAGGCCGTGATGGTCTCGCCGCCGCGGTCGGTGGCGACGACGTCGAGCGCCAGCGCAGCGCGCGCAAACCCCTTCGGCAGCGCCCAGTGATCGAGCGGCAGGCGGTAGTCGAGCGTGTAGCGGCCCTCGGCGTCGGTGGTGGCATAGGTGCGGTACACCGAGACGGGGCTCCCGGAGGGCGACACGACCACGTTCAGGTCGAGCGACGCGCCGGCGACAGGCCGGCCGAAGCTGTAGGTCGCCTTGATCTTGGCGACGAGACGATCGCCGGGGCGGTAGTAGGGGCGATCGAGCTCCACGTCCACCTTGCTGGCGGCAAGCGCGTACTTCGACACGGTGACGCTGCGCTCGACCTTGGTGGCCCCGCTGGTGGCGCGCACGGTGTACGGGCCCAGCGGCACCTCGGGACCCAGCTCCAGCTCGGACGAGGCGACGCCCATGGCGCCGGCCGCTACTTCGGCGCGGTGCACCAGCACGTCGCCCGGCGCGCGCACCTCGAAGACGACGGGCGCGCCGGCCAGGGCGTGCAGATCGAGGGCGCGCACCACCAGCGCGCGGAAGTGAATGGTCTGCGAGGGCTGGTAGAGCGGCTTGTCGGTGGCGAGATGAACGAGGCGCTCGTCGGAGGGGTCGCGCACGTCGACGTCCACGACGAGCGACTGGTCGCCGTCAGCGTGCGACGACACGACGCGGAGCCGGTGCGCGCCGACGAGGCCGGCCGGTACGGTGAAGCGCGCCACCACCGAGCCGGCGGCGTCGGTGGTGCCGGCGAAGAGCGCGCGGCCGCCGTCGCTGTCGAGCAGCACCGAGACCTTGGCCCCGGGGACGGGCCGCTCGGGCGCGTCCTTCTCGCCCGGATCGCGCGTGACGAGCGTGACGGCCAGACTCCCGGGGCCACCGGCGTACAACGCCGTCAGGCCCGAAGCGCGCAGCAGATGGCGCGGCGCGAGCTTGGCGTGTGCGTCGCCTGCCGGCGCGCTCATCGCGGCGGCGAGCGCCAGACCCAGCCCGAGGGCGACCGCGGCACGGCCGCCGCGGCGCCGCGCGGCGGCGGTGGCACCGGCAGCCTCGGGCCGGGTTCCGGCGGCGACCGCAGCGGCGCATCGACCTGCGCCAATGGTTCCAAGCCTCGCGCGGCCTCGCAGGCAGTCGCTCACGTGCCCTTCTCCTTGGCTAGCCGGCCGCGCAGCCGCTCCAGCGCGCGCTTCGCCTCGACCCGGACGGCGAAATCGCCGTCCTTCTCGGAGACCTCGCGCAGCACCGGCTCGTGCTCCGCGGCGCCCACCTCGCCGAGCGCGCGCACCGACTCTCGGCGCACCTCGGCGTCGTCGTCGCGCGCCAGCCGCACGCACGCGCCCACCAGCGCCGGCGACGGGGCGGCCACGGTGGCGGGCGGCGCGCCCGCTTCCAGCCCGGCACGCCCCAGCAGCGCGCGCAGCGCCTCGCGCCGCACCTCCACCTTCTTGTCGAACGTCGCTGCCACCAGCCCCGCCTCCGCCTCCGGCCCCTCCATGCCGGCGAGCGCGTCGACCGCCGCGAGCCGGTTCTCCCAGGCGCCGTCGGTCCGCGCCGCCTTCTCCAGAGCGGCGCGCGCCTCCGCCCCGCCCAACCCGCTGAGGATCTTGATGGCGCGCCGCCGCACGCCGTCGTCGCGCGCGCCCATCAGCGCCGCGAGCGGCGCCAGCGCTTTCGGATCGCGGAGACGGAAGACCGCCTCGCTCGCCAGCTCCCGCACGCCGGCGTCGTCGTCGCCGATGAGCGCCAATAGATCACCCAGCGCGTCGCGCCCCGCCGCCTGCTCCAACACGCGCACCGCCTTGCGCCGCACGTCGGGGCCGTGGCCCTTGGCGTCCTTCAACAGCTTGCGCATGAGGTCGGCCACGGCCGGGCGGGCCGCGGGGCTCGCGAGAGCGATCTTGTCGAGCTCGTCCACGGCGAAGGCCGCCACGTCGTCGCCGCGCCCGAGCGACTCGGCGAGCGCCGCCACCGCCTTGACGGGGTCCGCGGCCGCCGCCCCGCGCAGCTTCAGCGAAGCGGCGAAGGCCGCGGCGCGCACCGCGTCAGGGACGCCCTCGCCGGCCAGCGCCAGCAAGTCGCCGGTGGCACCCGGATCGCCGCCCACGCCCACCGCCTCGACCGCGGCCACGCGAACGTCCTCGTCCCCGCCGCCGCGCGCCACGCGCATCAGCTCCACCGTGGCGGCGCCCCCGCCCAGCAAGCCCAGGACGCGCACTGCCACGAACCGCGACTCGGCCGGCTTCCCCTTGCGCGCGTGCCACGAAAGGAGCTTGACGGCGGCGGCGTCCCGCAACGCCGCCGCGAACGCGTCGTCGCCGGCCGTGGCGCCCTCCAAGCGCCGCAACAGGAGCACCGCCGGCTCGCCGCGCAGGTGGCCCAGCGCCGCCTGGAACGCCGCCGCCAGCGCCGCGGGCGTGAGCTTGTGGGCGAGCCGCTCGGCCAGCCCGCTGAGCGCGCCCGCCAGGGGCGCACGCCGGTCCGCGTGGTCGCCGGCGTCGTCGAGCGCCTCCGCCAGGCGCGGCAGATCCGAGGCGTCACCGCGCTCGGCGAGCCAGCTCGCCGCCGCCGCGGCGAGGCCGCCCGCGTCCCAGTCGTCGAGATGGTCGCGCGCCAGCGCGCGCACGTCGTCGCCGTCGAGGCCGGCGAGGCGCGCGAAGGCGACCTCGCGCGCCCGGTCGGAGCCCTTGTCGGCGACCTTCACCAGGAACGCGCGCACCGTCGTGTCGCCCGGCGCGCCGGCGCGCTCCAGCGCCTGCAGCGCCAGGGCCTCGCTGCCCTTCTCGTACAGCCGGCGCGCCGTGGGGAGGAAGCCTGCCGGCCCGGCCGGCGCCGCCGCGGCCGCCAGCCGCGCCAAGGCGCTCGCCAGCGCCGCGCGCGCCTCGCCCACGACGTAGCTCCCGTGCGGGCCGTGTGTGCGACAGCAGAGCCGATCCAGCAGGAGGAGATCCTCGACCCCGCCCAGCCGTCCGAGCAGGCGCACGGACTCCACCACGACGCCCTCGCGATCGTCGCCGGTGCCGCGGCGCGCCAGCACGAGCGCCGCGCCGTCGCCGCCGACCAGCGCGGAATCCGCCGCCAGCAGCCGATACGCGAGGGCTCGGACCAGCGCATCGTCGTCGGCGGCGCGCGCCGCCACCAGCCCCGAGCCGGCGGCGCCCGCCGCCAGCGCCGCCGGGGGCAGGTTCTTCAGCGCCTCGTAGCGCAGCAGCGCCGGCGCCTTGCGGTCGCCCGCCCACTCCACCAGCTTGGGCACCGCGGGGGCGAGGCGCGCCCAGACCGCCGCCTTGGCCGGCTCCAGCGTCGCCGCCCAGCGCGCCATGTCGCGGTCACCGAGCGCGCCGAACAGCACGCGCAGCGCCCGTTCGCCGCCCACCTCGGCGAGCATCGCGGCGCCCAGCACCACCGTGTCTTCGTCGGCGAGCGCTTCGATGCCAAGCGCTTCCACCTCCGGATGGCGCGCGGTGCGCAACGCGTCGAGCGCTTCGCGGCGCACCGCCGCCGAACGATCGCGGCGCGCCGCCGCCACCAGCGCCGGTCCGTGCGCCGCCGTCCCGTCCGCGACCAACCGCTGCACCGCCAGCAGCCGCGTGCACTCCGAATCCGAGTCCGCCAGCATTCCCTCCCAGCCCCCCGGCCGGAAGGCCACCACGCGCGCGGCCACGGCGTCGCGGTCGGCGATCGCCACCGTCCCCACCGCCGGCATCGCCGGCGTCCACACCGCCGGGCGTCCCGTGGCGAGCGGGCACACCGCGTCCAGCTCCTCGAGCGTCTCGGCGTGCCGCCCCAGAAGCGCGGTCGCCTCGCTCAGCAGCTCCAGCCCGTCGCGGCGCTTCTCCGCCAGCCGCAGCGCGGCGGCGCGCGCGCGCACCACGTCCAGCCGCTCCAGCAGGCGTAGCGCCGCCAGGCGAACACGCGCGTCGTCGTCCTTGCGCACGAGCCGCTCCAGCAGCGACGCGACGGCGGGCGCCGCGACGGCCGCGCCGCCGCCCGGCGCCCCTGGCCCGGCGGTGCCCGCATCGAGCGCGCCCAGCGCGTCCAGCCGCAGCCCTCCACCCGGCGCCTTGCGCGCGATGCGCGCCAGCGCTTCGCCCTCCGCGCCGCCGGCACCGGCCGCGAGCCGCCCCAGGATGGCGTGGGCCGCGTCGTCCATCGCCGCCGCCACCGTGCCGTCGTGCTCGTCGGCCATCAGCCCGGCCAGGAGCAGCACGTCGCGCGCCGAGTCCCCGCGCTCGCGCAGCACGCCCGCCGCCGCCGCGCGCAGCGGCGCGGCCTCGTCGTCCAACAGGTCGCGCGCCAGGTCGGCCAGCTCGGCGCCGTCGGCCGCCGCGCCCTTCCCCGGCAAGGCGGGCAGCAGCGCGAACGCCTTCGCGCGGACGCGCGCGTCGCGATCGCCCACCAAGTCCCGGCACAGCGGGCGCGGCGCGCCACCGCCGTCCGCGAGCAGGTCGAACGCCGCGAGCCGAACCTCGGCGTCGCGGTCCCCCGCCAGATCCAGCGCCAGGGCGCGCACGGCCGGGTCGGCGCCGAGCTTCGCCGCACGGAGCCGCCGCAACGCCTCCGGGCGCACCGACCGCACCGCGGCCGCCGCGACCGCGAGCTCCGCGCGACCGTGGTCGTCGAGGGTGTCCCAGCCCGAGGCGAACAACGAGACCGCCGTCGCGTCGGGCACGCCGTCGAGCAGCGGCGCCACGGCGCGCCCCCCGTGCACCGCGAGGAGCCGCAGCCACATCGTCTGCGCCGCGGCACTGGCGTGAGTACCCCCGCGGCGCAGGGCCGCGCGCACCAGCTTCCAGTCGTCCACGCCGCCGATCTCTGCGAGCCACGCGAGCGCCTTCCCCGACGTGGCGTCGTCCATCCGCGCCGCCGTGGCCCACACGGCGTCGAGGTGCACGCGCCGCGCCCACAGAACGTCCATCTCGGCGCGCGCCACCGGCGCGTAGTCCTCGTGCTCGAGGGCCGCCGCCAGCGCCGCCAGCGTCGGCTCGCCCAGCGCCGGCGCGCGCCGGGCCAGCAGCGCCACGGCGCGCTCCCGCACCGACGCGTCGGGGTCCCGGCGCGCCACACGCGCCAGTGGTCCGTCGGCGGCCCCGTCGCCGTGAGCTTCGCACAGCGACAGCGCCGTCCAGATCGTGGCCTTCGCGTCGCGGCCGACCTCCAGCGCGCACGCCGCCGCCAGCGTCGCAGCTGGCGCGCCGAGCGACGCCAGCAGCGACAGCGCCTCGTCGCGCTCCTTGCGCCCGCCGTGCTGGAGCACGCCGAGCAGCGCCGGCGCGTGGGCCGGCGCGACGAACGGTCGCAGGTCGCGCAGCGCCCAGACGCGCACTTCGCGGTTGCCGTCCGCGAGGCGCGCGGCCACGAGGTCGGCGCGCTCCTTCGTGGCGGTGGCGAGGTCCGCGTGCACGAGCGCGAAGAGGCGCCGCTCGCTGTCGCCGTCGCCGAGCCAGCGCGCCCAGGCGGCGGGATCTGCGGCCAGGTGGCGCGCCACGATGGGCGCCGTGACCGAACGCGCGTCCGGTCCGACCTTTCCGAAGACCCAGAACGCGTCGTCGAGCGTCCCGGTGCGCGCCAGAACCGCGGCGGCGCTGGGGTGGAGCTTGGCCGCCATGCGCCGCAGCTCTGCGTTCAGCGCCGCGCGCGTCGCCGCGCCCCCCGGAAGGTCGGTGTCGGGCACCAGCATCAGCGCCGCGATGCGCGCGTCGAGCGGGCTGTCGGTCCTGTCGAGGAAGCTCACCAGCGCCGGCCAGGTGGACACCACACGCCCGGCGGCCAGCGCCTCGAGAATGGGCTCCTTGGCTTCCGGCTCGAACCAGCGCAACGACAGATCCAGCGCCTCCAGCAGGGGCCCCTGCGCCTCGGTGGCGAGGCCGGCGCACTCGGCGGCGAGGACGCGCGCGGCCGCCGCTGGAGCGGCGGGCGGAGCCGCAGCCGCAGCCAGAGCGGGAGCCGCAGCCGGAGCCGCAGCCGCGGCCGCAGCCGCAGCGGGAGCCGGAGCCGGAACCGCAGCGGGAGACGGAGCCGGAACCGCAGCCGGAGACGGAGCCGGAACCGCAGCCGGAACCGGAGCAGCCGCGGCCGGAGCCGCAGCCGCAGCCGGAGCCGGAGCCGGAGCCGGAGCCGGAGGAGGAGTGGGGGCAGGGCTCGCGCAGGCGTCGAGGATCACGCGCGCGGCCATCGCGCGCGACAGGCCGTCGTCGCCCGTCAGGGCGTCGGCCAGGAACGGCAGCGCGGCGCGCGCGACGCCGGGACCAGCCCCATGCAGCACCGCCAGTGCCGCACGCCGCGCCTCGTCCGACCGCAGATCCAGCCCCACCTCGGCGGCCGCCGCCCGCGCCTCGGGCGCGCCGTAGCGCGCCAAGAACAGAAGCGTCCAGCGCACCGCCACCTCGCGCTCGACGCGCGGCGCATCCGCGTCCGCCGCGTGCCGTAGCGTCTCCACCAGCACGGGCAGCGCGGCCGGGTCTCTCCAGCGCGCCAGCAGCGCCGCCGCCCCCACGCGCGTCGCCGGCGCCTCCAACAGACCACGCACCGCCGGCGGCCCGCGCTCGCCCGGATACGCCGCGTCGATCAGCCACTCGATGCGCTCGTAGGTCGTGAAGAACGCCGCCAGGTCTCCCGTCATCGAAAGCGCCGCCTGGAGCGCCAGCGCCGGCGGCAACAGCTCCAGCAGCCCCAGCGCCTCGCCGCGCCCCAGCAGCGGCTCGCGCTTGCGGTCAGATCCCTCCGGCCCGAACTCCGCCGCGAGCACCTCCGCCACGCCACCATCGTGGAAATAGCCCAGCTCACGCAGCGCCCACGCGCGCAACGTCCGGTCCTCCTCCCGGTCGCGCGCCCACGCCGTCAGGCGTTTTCGGTGCTCGGCCAGCCGCGCCGCATGTGCCGCCGGCGCCAGCACGTCCGCGTAGGCCGCCGCGGCCTCCGCCCGCGCCGCTTTCGTCATCCCGTGGCGCGACACCAGATGAAGCAGCATCGCCGCGCGATCGCTCCCCGCCGCGCGCAGCGCTTCCACCAAGTAGCGTTCCTGGATGCGCCCCAGCCC
>DASYRF010000342.1:0-21208 GCA_036004705.1 Myxococcota bacterium
ACGTTTGAATGACCCAGGCGAGGGTCCGCTGTACCTGGATCGAGGAAAGGGGATCAAGCGTTTTTTCGCGGCGGGCGGAAAAAAAATCCATCTGCGCGAGATCACGCGGCACCTCGCGAGGCCGCGCATCGCCCGGAACGGGCTCGCGCCGGCAACGCGGAGTGAAACGCGCCGCCGCACCGTGAAACGCGTGCCGAACCGAGAAGGTGCAACGCGCGCCGCGGATGCCCTGCACACGTTGCGGGTCGGCGCCACGCGAGCGCGCGGCGTCGGCGCAGCAAGCCGCTCGTTTCGTCACGTGGGCCGCGAATCGGCCATGGAAGCCGGTTTGCTGGTGGGCTGACGCGCCAAAGCGCCTGGGAAGCCGTCGCGCCGCACGCGACGAAAACAGCGCGCGGCGCCAGCGACTTTGGGAAAGACTCACATCCGCACAGACGAAGTGGGGCGCCGCGCCGGCGCGGCGCGCCGCGTGCTAGGCTGGCGCGCATGTCGGACGTGTTGAACGTCGCGCCGAGCGGCGCGCGTTGCTGCGGGCGCGGGATGTGTTGCCAGACCAGTCCGGGCTGGTTCGCGCCGGGCGAGATGGAGAAGGCCGCCGAGCTGGTGGGTCTGACGCCGAAGGAGTTCTTCGAGCGGTACGTGGTGGTGCTGAGCGTGCGGTTGACCGCCGAGCCAGGGCAGCCGGTGGTCGAGGCGTTCGCGCCCACGAAGGTGGACGCGGCTGGTCAGCCGATGGACGGCGCGGGCAAGCGCGCTTCGCGGGCGTATCGCTTCATGAGTGGCCCGTGCGTGTTCTATCGGGACCGTCGCTGCGCGATTCACGCCGCGCGTCCTCTGGAGTGCCGGGCGTACTATTGCGAGCAGCCGGAAGCGCTGAACCTGAGCAAGGAGCAGATCGGCAAGCTCTGGTATGACGCCTGGCGTGCGGCGCCGGGTCGCTAGTACAGGCCGCCGGGGCGCGGCTTGCCGGCCGGCATGCCCATGTCGGCGCGGATGGCGATCATTGCGGCGGTGCGATGGCCCTGCGCGTCGCGCACGAGGAGCGGCGCCTCGCGCGCCGGGGTGGGCGCCGGGCCGGGAGCGGCGGCGGTGGTGCCGGCGGCCGCGTAGGCGACCAGCACGATGAGCGGCGCTTGGCCGGCGCGGAAGACGATCGGCCACAGGCGCAGCGGGACGAGGCCGGCGGGCGCGCCCGCCGCCAGCGCGCGCGCCTCTTGAGCCGCTTCCCAGACGGCGACCAGCAGGCCGTCCGGCGCCAGCGCGCGTGCGGCAGCGCGGCAGTAGTCCTCCAGTCCGCCGCGCAGCTCGAAGCGCGCGTGCGCCTTCTGCGCGTCGCGCGGGAGCACGCCGCGGCCGATGGGGATGTAGGGCGGCGTGGCGGTGACGAGGTCGAACGCGTGCGCCTCGTCCGGGTGCAGCGCCGCCGCGTCGCGCAGATCGCCTTCACGCAGCGCGACGCGCGCGTCCGCGGCGTTGTAGGCGATGGAGCGCCGTGCCAGCGCCACGCTCTCCGCTTGCGCTTCCAGGCCGAGGAGGCGCGCGCCGGGCAGCCTCCAGGCGAGCATCAGCAGCACCGAGCCGATGCCACAGCCGAGGTCCAGCACGCGACGCGCGTCCGGCCGCAGGCGCGCCGCCCAATAGGCCGTTAGCAGGTCGTCCGTGGAGAAGCGGTGCCCGGCGCCGCGCTGCCAGATCTTCCAGTCGGCGCACAGGGCGTCGAGCGTCAGCGGCTCCGGCTTGGGCACGGGCGTCGGATGGCTGCGGGCGGTCGCGGCGCGTGAGTCGGCCGCGGTCGCCTCAAAGGTCTACCATCACCAGGTAGAACTTGTCGCCGCTCTGGTCCACGATCTTCACCGACGCGCGTGCCTTTTCGCTCGGGAGCATCCCCTTGAACCGCGACAAGCGCCCGCGCTCCATGATGAAGAAGTGCCGGCCGGTCTTGTAACGATCGAAGAATTTCTTGGACGTCTCGCCCTTCTCGAACTCTTCGCACTCGTTCTCAGAGTAGAAATTTTCCCCGCGCCAGCGCATCTCCCAGGCGACGAGGTGCTCGTCGGGGCCCTTGCGCATGGCGTAGTACGTGGCGATGAGCGCCTTGTTCGACCAGTGTGGGGTGAGCCGCATGATGTAGACCTGTGTGACCCAGACCACGGTGACGGCGGCGACGAGGCCGGCGAGCGCCAGTCCGAGCGCCCGGATGGCCTTGCCGGCGCGCGCCGGCACCAGCGTGCCGGCGGCGGCGATGATGAGTGCGGCCACCATCCCCACCGTCAGATAGCCCGTCGCATACCAGCCCTTCAGGAAGAAGAGGTCCTTGAAGTCGGTGCCCGGGAACTCAGTCGCCGAGGGGAAAGGCCGCGTGTAGTTGTAGACGAAGAGGTCCATCAGGCGACGCAGCTGCACGGCGCCACCGCCGACGAGGTCGAACGCCACCACCGCGCACAGGCCGGCGGCCACCAGGAGCCCCAGGCCCGGGCGAGCAGCGCGCCCGGCGAAGAGGTCGTCCAGGTAGACGCCCACCAGCGCGGCGAGTGGCGGCACCGCCGGCAGGATGTAGTGGTGGAACTTCGTGACGCTGAGACTGAAGACGGTGAACGCGATGGCCGCCCACAGCAGCAGGTAGAGCCGCGTGTCGGCGGGCTCGTGCGGCGGCGGCGCGTCCGGGACGGCCGCGGCGGGCGGCGTGTTCCCCTCCGGGCCGCCGTTCGCCGCGGCGGCGAATGTCGCCGGCGCGGCCGGGGATGCGGACGCGGAGAAGCGGCGCCATAGGGCGCCGGCGCTCTCGGCGAAGGCTGGCAGGGCCAGGCCCGCCCACGGGAACAGCGCGTAGCCCAGCTGCGCGAGGAAGTAGCTGAAGGGCCCGTAGGTTCCGTGGATGCGTGTGCCCAGCCGCTGGAAATGATCCTGGATGAAGAAGCGCGTGACGTAGGGCGTGCCGTGCCCGGCGATCATGCCTGTGTACCAGGGGAAGGCGATGCACACGAAGACGAGCACGCCGCGCGGGATCTCGAACTCGCGCAGCAGGCGCCAGCGCCCCGTCACCAGCACGTAGGTGAACAGGACGGCGCCCGGCAGCAGGAACCCGAGGAGACCCTTCGCGAGCGTCGCGTGTGCCACGCAGATGTAGAAGGCGAGGTACAGGAGCGCCTTGCGGCGCTTCTCGTGGCGCAGCGTCCAGAGGGCGACGGCGCCGACGCCCGCCCAGAAGACCGCGTGCAGCGTGCCCACGATCGAGACGGGCGCCGGGCCGGGGAACGGCGGGAAGTAC
Organism: Myxococcota bacterium; assembly: GCA_036004705.1. Lineage (GTDB taxonomy): Bacteria > Myxococcota_A > Polyangia > DASYRF01 > DASYRF01 > DASYRF01. The sequence continues at coordinate 3,269 of DASYRF010000342.1, forward strand.
ACGGCGAGCACGAAGAGCTGAGGCACGAAGCTGAGCCCGGCCGCCCCCCAGAAGAGCCATCGCTGCCAGGGCGCGGCGTCCTCGCGCGGGTCGGCCTGCATGGCCAGCAAGAAGAACGCCAGCCCCGCTGTCATGAGCCCGACGAAGGGCATGTCCGTGACGGCCTCGCGCGCGAGCAGGATCCATTGCGGGGCGCAAGCGAGCGCAACGGTGGCGAGGACGGCGGCGCGCCGGGAGAACGTGCGCGCCAGCGCCAGCGCCATCAGCGCCATCGCCAGGCACGCGACCAGCGCGTGTGGCAGGCGCATCGCCCACTCGTTCACGCCGAGCACGCGCATGAACAGCCCCTCGGCCCAGAAGATCCAGATGGGCTTGGACCAGAACGCCTCGGGGTCCTCGCCGCGCGCGTAGCCCCAGCGCGGCGACATCCAGTCCGGCGGGCGCGCCGTGACCATCCGGCCTTTGGTGATGTCGTAGAAGCCTGGGTTGCCGCGCACCATGCGTCGCGCGACCTCGCCGTAGTGTGTCTCCCAGGGGTCCCACAAGCCGAACGTGCCGAGACGGCACAAATATACGGGCGCTACGCACAGCAGGCACAGGAGCGCCACGACGCCGGGCGAGAACGAAGTCGCCCCGCGCGGGGGGCCCGCGGTAGGGGAAGGCGCAGCGGTGGCAGCCATGGCGCGGCGCCAAGTTGCCGTCAAAACCCGATTCCGTCAACTGCCTGCGTCGGCGTCGGCGTCGGGGTCGAGCTCGACGTCGAAGGCAGGCACGCCCTCGTCGGCGCCCACGTCGGGGTAGACCAGATGCACGTGTGCACCGCGCTCGGCGATCCAGGCGCGCAACGCGGCGCGAGCGGCGGCGTCGCGCTCGTCCAGCAAAGGGCTGCCGACGGTGAGCAGAACGAGCACCGGCGTGCTGGCCTCGTCCCAATCGAGCGCGCGGACGGCGCGCCAGGTGGCCGCCCACAGGGGCTGCGCTTCGCCGATGCCCTCGCCGGCTTCGAGCTCGCCGAGCGCGCGCTCCAGCACGCCGGCGTCGGCGGTGAAGGGGAGCAGCCGCACGAAATATTCGTCGTGGTAGCCGCGGTAGGCCGCCACGGCCAGACGGGCGCCGGCGTCCAAGGCCGCGGCAAAGACGGGCGCGGCGCGCGGGAGGTCGGGGAGGTTGACGTCCATCGAGGCCGTCGTCTGCACCACCAGCAGCACGTCGACGTCGCCGTCGGCACGCGCGGTCTCGCGGGCGACGGCCTCGGCGGCCGTGGCGGCGAGCCAGCTCGGGCGCGCCAGCCACAGCCGCGCTCCGACCGAGGTGGCCGTACGCCGCACGTCGGTTCGCGGGCGGCGCGCCGGGACGGGATAGACGGAAGACCAGCAGGCGCCGGCGGCGGCCAGGAGCGCGCCCAACAACGCGACCCGCGCGAAACGCGAGAAGGAGGGGCGGCGCATGGCTCAGCGCCGCCCACCGGCGAGGCGGGCGAGGGCGCCGGCCGCCTGCGGGTCGTCGGGGAGCAGCGCCAGCACGGCGCGCCAGTGGACCTCCGCGGCGCCGGCCTCTCCCCGCGCCTCGCAAGCGGTGGCGAGCAGGGCGATCGCCGCCGCGTCGTCTGGTTGCAGGGCGACCGCACGCGCCAGCAGCCGTTCGGCGTCGGCGGCCTGGCCGCGCCCGAGGGCGGCCGCGCCGCGCCACGCCAGGTTGGCCGCGCTCGGTGGCGCCAGCGCGAGCTCCGCCTCGGCTTCCTCGAAGAGCGCCGCCGACAGCAGGAGCGCCCCCGCCGCCTCGTGCCCCGGCGGCTCGCCGCGCTCGATCGACACGCGCCGCGCCAGACGCGTCACGGCGGCCGGAACGCCGTGCTGCAGCGTCAGCACCGCGTCGCCGGGCGGGATCTCCTCGCGGACGGCGACGAACGGCGCGGCGCCGCGCGCCGCCGCGTAGAGCGCCACCGGGTCGTGAAAGGCGGCGTCGAGCAGGCCTTGCGCCCCGGCGTCACGCTGCCGCGCGTCGACGGTCGGGAACGTCAGCGCCGCGGCGCGCCGCGCGAGCGCGGCGAGGTGGCGGACGAACGCCCCGGGCGCGGCGTCGCCGTCGAGCCGCACGCTCAGCGCGCCCACCGCCACGACGTAGTCCGGCGCCGCGTCTTCCTCCGGCGCCGGCGGGGCGATCTCCATCACGTCAGCCACCTCGAAGCGCGCCTCGGGCCAGCGCGCCTGCGCCCGCTCCACCAGCTCGGGGAGGACGTCCACGCCCAGGTAGCGCACGCGCCGTCCCGCGCCGCGCAGGTGGGCCCACAGGTCGCCGAGCCCGCAGCCGACGTCGAGCAGCCGCACCTCTGGTCCCGCGCCCGGCGGAATGACGTCCAGCACCGCCTCGAAGGCAAGCTCCTGCTGCCAGCGGCTCGCCCACCCCATCTGCCGCCACGGCGCCGTCTCGCGCGCGAGCCGCTGCGACGTCACGCGGCGCAGGCGCTCCAGGTCCGCCGGCGTCATGCCTCATCCTACACCGGCGCCGCGCGACCTTGACCCCCCGGAGCGCCCGCGCTACGAAGCGAGCGCGCCGCGCCGTTTGCTGCAGCGGCGCGCGGAGGGACGGCGATGGCGCGGATACAGGGGCTCAGGAACGGCGGTGCCTGGCGCGCGGGTGGGGCGCTCGGGCTCGGCGTGATGGCGGCGGTGTTGATGGTGGCGGGCGCGCGCGACGGCCGCGCCGACGACGTCAAGAAGGGCGACGCCAAGAAGAAGGTCATGGCGGCGGAGCCGCTGGCCGACGCGGCCCCAGCGGCGCCCGCCCCGCCGGTCCGGCCGCGCGTGAGCGTTCCCTTCAAGACCTTCACGCTCGCCTCCAACGGCCTGCGGCTGGTGATCTCCGAGGACCACTCCACGCCCAACGTCGCCGTCATGCTCTATTACGACGTAGGGTCGCGCAACGAAGAGAAGGGGCGCTCCGGATTCGCGCACCTGTTCGAGCACATGATGTTCCGAGGCTCGGCGAACGTCGCCCCTTGGGAGCACAGCGTGCTCATCAACAAGAACGGCGGCCAGCTCAACGCCACGACCTGGTTCGACCGCACGATGTACTGGGACGTGCTTCCCGCGCACCAGCTGGAGCTGGGGCTGTGGCTGGAAGCCGACCGCATGGCCTCGCTCGCGGTCACCGACAAGAACTTCAAGGACGAGCGCAAGGCCGTGAAGGAGGAGCGGCTCACCTCCTACGACAACCGGCCCTACATGCTGTCGTACCTGGCGCTGGAGGAGCTCGCCTTCGTCAACTGGCCCTACGCGCACAGCACGATCGGCGAGATGAAAGACCTCGACGCCGCCACCATCGACGACGTGCGCGCCTTCTTCGAGCGCTACTACAAGCCCAACAACTGCGTGATGGCGATCGTGGGCGACGTCGACACGGACGCCGCGCGCGCGCTCGTGGAGAAGCACTTCGGCGACATCCCCAAGGGGCCGCCGCCGCCGCCCGTGCACATCATCGAGCCGCCGCAGACGAAGGAGAAGTACAAGCTGATGACCGACAAGTTCGCCGAGCTGCCGGCGTTCTTCGAGGCGTATCACATCCCGCCGGCGCACACGCCCGACAGCTACGCGATGGACGTGCTGGCGACGATCCTCACGGACGGCGAGAGCGCGCGCCTGTACAAGCTCCTGGTGCGCGACAAGGAGATTGCCACCGACGTGTCCGCCTACATGTACGGGCGGCGCGGGCCCGACCTGTTCTACATCGAGGCGACGCTCAAGGACACGGTGAAGCCGGCCGACGCGCGCGCGCTGGTGCACGAAGAGCTCGACCGCATCGTCAAGGACGGCGTCACGGACAAGGAGCTGGAGAAGGCCAAGAACATCATCACCGACGACTTCGTCGGCGGGCTGGAGCGCAACTACTCCAAGGCGCAAAAGCTGGCGGAGGACTGGCTCTACTGGGGCGACCCGGCGCTGGTGAACACGGAGCTGGACGAGTACCTGAGCGTCACGCGCGAGCGGATCCAGGAGGCGGCCAAGAAGTATCTCCTCTCCATCAACCGCACCGCGGTGGACGTGCTGCCCGAGGGAGGCAAGCCATGAAGCGAGGCGTTTTCTCCGCTGCGCTGGCGCTGGCGCTGCTGGCGGGCGGGTTGTTGGCGTCGGGATGTCCGAGCAAGGCGACGACCCCGCCTCCGGCGACCGCGGGCGCGGGCGCGGGCGACGGCAAGCCGCTGGGGGTGGGCGAGACGACGGTGGACGTGAGCGGGCCGCCGGGCGGCGTGCCGAAGCCCACAGTGAAGGAGTCGCCGCCGCCTCCGGGGCCGGTGCGCGACGCGAAGTTTCCGCCCATCGTCACCACGAAGCTGAAGAACGGGCTCGAGGTAGTGACGCTGGAGTCGCACGAGCTGCCGACCGTGGCGTTCGCGTTGGTGCTGCGCTCGGGGAGCGCGCAGGAGCCGGCCGACCTGGCGGGGCTGGCGGACTTCACCGGCGAGATGCTCAAGCGCGGCACGAAGACGCGCACCGCCGACCAGATCGCCGAGGAGATCGAGTTCGTCGGCGGGTCGCTGGGCATCTCCACGGATCAGGACTACACGTCCATCTCGCTGCGCGTGCTGACGCCCTACGTCGACACGGTGCTGGGCGTGCTCGGCGACATGATCCTCAACCCGACGTTTCCCGAAGACGAGATCAAGAAGCACCGCGACAAGAGCCTGGCGGACCTGAAGGACCTGCTCTCGCAGTCGGGCTTCCTGGTGGGGCGCACGATGGCGCGCGCCCTTTACGGCGCGCATCCGTACGGGACGATCGTGCCCAGCGAGGACAGCCTCAAGAAGATCGATCGCAAGGCGCTGCTGGGGTTCTTCGCCAAGAACTACGTCGCCGCGAACGCGTTCATGGTCGTCGCCGGCGACATCGGCTCGGCGGACGCCACGGCGCGGCTCGAGAAGGCGCTGGGCAAGTGGAAGAAAGGCGCGGCGGCCAAGGCGGTGAAGCCCCCGCCGGCCGTATCGGCGGAGCGGGTGGTGTACCTGGTCGACCGTCCGGGGTCGGCGCAGACCGACGTGTCGCTGGGGAACCTCGCCATCAAGCGCACCGACCCGGCGTGGTTCTCGTTGTACCTGGCCAACCAGGTGCTGGGTGGGTCGGCGTCGGCGCGGCTCTTCCGCGTGCTGCGCAAGGAGAAGGGCTACACGTACGGCGCCTACTCGCGCCTGTCGGCGCGCATGGTGGGCGGCGCTTGGACCGCGTCGATCAACGGCGTGGACGTTCCCAAGAGCATTCCGGCCATCCGCGACATGCTGGGTCTGGTGGGCGCGCTCCCGGCCGACCCGCTGACCGACGACCTCGCCGACGCCAAGAGCTACCTGACGGGCGTCTTCGCCACTTCGATCGAGACGATCGGGCAGGTGGCGTCGAAGGTCGTCGACATGAAGGTGTTCGGCCTGCCCGCGGACTACTGGGACACGTACAACTCCAAGCTGGCGGCGGTCACCGACGCCGACGCGGTGGAGGCGGCGAAGAAGTTCGTGCTGCCGGCGACGGGGGCGCTGGTGGTGGTGGGCGACGCCAAGGCGATGGTGCCGATCGACAAGCCCGACGGCAAGCCGGTGAAGAGCCTGAAGGATGCGCTGCGCGAGTTCGGGCGCGTGGAGGTGTACGACGTCGCCGGGAAGAAGGTGGAGTCGCTCGACGCCGCCCCGCCGGCGCCGGCGCCCGCGCCCGGATCCTGACGTGTGCGGCATCGTCGGCTACGTCGGCGACCGCGACTGCCGCGAGATCATCGTCGAGGGGCTGAGGCGGTTGGAGTACCGCGGGTACGATTCCGCGGGGATCGCCATTCATGACGGCAAGGACGTGCGCGTGGTGCGCGCGGTGGGGAAGCTGGCGCGGCTGGACGAGGCGCTGCGCGAAGGGCCGCCACAAGGGAAGCTCGGCATCGGCCACACGCGCTGGGCGACGCACGGGCGGCCCGCGGAGGAGAACGCGCACCCGCACCGCAGCGGGGCGGCGGTGGTGGTGCACAACGGCATCATCGAGAACCACCTGGCGCTGCGGCGCGAGCTGGAGGCGCGCGGGCGCGCGTTCCAGAGCGAGACCGACACGGAGATCTTCGCGCACCTGGTGGACGAGGAGCTGGCGGGCGGGGCGCGCGGCGACCTGCCCGAGGCGGTGCGGCGGGCGGTGCGGCGCGCCCACGGCGCGTACGCCATCGCGGTCATCGCGGCCAGCGACCCCGACACCATCGTGGCGGCGCGGCTGACCTCGCCGCTGGTGGTCGGCCTGGGCGAGGGCGAGAATTTCCTCGCCAGCGACGTGCCGGCGGTGCTGGCGCACACGCGGCGCTTCATCTTCATGGAGGACGGCGAGCTGGCAGTGTTGAGGAAGGGGTCGGTGCATCTGGAGAACGCCGCGGGGGTGCCGGTCGTGCGCGAGGCGGTGCGCGTGGATTGGACCCCGGTGATGGCGGAGAAGGGCGGCTTCAAGCATTTCATGCTCAAGGAGATCCACGAGCAGCCGCGCGCCGTCGCCGACACGCTGCGCGGGCGGCTGAGCGTGGAGACGGGGGATGTTTTCCTCGACGAAGTGAAGCTGGGGGCGGCCGAGGTGGCGCAGCTGGGGAAGCTCGTGATCGTGGCGGCGGGCACGAGCTACTACGCGGGCCTGGTGGGGCGCTACCTCATCGAGGACCTGGCGCGGATCCCGGTCGAGGTGGACCTGGCGAGCGAGTTCCGCTACCGCAACCCCATCATCGGCGAGCGCGACCTGTGCGTGGCGATCAGCCAGTCGGGCGAGACGCTGGACACGTTGGCGGCGCTGCGCGAGGCGCGGCGGCGCGGGGCGAGAGTGCTGGCGATCGTCAACGTCGTCGGCAGCACCATCGCGCGGGAGTCGGACGACGTTCTGTATACGCACGCCGGCCCGGAGATCGGCGTGGCGAGCACCAAGGCCTTCACTGCGCAGCTCGCCGCGCTGTCGCTGCTGGCGGTGTACCTCGGGCGCCGGCGCGGCACGCTGAGCGCCGAGCACGGTCGGGCGCTGCTGGAGGGGCTGGCGGCGGCGCCGCACCACATCGCCGACGCGTTGGCGCTGGAGCCGGAGATCATCCAGCTCGCTCAGGGGCTCGCCCACGCGCGCGACGCGCTGTACATCGCGCGCGGCCACCTGTACCCGATCGCGCTGGAGGGAGCGCTGAAGCTGAAGGAGATCAGCTACGTCCACGCCGAAGGCTACGCGGGGGGCGAGCTGAAGCACGGGCCGATTGCGCTGTTGGACGAAGACATGCCGGTCGTGGTGCTGGCGCCGCAGAACCGCCACCACGAGAAGATCCTCAGCAACGTGTCGGAGGTGAAGGCGCGCGGGGCGCAGGTCATCGCGCTCGGGACGGCGGGCGACGACCGGCTGGCGGCGCTGGCGAGCGTCTTCCTGCCCCTGCCGGCGTGCCCCGAGGCGCTGGAGCCGCTGGTGACGGTGGTGCCGCTGCAGCTGCTCGCGTACCACGTCGCTGACCGCAAGGGCACGGACGTCGACCAGCCGCGCAATCTCGCCAAATCCGTCACGGTCGAATAGCGCCGCCGTCGGAACGAGATCGGCGCGCGGGATCCTGGCAGGCGCAGAAGCGGGGGAAACGGGTCCCAAGACTCCAGCTGCGAGGTGCGGGGCGGAGCCCCTTCAGGGATCGGACTTCCGAATCGCGAAGGCTGGCTTTGCCAGCCTTCGGCGGACGAAAGTCTTGGGACCGTATTACGGAGGCGTCGGGTTCGCGCCGCCGAAGAAGACGACGATCTCGCCGCCGTCGACGCGCGCCCCGCCGGCGGGGTCGGCCCCCGGGACGCCGGCGATGATGTCGGCCAGCCCGTTGCCGTCGACGTCGGCGACCACGACGGAAGTGCCGAGGTGGTCCGCCGCGGCGGCACCGCGGATGAGCACGCCCACGGTGCCGAGCGCGACCTGGAAGCGCGTCTGCCCGCCGACGCCGGGACCGCTGGTGAAGGGCCGCCCCAGCACCACGTAGGTCTCGCCCGCTTCCGCGGCGCACGGGGACGGCGCCGCGCTGCAGGCGAGGCGGTCGCTGACGACGACGTCGGCGTGGCCGTCGTCGTTGAGGTCGCCGGCGGCGAGCGCTGCGCCGAAGTCTTCGCCCTCGCCGTAGAGCTCGGCGCCACCGCCTGTGAACTCCGGGAGCACCACGGTGGTGGCGACGTAGGCGCCGGGGTCGACGGGTCCCCAGAACGTGTAGGCGTCGCCGTCGTCGGGCGTGGCGTCATTGAAGCCGTCGCCTTGCGGCGCACCGTAGAGGAGGTCGCCCGCGCCGTCGCCGTTGAAGTCGGCGGTCGCCACGGCGGCTCCGAGCGCGTCTCCGGCGCCGCCGCCATGGACCACGGCGTCGGCGGCCGCGAGGGAGACGCTGGCGAGTGAGAACGGCGCGCCGTAGAAGACGGCCACGGCGCCGGCGCCGGAGAGAGTGCCGGACTGGCCGTCGTGTCCCGGCGCCCCGGCGATCACGTCCGACGCGGCGCTGCCACCCACGTTGCCGGCTGCCAAGGCGGTGCCGAGCGCGTCGCCGGCGTCGCCGTAGAACAACGCATCGGCGAGCAGCACCGAGACCGACGCGCCGGGCGCGAACACGCCCGTGCCGCCGGCGAAGACGTAGACGTCGCCCGCGTCGGGGACCAGGCCGCCGAGACCGTCGCCCCCCGGCGCGCCGAGCACGAGGTCGCCTGCGCCGTCCCCCGTGACGTCGCCTACGGCCAGCGCCGCGCCGAGCGCGTCCCCCGCGCCGATGGGCGTGAAGCTCAGGTCGGCGTCGCCGGCGCCGAGATCGAACGCGGTGGTCGCGCCGGGCGCGGCGAAGTCACGGCCGTAGACCACCCAGACCGCGCCGGAGGCCGCGCCCGCGCCGCCGTCGGCGCCCGCGGCGCCGACCACGATGTCGGCGAGGCCGTCGCCGTTCACGTCGCCGGCGGCCACGGCGCTGGGGAAGCCGGCGCCCGCGGGGCCGATGAGCGTCACGTCGGCCGGCGCAGCGAGGAGGTCGCGCGATGCCGGCCAGCCGCCGACGGCGGCGGCGGTGCCGAGCATCACGTACAGCGCGCCCGCGCCGGGCGCCCCGGCGAGGACGTCGGCGGTGCCGTCGCCGTCCACGTCACCCGCCGCCAGCGCGCCCGCGCCGCCCAGTCCTTCGCCGGGGCTCGCCGCCACCACGACGGCGGGCGGCGGAGCGGCGGCGAGGTCCTGTGTGCCGACGAGCGACGGCGGCATGGTGCACAGGTTCGAGCAGCGGTCGCCCGCGACGACCGGGCCCGGGTCGCACGTCTCGCCGAGCACGGCGTCGACGACGCCGTCGCCGCACTGCGAGGGCAGGCACACGCCGGCGGCGCAGACCTCGTTCGTGGCGGCGGTGCCGTCCGTGTCGCAGCCGGTGCCGTCGGGGACGACGCTGTAGTCGGGCATGCCGCCGACGCAGGTATCGGCGGTGCAGGGGTCGTTGTCCGACAAAGGCGACTCGGTCGTGCTGTTGACGACTGCGACGGCGCCGTTCATGCACACCTCGGCGCGGCAGTCGATAAACGACGCGGGGAACGGGATCTCCAGGTCGTAATTGACGCTGACCAGCGCGCCGCCCTGGCAGATCTCGCGGCGGCAGTCGGCCGGCGCGGCCTGCGGCACTTCGTTCGTGTCGTCGACGGTGAAGCTGCACGTGCCGGTCACGGTATCGCAGCGATCGTCCGTGCAAAGGTTGAAGTCGGTGCAGTCTTTGTCGAGCAGGCAGCCGCCGGTGAGGCCGCCGTCCTCGCTGGCGTCGGCGCCGCCGGCGTCGGTGCCGCGGGGCTGCGGGCAGCCGGCGGCGAGCAGCGCCAGCGCGGCGGCCGCTGCGGCCGAGGCGGAGCCGGCCGCCCAGGAGCGCGCGAGTAGCATGTGACCCTCCAGGGGGCGCAGGCGCCCCGAGCGCGGTGGAACGCGCCGGACTTACCACACCGGCCGGAGGGGTGAAAGCGCGGCGCCGCCTCAGGCGATGCTGGACGACGGCGGCGGCGGGGGTGCGGGCGGTATCGGCGCCGCGGGCGGCGCGTCCCGCGGTGGCAAGTAGTACGCCGGCGCCGGCGCCGGCAAGTAAGGTGCCGGCGGCGGGTCGGGCGCGCGCGCCGCGTTCACCACAGAGATGATGTGCATCACCAGCCCCGGGACGATGAAGAGCACGTACCCCACCAGCGTCGCGATCATGAAACCAATGCCGGCGCCGACCTCACCGCGGTAGATCTGCCCCGCCCCCGGCCACAGGAACGAAAGCAGCCCCGCGACGGCGGGGCTGAAGGTGGGCGCGGGGCGCGCGGGCACGGGGTAGCCCGCGCCTCCGCCCGGCACGAGCGCCTGCCCCTGGGAAGGTGCGTAGCCGACCGGCGCCGATCCTGGCGCGGAACCGTACATGGCGACGGGCGCGGAGCCGACCGCCACCGGGACCGGCGCTGGCGGCGGCCTGACGGCCCCCCGTGGCAGCGCCGGGAAGTCGTAGTAGAGGTTGCCGTCCGCGTCGCTCTCCAGCGAGACGTTGCCCTCTTGCGCCATCTTCTCGAGGTGCTCGCGCGCCTCCTCGATGCGGATGCGCAGATTGTAGGCGACGAAGGCCGGAGTGAGCGGTTCCTTCGTCCGCATCGCGAGGTCCAGGAGCTGCTGCTCGAAGTCGTTGTAACGCATCTTTTCTGTGGACGTTCCTCGCGCGGAAAAGCTTCCCTTCCGGCATTCTAGCATCCGGCGCGCGCGCGGCGAGGACGTTTCAGGCGCCGCCGGCCCCGGCGGCGGGCGGGCGGGGAGCGAGCGCCAGGCGGCGTCGCGCGAAGGCCATCACCATGGCGAGGGCGTCGCGCGGGCGGTCCACGGCCGGAAGCGCCAGCAGAAGGTCGGCGGCGCGCCCGAAGGGAAGGCGGGAGAAACGCAGGGAGCGATGGTCGACGAGCAGGTCGTACCAGGCGCTGCGCAGGCGGCCGGGGGCGAGGTCGCGAAGGAGGGCGAGCGGGACGTCGGCGCCCAGCAGCGCACCGGCGAGCGTCAAGGCGCGATGCACGGCGAAGGCAGCGCCGGCGGAGCGCGCGCGGGCGCGCAGCGCGTCCCAATCAAGGGGCGGGTGTGCGCGTGCCGCGAGCCAGGCGACGTCGGCGAGCCAGCGCAGGCGGGCGATGTAGGCGTGCTCGGCGAGGTGCACGCAGAGGTGGACGAGCGCGTCTTCGGGGGCGAGGGCGAGCGCGTCGCGGTCGGCGACACGCAGCGGCACGGCGCGGGAAAAGAGGTCGCGCGGCGTGACGTGCAGGCGGCCGGCGCGCGCGACGCGGTCGTGCAGCTCGAGATCCACGCCGCCGCGCCGAAGGGCCACGACGGGGTACGCGAGGGCGGCGTCGCCGCCGCGCGGCGCGAAGCCGGCGGCGCGCAGGGCCGCGAGCGCGCGAGCGAAGTCCGCCGGTGGGACGAGCACGTCCACGTCCATCATCGGGCGGCGGCCGGGATCACCGGCATGGACAGTCTCGATCAGGTAGGCGCCTTTCAGGACGACGACCGGAATCCGCGTGGGGGCGAGCGCGTCGAGCGCCGCCTGAAGCTGGGCGAGGCGCAGCAGGTTCGCTGCGACCGTCCGGCGGTGATCGGGCGCGAGGAGCGCGCGCACGGCGTCGAGTGCGTCGCGCGCGGCCGCGCCCAGCGTGCCGGGGCGTGCCAGCAAGTCCGACGCGACGCCGTGGACGAGGCCGGCGACCTCTTGCGCGCGGGCCAGAGAAGCGACTTCGCCGGCCAGCGTCGCGACGGCGGCCACGCGATCGGCGGCGCGAGCGTGGCGGTCAGGTCGTGCCGACGCCAAGTCGCACAGCGTCTGTACGACCGGCTGGAGGCCCATGCCGCTTGACTCTCGGCGGCGCGGCGAACACTGTCAACCCGTGCGCGGGATCGCGGGCGCGCTCGGATGCGCGGAGCTGGCCGCGGGCCCTGCCGCCGCGGCGAGACCAGGGAGGAACGCGCGGCGCCGCCGCGCGGAAGCCTGATGGGCAAGAAGCGCAAGGCGCGCGCGGCGCTGATGGGCGGCGGGCCGCACGGAAAGGAGCGCACCGGCGAGGCGGCGGACCTGGCGGGTGCGGCCGGGCTGCGCGCGCGGCGGCCGGTGGCGCGCGAGCGCGCCGACTTGCTTCTGGTGGCGCGCGGCTTGGCGCCGTCGCGGGAGCGCGCCCGCGCCGTCATCATGGCCGGCGAGGTGTTCAGCGGCGAGCGCCGCGTGGACAAGGCGAGCGACTTGTTGCCGCGCGACGCGCCGCTCGAGGTGCGCGGGCGCGACCATCCCTACGTCTCACGCGGCGGTGTGAAGCTCGCCGGCGCCCTCGATCGCTTCGGCGTGAACACGGCGGGCGCGGTCGTGCTCGACGTCGGCGCGTCGACCGGCGGATTCGCTGATTGCGTTCTGCAGCGTGGGGCGCGTCGCGTCTACGCCGTGGACGTGGGCCACGGCCAGCTCGCCGCGGCCCTGCGCGCCGACGCGCGCGTCGTCGTGCTGGAGCGCCTGAACGCCCGCGCGCTCGACGCTTCGCACGTGCCCGAGGAAGTCGATCTCGTGACGATCGACGTCTCGTTCATCGGGGTGGAGAAGGTGCTGGGCCCGGCCGCGGCGCGCGTGCGCGCCGGCGGGCGTCTCGTGGTGCTGGTGAAGCCGCAGTTCGAGCTGGCGGCGCAGGACGTCGGCCCCGGCGGCGTCGTCGCCGATCCCGCGCTGCGCGCGCGCGCCGCCGACCAGGTCGCCGCCGCCGCCGAGCGGCTCGGCTTGCAGGTGGCCGCCCGCGCCGACAGCGTGCTGGCCGGCCCGCAGGGCAACGTCGAGATCTTCCTGCTGCTGGAAAAACCCTGACCGCCGCCCATTCGGTCGGCGACGGCGCGCGCATCGCGAAAACGACCGCCGCCCATTCGGGTCGGCGACGGCGGCGCGCATGGCGAAAACGTCGGCGTCGCCTATTCCGCGTCGGCGACGGCGGCGCGCATCGCGTCGAGCGGGGCGGCCGCGCCGGTCCAACGCTCGAAGGCGAGCGCCGCCTGGTGGACCAGCATCGCCCGGCCATCGGCTGCCTGCAGCCCGCGCGCGCGCGCGGCGCGCACCAGCGGCGTCTCGCCCGTCCGATAGACCAGGTCGTACACCAGCGCCTGCGCCGGGAGCCGCGCCAGCGCTGCGTCGCCCAGCGGCAGCGCGTCGCCGTCGCGCATCCCCAGCGTCGTGCATTGCACAACCAGGTCGGCACCGTCGAGCGCCGCGTGCAGCGCGGCAGGCTCTCCCTCGCCACCGCCCCCGGCACGGCCCCCGCCGCCCCCGGCACCGCCACCGCGCCCGCCGCCGCCCGCCGCGCCCCCGCTCCGCGGCACGTGCGAGATGACCGCGTCCGCCCCCAGCGACTCGGCCGCGACGAGGTTGCGCGCGGCGCACGCGATGTGCGCCACACGCTCGGCGCGCAGCACCGCGACCGCCGCCCGCGCCGCGCCACCGGCGCCGACCACCACGGCGCGCCGGTTCGCCGCCGAGAATCCCAGCTCTCCGAGCGCGCGCACGAGCCCTGCGCCGTCGGTGCTGTCGCCGACGAGGCGCCCGGCCTCGACCACCACCAGATTCACCGAGCGTGCCGCCACCGCCGCAGGCTCCAGCGCGTCACAGAGCCCCGCCACCCTCACCTTGTGCGGCACCGTGACGTTCGCCCCGGCGAACCCGAGCGGGCGCAGCCCCGCGACCGCCGCTTCGAGCGCTTCCGGCGGCACGTCGACCGCGTAATAGGAGAACTGCGCCTCGAGCCCGGCGACCCGCAGCGCCGTCGCGAACAGCGCCGGCGAGCGCGAGTGTGCGACCGGATGGCCCAGCAGGCACAACGGTCGCATGCGAGGGGGCGCGCGCCGGACGAGCGCCCGGCGCGCGAGGGTCTACCGGACGCTGCCCGTTCCGGACCCCGACCCGGACGAGCCGGTCGACCCCGAGCCCGCGCCTTCGCCCCCGCTGGGCGCCGCGGTCGTGCCCGGGGTCGGTGTCACGGAGCTCGGCCCGCCGGGAGGCAGGTACGTCGGTGCGCCCGGCTCCACGGAGCTCGACTTCAGCGCCGCCCGCGCCTCGTCGTACTTCTTCATGAGCCCGTCGTACGCCGTCTTCTTCTCGGTGACCTTCGACTTCGACTTCTCGGCCGCCTCGCGCTTGTCCGCCAGCTTCCCGGCGTATTTCGCGTGCTGGTCGCGGATGTCCACCGGGTCCACGCCCTCGACCGTCATGCTGCTCGCCTCCAGCAGCTTCATCTTCTCCAGCTCGAAGGCCGCTTCCGCCTCCCAGACCGCCACTTCGGCCAGGTCGATGTTGTCGTCGGCGAACGTGACGTTGGCCTTGGCATACTCGAGCTTCGCACGGTAGGCGTCCACCCCCAGCTCCCCGACCGCCTCCTCGGCCTCGGCGTCGCGCACCTTCTCCGCCAGGCCCGTCGACGCCGCGATCTTCATCGCGGCCTTCGCCTGCTCGGCCTTCGCCTCGGCGACGCTCACCTCCGACTTCACCAGATCCACGAACGTCTTGGCGTCCTCGTAGGCCTTCTCTGCCGTGCTCAGGTTCGCCTTGGCCACGTCGATGTTGTTCTGGGCGGCGAACATCGCGCCCTTGCGGTCGGCCGGGATGCCGGCCAAGTGCACGGTGTCGATCTTGGCGGAGGGTCCCGAGGAACCGCATCCGCCGGCGGAGAGCAGCACTCCCGCCCCCACCGCCAATCCGGCCGCCAGCACCAAACGCAACGCCTTCGTCATGGAAGCCTCCTCCGCTGTTGAGCCGGTTTCATCACAGCCAAGCGATGTTACGTGCCCACTCCGACGAGCGTCAACCCCGCCCCCACGCGCCCGGCGGTCCCTCTCTTGCGACGGAGCCGGGGCGCCTGCTATTCCCAGGCCGCTGACACACCGCATCGTGCGTCGGTTCCGGTGAATGTCGGCCGGGTCTGGGCCAACCAACGACCCGGGGCCGATCTGCGAGGTTGCACCGCGTGAGGACTGCCGCCGTCGCGCTCGTTCTGTCCGCTCTGTGCGGCGCCGTCCTGACGCCGCTGGTGCGCCGGCTCGCGCGGCGGTACGGCGCGGTGGACCAGACCCTTTCGTCGCGCAAGATTCACGGGCGCCCCGTGCCGCGCCTGGGCGGCATCGCCATCGTCGCCTCGTTCTACGCCCCGCTCATCGGCCTGTTGTTCCTCAATACAGGCGCCGGCGGGCTCTTCTACGCCGACCGCGCGCGGGCGCTCGGCCTGTTTGTCGGCGGCATCGCCATCGCCTTGCTCGGCGTCTACGACGATCTGCGCGGGGCGGGCGCCGGCAAGAAGTTCGTCGTGCAATTCGCCGTGGCCGGGCTCATGTACTACCTCGGCTTCCGCGTCGACCTCCTCGCCAATCCCTTCGGCGCGCCCATCGCGCTCGGCGCGCTGGGGCTCCCCTTCACGCTCCTGTGGATCGTCGGCGTCATCAACGCCGTGAACCTCATCGACGGCCTGGACGGCCTGGCCGGCGGCGTGGCGCTCTTCGCGGTCGGCACCACGTTCACGCTGGCCGCCATCCGCGGCGTGCCGCTGATGGTGCTGCTCATGGCCGCGCTGGCCGGCGCCATCATCGGCTTCCTCATCTACAACTGGAACCCCGCGTCCATCTTCATGGGCGACAGCGGCAGCATGTTCCTCGGGTTCGTGCTGTCGGTGAGCGCCATCATGACGAATCAGAAGTCGTCCACGGCGGTCGCCATCCTCATCCCCATCACCGCGCTCGGGCTCCCGATCCTCGACACGCTGCTGGCGATGGTGCGCCGCGCCGTGCTGGGCAAGCCGCTCTTCAGCGCCGACAAGGAGCACATTCACCATCGCCTGCTGGCGCTGGGCCTCAGCCAGCGCCAGGCCGTGGTGGCGCTCTACGTGCTCTGCGCCCTGCTCGGTGGCACGGCGCTGCTGTTGACCTACGCCAACAGCGCGCAGACCGCCATCATCCTGGGCGCGCTGGGCATCGTGGCGTTCTTCCTGTTGCGCCGCCTCGGTTATCTCGGGCTGACCGGACGCATGCGGGCCGACGCCGCGCCGCGCACGCTGGAGCTGCGCCTGGCGGTGCGGGCGCTCGGCGAGCGAATTCGTCATTGCGCCACCCCCACGGAGCTGTGGGAGGCGCTGCGCGAGCGCCTCGGCTCGCTGGGGGCGGACTGCGTGGGCCTGACGGTGCTCGAGCCCAAGGCCGACGGCACGCGCGGCACCACCCGCTACGAGTCCGGCTTCGACGAGGGCGGGAAGAAGCCGCTGCGCGCGCGCTTTGCGCTGCTCGGCGAGGCCGAGGAGCTCGGCGCGCTGGATCTCGGCTGGCGCGACGGCCGCCGCGAGGTGGAGCACGACGTGGAGATCGCGGTCGAGATCCTCTGCGAGCACGTCGGGCAAGCCCTCGACCGCATCGCCGCGCAGCAGCGCTTGCGCGCCGAGCGCCCCGACAACGTGAAGCTGCTGCGCTGATGCGGCGAGGGGGCACGGCGGGCCGGCCGATCTTCAATCGTCGAGGAGGACACATGCAGCTCTTTCGTCGGGCGCTTGCCTCGTCTCTCCCCGCCGCCGCCGCCGCCGCCGCCGCGTGCGCGCTCGCGCTGCTCGGCCCCGGCTGCAACAGCTGCAGCCACAATCCGATGGGCGGCACCGAGGTGGAGTGCCAGCTCGGCTCGCGCGGCGGCTCCTGCATCCTCGACGACTGCGTCCTGATCGTCGCGCCGGGGGCGCTGGACGGCCCTACGACCATCGATCTCTCCGTGGAGCCGCCGCTGGAGCCGACGCTCGCCTCCGAGCTTCTGGGCGGAGTGGAATGCGTCGTCGCCCCGGCCGGCCTCGCCTTCTCCGCCGCCGCCGACCTGCGCCTCCGCTACGATCCCGCCGACCTGCCGCCCGCGTATTCGGCGCCCGAGATCATCGGCGTCGCCGAACAGGACGGCCTGCTCGTCCTGCACGGCCCGTTCCTGCTGGACGAGCCCGCCACCACCGTGGCCCTCTCGGTCGCAGGGGCGGGTCGCTACGGCCTGTCGCTTTCGCCGAACGGCCCCGACGCCGCGCTGGTGCTCGGCGGCGAGCCGCTGGTCGTCACCGACGACGCCACTTTCCTGCGCAACGTATCGAGCCGATCCATCGTTGCGGCCTTCTGGGACGGCACGCACCTGTTCGTGGGCAACGGCGCCCGCCTGCTCGTGTACGACGGGATCCCCAGCTCGCCGGCCGCACGCCCCGACTTCATCCTCGGTCGCCCGAATCTGGTCGACGAGCCGCTTCCCCCGAGCGCCTCCAATTTCGACGGGACGGTGAGCGGCATCTGGAGCGACGGTACGCGGCTCGCCGTCACTACCGGGAACCGCGTTCTCATCTGGCTCAACATGCCGGCGGAGACGTACGCCCCCGCCGACGTCGTGCTGGGGCAGCCGTCCTTCGGCGAGGACGCCCCGAACGAAGGCGGCATCTCCGCGACCTCGCTCTACCAGCCCGACGACGTCTGGAGCGACGGCACGCGCCTCATCGTGGCCGACACCCTGAACCACCGCTGGCTCCTGTGGAGCGAGTTCCCAGTGCTCAGCGGCACGCCCGCCGATGTCGTGATCGGCCAGCCCGACCTCGATGCGCGCGGCAAGAACGGCGGCGCCATTCCCGCGTATCAGTCGCGCGGCGCGCTGATCGACGCCGGCAAGGTGCTGCTCACCACCACCTTCGGCGGCAACGTGGTCTTCGGGCTGGACGCGGTCCCCACCACCAGCAACCCGCCTGCCGACTTCACGCTCGGCACGCCGCTCTCCTTCCCACAAATTTCCACCACCTCCTTCCGCCTACCCGGCGGCCTCTCGCCTTTCGGGGCCGCCGGCGTGGCGGTCCGCGACACCGAGGGCGGGCGCGTCGCCGTGTGGAACGACCTCGGCACCGCCGCCGGGACGCCGTTCGACCTCGTC
>DASYRF010000343.1:0-5354 GCA_036004705.1 Myxococcota bacterium
GCGGCGAGGGCACGCACCGCCTTCTCGTGGCGCTCGATGGCTTCGATGGTCGCCTTGCGCGTGGCGCGCCCGATCATGAACGCCGCCAGGTAGACGGCCTCGAGCAGCAGCCACATGACCGCCTTCTGCGCGCCGTCCAGGCCGTCGCCGCGCACCAGGCCTCGATCCGCCACGAGCCCGGTCCCGACGGCGCCCATGATCGCCGCCTGCGCGAGCGCGACGGTGATGTAGACGCCCAGCGCGCCGCTCCAGCTTTGCCCCGGGCTGAAGAAGTAGATGCCGACCGGGATGAGGGCGACGGCGGGCGAGAAGACGCCGAAGTAGTAGATCCCGGTGAAGCCGCCGAAGATGCAGGCGTAGCCGAAGACGAGCACGTGCCCGGTGCGGTAGGCGGCCGGGTTGCGCAGCCGCCAGCCGAGCCAGGCGGAGACCGCCGCTACGGCCGCCAGCCCCGCCCAGAGCAGCCGCGCCGCCAGCGGGTCGCCGCCGATGAACGGCAGCAGCAGCGCGACGAGGACGACGAACGCGCCGATGAGGCGCACGAAGAAGCGCGTGCGCACGACCTCCTGCAGGTGCAGCGCGTCGCGCGAGGTCGTGGCGGACTGGAGCGAGGCGCCCGCCACCAGCGAACGACCGGTCTCGCCGGCGCGCACCGCCGAGGGCTCGGTGGGCTCGCGCGGCGCGCGCTCCGGGACCGCGACGCGCGTCGGGGTGTCGCCGGAGTCGCCGGACGGCGCGCCGAGATCGTCGCTCACGGCGCCAGTGTACAACCGCTGCCGTGACTCCGGTGGCGAACGACGTTCTTGCGACCAGGCGAGCCACGATGGGGCGGACGTGTATCATGGCGCGGTGACCGACTCGCCTGCCAGCGGCCGCACCCATGCCGCCGCGCCCGTGGCCGCCGCCGCGCCGCTCAGCTTCCGCGTGGAGGCGACGTGCGGGGCGGCCCGCGCCGGCCGGCTAGAGCTGGCCCACGGCGTGGTCGAGACGCCCGTCTTCATGCCGGTCGGCACGCGCGCGGCGATGCGCGGGCTCACGCCGGCCGAGCTGGAGCGCCTCGGCGTGCAGATCGTGCTGTCGAACACCTATCATCTGATGCTGCGGCCCGGCGAGAGCATCATCCAGAAGGCGGGCGGCCTGCACCGCTTCATGGGCTGGCCGCACCCCGTCCTCACCGACTCGGGCGGCTACCAGGTGTTCTCGCTGCAGAAGACGGAGGTGTCCGACCACGGCGTGCGCTTCCGCTGGGAGGAGTCGGGCGAGCCGGTGCTGCTCACCCCGGAGCGGTCCATGGAGGTGCAGCAGGCGCTCGGCGCGGACATCGCCATGGCGTTCGACGAGTGCGCGCCGTACCCGTGCACCGAAGCGCAGGCGGCGGCCGCCGTGCGCCGCACGCGCCTGTGGGCCGCGCGCTCGCGCGCCGCCCATGCGCGCCCCGACCAGGCGCTTTTCGGCATCGTGCAAGGCTCCGTCTACCGCGCGCTACGCGAAGAGAGCGCGCGCGACGTCGCGGCGCTCGACTTCCCCGGCCACGCCATCGGCGGGCTGTCGGTGGGGGAGGGCCTGCAGGCGATGTGCGAGGTGCTCGACTACACGGCGCCGCTCCTGCCCGCCGACCGCCCGCGCTACCTGATGGGCATCGGCTTCCCGGCCGACGTCGTCGAAGCGGTGGCGCGCGGCATCGACATGATGGACTGCGTCATTCCCACGCGCCTGGCGCGCGGCGCGTCGCTCTTCACGCGCCGCGGCCGCATCCGCGTCACCGACCGCAGCTACGCGCGCGACCTCTACCCCGTCGACGCCGGCTGCGCCTGCTACACGTGCACGAACTTCTCGCGCGCCTACTTGCGCCACCTTTTCCTGAGCGACGAGATCCTCGGCACCATCCTGGGCGCGCTGCACAACGTCGCCTTCTACATGGATCTGATGAAGGAGGTGCGCGCGTCGATCCGCGACGGCACGTTCGCCACGGTGCGCGCCAAATGGCAGGCGATGGACGGCACCCCGCGCGGCACCGCCGCCCGCGCCGAGGGGGCCGGGCCGCCCGCCGGCGGCCCGCCGCCGCGGGTCAGCGCGTCACCACGACGCGCTGGTCGAGGGGGACGCCGTAAACGGTCGTGACGCCGCCGTCGGGCCAGCGCACCTCCACGAAGTCGGCGCGCGGCGCCCAGCCCATGCCGAAGTGGGCCACCGGCGGCACCCCGCCCTGGATGCTGTCGCCGGCGCGCACCCAGCGGGTCTGCACGGCGCCCCCGGCGCCGGCGCGCACCGTCGCCCCGATGCCGAAGCGGTTGGCGCCGTGGTCCAGCAGCTCCACCTCCAGCCAGCGGCCGGGCGTGCCGTTGTTGAGCAGCAGCGTCAGCGGCGGGGCGTTGGCCCGGCCGGTGAGCAGCAGGTCCAGGTCGCCGTCGCCGTCGATGTCCACGGCCTCGGCGGCGAACGTGGCGAACTGCACGTCGGCCCCCGCCTCGACCGACACGTCGCTGAAGTAGCCGCCGCCGTCGTTGCGCAGCAGCACGCATCCGGACAGCGGCACGGGGGAGCGCGGCTCGTCGGCGTAGAAGAGGTCCTCGTCGCCGTCGTTGTCGAAGTCGAAGAACGTCGTTCCCCAGCCCCAGCGCACCTGGTCCGCGCCGCGCGCGCGCGACTCCTCCAGGAACGTGCCGTCGCCCTGGTTCATCATGAGGATGTTGTTGATCCCGGCGAGCGGCACGCCGGCGACGTTCGTGACGTACACGTCGGGGTCGCCGTCGCCGTCCGGGTCGCCGATCGCGATGCCCATGCCGTCGATCTCCCAGCCGGCGCCGGCGGGCAAGGAGGCGTCGATGAACGTGCCGTCGCCTTCGTTGCGGAAGAGCGTCATCGGCACGCCGGTGAAGAAAGGGATGTCGTTCGACACCAGGAGGTCCTGGTCGCCGTCCAGGTCGTAGTCGAGCCAGGCGGGCTCGAAGGAGCGCGCGCCGGTGAGCTCCACTCCGGCCGCGTCCGTCACGTCCACCAGCACGCCGTCGTCGTTGCGCAGCAGGTGCGACGCGTCCATCTGGCTGAACGTGGCCACGTAGACATCGAGGTCGCCGTCGCCGTCGTAGTCAGCCCAGGCCATGCCGTTGCCGCCCTTTTCCAGCTCGGCAGCGGGGCCGACGGCGGCGTCGGCGAACGTGCCGTCGCCCAGGCTCCTCCAAACCGAGAACGAGCGCAGCACCGGCGGGCTCGTCAGCGCCAGGTCGAGCCTTCCGTCGGCGTCGAGGTCAACCGGCACGACGCCGTTCCCCGAGGGCGCCGCGTCGAGGGCGCCCGCGCTGGACAAGCGCGTGAAGGTCGCAGCGCCGGGCGCGTCGGCGAGGTAAACGACCGGAGTCTCGCGCCCCGCGTGCACCAGGTCGAGCGCGCCGTCGTCGTTGACGTCGAGCACGCCCACGCCGGGGCCGGAGTCCTCGCGCAGCGAGTTGAACGGCGCGCTCAGCCCGGCGGAGGCGGTGGCGTTCGTGAAGGCGGGGCAGGCCGGCCCCGGGTTGTAGGCGCAGCGCGTCGCGTCGGGGCCGGCGCAGGCCACGATGCGGCACGGGCCGCAGGTCGCGCCCACGCCGAGCAGCGCAGACGCGCCGCCGCAGGGGTTCGCGCCGCCGGCGCCGGCCTCGCCGCCGCCGTCGCCGCCAGCGCCGCCGTCGGGGCCTCCGTCGAGCGAGGGCACCGCCGCGTCGGGCGGGCGATTCGCCGCGTCGCTGCCCGGTGTGAAGACGACCTGGCCGCCGCATCCCGCCGCCGCCGCCGCGGCCGCCGCCAGCCAAAGCGGCGCGGGCGCCGGCCGCCGCGCCGCCGCCAGCCAAAGCGGCGCGGGCGCCGGCCGCCGCGCCGCCGCGCGACGCTCCTGGCGGAAGACGACGTCCGCACGGGCCGCCCCCGCGGCCACCAGCAGCCCCGTGTTCATTCCGGACGTTATGCCACGCCCCCCCCTTGCCCCGCCACGCCCTGGCGTTTTGGGACGGAAGTGTTAGTTTCCGCGTCCAGCCATGCGCATGCGCACGCTCCTATCGCGCGTCCCGCGCGCGCGTCCTGCCACCGCCGCGCTCGCCGCCGCTTCCCGGCGCCGCGGTGTACCGCGACGGCGTGCTGGCGGGGACATCGCCGCTTCCGTTTCCGTCGCGGCGCTCGCTGCTGCTGCCGCTGCCGCTGCCACCGCCGCGCTGGTGACGCTCGCGTTTCCGGCCGCCGCGTGGGCGGCCGGCCCGCGCGTGTACCTGCACACGGAAGAAGGGCCGGCGACGCCCTCCGGCATGGAGGCGCGGCTCGTCGACCGGCTCACGAGCGACGGCTTCGTGGTCCTGCGCGACGCGTCGCTGCCGAAGGGGACGCTCACGCCCGGGACGCCGGCGAAGTCTCTGGCCACGCCTGAGGGGCTCGCCAAGCTCGGCGGCATCGCCGACTTCGTCGTCGTCGCGGAAGTCAGCGGCAAGGACGAGGAGCGCACGGCGTTCGGCGTGAAGGTGTTCGCCTTCCCGGCGACAGCCCGCGTGCGCGTGCTGTCGGTCGTCGCCCCCGGCCCGCCGACGCTGCTGGACTCCAGCGCCGACCGCCCCGCCACTGACGCCGGCGCCGCGCGCGCCGCCTCGTACCGGATTCTCGCCGACGCCGTCTATCCCGCGCTGCGCACGACGCTCGTCGGCGGACCGGTGGCGAAGGTGCTGCACCTGGACGTCGCCGGGCTTCCCGGCCGTCTGGCGACCGACGCGCTCCTGGAGGCGCTGTCGCGCCTGCCCGGCGTGAAGCTCGCGCGCGTGCGTTTCGCCGACGCCGAGCGCACGCGCCTCGACGTCGAGGTCGCCGAGGCCGTCACGCCCGCCGCCCTGGCCGACGCCCTGCGCGCCGGCGCCGCCGTCGGGTTGGACGTCGTGAAGGTCGGCAAGGACGAAGTCGCCGCGCGCTGGACGAAGCTCGACGCCGGCGCGCTGCCCGTGGCCGTGGGCCGGTTCACCACCGGGGCGAGCATCGTCGCCGGCGCCGCCTTCGCCGCCCCGCTCCTGCCCGAGGCCGTGCGCATCGCGCTGCGCGACTCGGTTTACGTGCGCGCCGTCGGCGGCGACGCCTACGACAAGGCCTTCGCGGCCGGCGCCGGATGGCTGGGCGCGCTGCAAGCCGCGGGCGCCGTGGTCGCGGTCACCGGCAGCATCGACTACAAGCCGGTCCCGGGCGCGGATCACGACAGCGGCGTGTCGCCGGACGAGCTGGAGCTCGTGGCCACCGTCTGGGACTGCAGGGGGGCGATGGCGGTGGGCACGGTGCGGGTGACCGTGCCGTCGTGGGCCGTGCTCTCCGGCGTGCCCACCCTCGCGGCCGCGATCGAAGAGGCGGTGCAC
>DASYRF010000344.1:0-12643 GCA_036004705.1 Myxococcota bacterium
GACGCCGGCGTCGGCGGGCGGGGCGGCGGGCTCGGCTGCGTAGGCGCCGCAGGCGGGGCCGAGCACGCCGCCGCCGCTGCGCGCGATCAGGTACGCGCCGGCGCCGAAGCCCACCATCGGGATGGACCCCTCGTAGTCCCCGTCCGCGGGATCGTGCAGCTCGGAGAAATGGAAGTCGTTGGCGAGCGCCTGCCCTTCCAGCCAGGCGCGCAGGGCGTCGGCGCGCGCGGCCAGCGCCGCGTCACCGGTCGCGCGCAGGGCGGGCTCCAGGCGGAGGCCCACGAAGACCCACTCCTGCGAGTCGTACCAGGCGCCGTCGTCGTTTCGCATGAAGCCCAGGCCTGAGGCGGTCGTCAGGTTGTCGGTGACGGCGGCGATCGTGGCGGCGGCGACGCGCGCGCCCGGGTCGACGATGCCCCAGCCGACGGCCTCCACGGCAGCGGCGTCCACGTAGCCGTACCCGGCGACGAGGTCCTCCAGCGACTGTCCGAGCGCGCCGCGCGGATCCGTTCGCGTGGCGACCACGGCGTCGCGCACGCCGGCGCCGGCGGCGGCAAAGCGCGCCGCGTC
Source organism: Myxococcota bacterium (assembly GCA_036004705.1). Classification (GTDB taxonomy): domain Bacteria; phylum Myxococcota_A; class Polyangia; order DASYRF01; family DASYRF01; genus DASYRF01. Next base: position 571 of record DASYRF010000344.1, read on the forward strand.
CGCCGCTTCGCCCAGCGCCTCCGCCACGCCCGCCGCTTCGCACAGCCCGCGCGCCGCCGCCAGCGACGAGTACGTGAAGCGCCGCTCCATGCCGTTCCAGTGCACCTCCCAGATGGAGGAGTCGGCGCGCAGCGTTCCGTCCGCGTCGACGAGCGAGACGAGCACGTCGGCCACCTCGTCGCGCACCGTCGGCCACCAGGTGCGTGCTTCCTCCACGTCGCCGCCGGCGCGCAGGTACTCGCCCAGCGCCCACAGGAAGAGCCCGAAGCCGTCGAATTCGATGTTCGGTCCGCTGGCGTTGCAGTCGCTCTCCTCGGCGCCGTTGCCGAAGTAGCGCGTCACCGAGATGCGGTAGGGCATGCCCACCTCGGCCACGTGGCGTCCCGGCCCGGCCAGCACCTGGAAGCGCAGCGCGTCGCGCGCCTCGGCGAGATGCCCGCTGCGCGCCAGCGCCACCGTGGCGTAGGCCATGTCGCGCACCCAGGCGATGTTCCATTGTGCGGCGGGGTCGCCCAGCCCGGGCGGCAGGCTGGCGAGGATCTGCCCGAACCCGCCGCCAGTCTCGCGCACCTGCGCCATGCGCAGGAACGCCGCCGACTGCAGCCAGAGGTCCGCGGCGTCGGGGTCGAGCTCGGCGGGCGGGGCGGTCTGCCAGGCCGCCCAGTCGGCCGTCTCGCCGGCGACGAGATCCTCGGGCGCGCGCCCGGCCGCCCAGGCGACGAGCGCGTCCACGTCAGGGCCGGCGTCTTCGTCGAGCGCCCAGACGACGCCGGCGGCGAACGTCGCGGCGGCGCCGGGTGCGAGCGTGGTCTGTGGCCCCTGGAATCCGGGCGCGACGTCGAAGGTCGGGCCGGCCGTGGCGGCGGCGTCGTCGAGGTCGGCGGCGGCGAGCAGCGCCTGATAGGCGGACGCGGCACCCGTGGCGGCGGTACGGTGCGCAAGCGGCGCGAGGGCCACGTAGGCGATCGTTCCCGCGCTCTGCGCCGAGTACTCGTAGAGCGCGGGGCGCGTCGGGTCGGGCGCCACCTCCTCGGCGTCGGCGCTCGGCTCGCGTCCGCCGGCGGCGTCGCCGAGGTGGAAGTTGAAGAGCACGTAGGGCGAGACGGGGAGGGCGGCGGCCCCTTCGTTGTCGATGCGCGCCACCATCACCAACGCCGGGGCGTCCAGGCCCATCGGCATGAACGACCACGTGCGCACGCGGAGGGCGCGGCCGTCGCCGACGTGCTGGTCGGTGTAGACGACGCCCGTGCCGGGCAGGTAGCCGGCGTCGTCGAGCGGCGCGTCGGGGAGCCAGTCGCCGCGCGCCGCCGCGCCCGCGCCGGCGCGCACGCCGAAGTAGGTGTCGTACAGCAGGTCGCGCGACTCGTCGGCGCCGAAGCACAGGTCGGGCGGGTCGTCGCGCGGGGCGAAGAAGCGGAACGGGTGCTCGAGGAAGGTGTCGAGACGGCGCGTCGCGCGGTCGTAGCTGGCGACGGCCCAGCCGTTGCCCGTGACGAGCCGCTCGAAGGACCGGTGCGGGGCCACGGCGGCGGCGGCGGGCCTCGGCGCGGCGCCGGCGCCGATCGCAGCGGCGCAGACGACCGCCGCCGCGAGCGCGGCGGCCCGTGCCGCGCGCGAGGCGCGACGGGCCGTGGCGCGCGCCGCACGACGGGCCGTGGCGGGCGAGGCGCCGCCGGCGGTCGCGGGCGCGGCAGCCGCGTGCGTTGCAGAGAAGCGGCCGGGCATTCGCGCCAGCGTAGCGACCGGAGGATCCGCGAGCAAGGCGCTCGGCGGCGCGGCGCGCAGCGCGCGGGCGCGATGCTTGAACGCCCGCGCGCGGCGCCGCAACTGAATGGCCGGAAGCCAAGATGCCGCAGCTGCAGCGCACGCACGAGCCGACGCCGAGGAGATTCATGGAAACGATCGCCCTACGCTTTCATGCTTTCGTGCCGCGCCCGCGCCGCGGATGGCGCGCGCGCATCGCCTTGTTCGCGCGGCGTCTGGGCGGCGCCGTGCTGGCGGGCGCGGCCGTGGGCCTCGGCGCGGCGGTCGCCGTCGTCGGGATGGCGGGCGCAGGCGGCGGGGCGCAGGAGACACTGGGCGGCGCGGCGGCCGCGGCAGCGTGCCTGCGCGGGCCGGCGGTGGTGGCGGCGGCGCTCGCCGCCGAGGCGCGCGCCGCGGCGGCCGAGGAGGCGGCGGCGGAGCTGGCGGCCTCCGAAGAAGAGGCGGCGGCGGCCGCGGCGGCGCCGGAGCCGCTGGGCGGCGAGCTGCGCGGCACCTTGTTCGGCGCGGCGGCCGGGCGCGGGCTGGCGGCGCGGCTGGTGTCGGGCGAGACGGGGCGGGAAGTGGCGCGGGCGCCGGTGCAGGCTTCCGGGGACTTCGCGGTGCCGGACGTGCCGGCAGGCTGCTACGACCTGGACTTCCCGCGGCCGTCGGGCGCCGCGCTGACGCTGACCCCCGGCGCGCGCCGCGTGTGCATCCCAGACGGGGGCAGCGCGCTCATCGCCGTGATTCTACATTAGCTGTAACTAGCTCAAATACTCCCGAGGGAGGAACCATGAACAGGGAAGCGTGCGCCGCGCTGGCGCTGGCGACCGTCTGGGTGGGGCACGGCTGCGCGCCGGTCATGCCTGGCTACGCGGCGCTGGAAGACTGCATCGCGCCGGGGGACGAAGACGGCGACGGCGTGGAAGCCTGCTTCGACCCCGACTGCTTCGGCCACCCCACTTGCCCGATCCTGGGCGAGGACTGCACGAACGGCTACGAGGACGACGGCGACGGGCTCGTCGATTGCCTCGACTCGGAGTGCGCGCCGCTGGCGGTCTGCACCGGCGGCGGCGACGGTCCGGGAAGCGACGCCGGCACGGGCGGCGGTGGCGGCGGTGGCGGCGGTGGCGGCACGGCGAGCGGCGTCGGCGCCGCCTGCACCGGGGGCGCGGGCTGCAGCGCCGGAACTGCCTGTCTCGACGAGCTGTCGACGGGCTTCCCCGGCGGTTACTGCTCCGCCCCGTGCGCGGCGGGCTGCGGCGCGGGCGCCACGTGCGTCGCCGAGCTGGACCTGTGCCTGCAGACGTGCGGCACCACGGCGGACTGCCGGGCCGGGTACGCCTGCTGGCCGGACTCCGCCGGCGGCCCGGGCACCTGTTTCCCGCTCTGCGACACCGACGCCGACTGTCCCGACACGGGGCTCTGCAACGCCTACGTCGGCTTCTGCGGCTATCCGCCGCGCGGCGCCGGGGGCGTGGGCGCCGCCTGCACCGTCGGGGACGACTGCGAGAGCCTGCGCTGCCTGACCGACGCGGACGGGTTTCCGGGGGGGTATTGCTACAGTCTCTGCGACGCCGCCGCCGGGCTCTGCCCCGGCGATGGGGCCTGCACGCCCGTCAGCGACGGTCTGGGCGTCTGCATGGACGGTTGCGCCAGCGGCGCCGACTGCCGCAGCGGCTACGTCTGCGACCCGAGCTACGCGACGTGCAACCCGTAACCGCGCGTCTTACTTGACGGAACCCCTCTCTCTTCCGCGTCCCGGCCGGCGCGCCCGGCCGGCGGTCCTCCATTACTATGGGGCGTGAACGTTACGGAACGAGCGGGCAACATACCGCCCGAGGACCACGCGAATGTCGTATTCTATCTCGGTGACCTTGCGGCCGGCGGCCATGGCGGAAGAGGCGCGAACGCTGGCGCTGGTCGAGCGGTGCCGCGCCGGCGACCGCCGCGCGCTCGGCGAGCTGTACCGCGAGTACCGCCACGAGGTTTACCGCACGCTGCGGCAGCTGTTGCGCCACAGCCCCGACATCGACGACGTGGTCCAGGACGTCTTCATCCAGGTGTTCCGCTCCGTGCGCCATTTCAAGGGCGACTCGCGGTTCTCGACGTGGCTCTACCGCGTGGCGGTCAACGTCGGCCTCATGCACCTGCGCAAGCGCAAGTCCAGCCCGCAGGCCACCGGCGCCGCGGTCGTCGAGGAAGTCGCGCCCGACAGCGAGAACCCCGCGGCCGAAGCGATGCGCGCCGAGAAGCGCGCCGCCGTGCAACGCATCCTCGACGCCCTCTCCGACAAGAAGCGCGTGGTCTTCGTGCTGCACGACCTGTGCGGCAAGCAGGCCAAGGAGATCGCCGACATCCTGGAGATCTCGGTGCTGACGGTGCGCACGCGCCTTCACTACGCCCGCAAGGAGTTCTACGCCCAGGCGGCGAACGAGCCGAGCCTGGACGGCGAGCTGGAGGAGGCCTCCTGATGGGCGCGCGCGGTCATCGTCCGGACGCGGCTCGTCTGGGCGCCTACCTAGCGGGCGATCTGTCCGTGGCCAAGCGCCGCGAGGTGGAGCTGCACCTCGCCGGCTGCGAGCCGTGCGGGAAGGCGTTGCGGCGCATGCGTCAGGCGCACCGGCTGCTGGTCGAGGAGTTCCCCGAGGATGCCCCCGGCGCGGTGGCGGCGCGGCGCGCCGCCGAGGCGGAGCGTTCCTCGCCCGACTGGGAGATGGATGCGCGCCTGCGGCGCGAGATCGACCGCTTGTCGCGCGAAGGGGACGCCGCCGGCGACGATGCGCGCCGGCCGTGGCTCTGGTGGCTGGCGCCGGCGGCGCTGGCGGCGGCGGCGGCGGCGGTGCTGGCCGCGGCCTGGTCGGGTGGCTGGCTGCGGCTCGGCCCGGAGGGCGCCGCCCCGGAGGTGACGCTCAGCGCGGCGCCGGCGGAGCGGCCGGCGGGGCTGCCGGCGCCCGCGCCGGGGACGAAGCTGGCGGCGCTGGTCACGCTGCGCGCCGGTCCCGACGCACACGTGGCGCTCGGCCCGGACCGCGACGCGGCCTGGCGCGTGCTGAAGCTGGACGAGACGATCCCCGAGGGCGCACGCGTACGCACGGTGCGCGACGCCCGCCTGGGGCTGCAGGCGGGGGCCGCCGCGCTGGTGCTGGACGGAGACTCTGAGGCGGAGCTGCGCGTGCTGGAGACGACGCGCACGGAGCTGTTCCTAGCGCGCGGGATGGTTGTGCTGCGCGGCGCGGGTGTGCGCGTGAGCACGCTGGACCACGACGTCGTGTCGCTGCCGGCGCCGGGCGGAAAGGGCGCGAGCTTTGCCGTGACGCGCGGCGCCGAGACCACGCTCGTCGACGTGTTCGACGGCGCGGTGGCGGTGGCGGCGGCGGCGCATCCGGCCGTGTTCGTGACCCTGACGGCGCCGGTGCACGCGGTGCTGGTGCACAACCCGGACCTGGCGCGCACGGCGACCGAGCCGCTCGACGCCGCCGAGGTGGCGGCCCTGACGGAGCTCGGGTCGATGCCGATCTTCGCGATCGGCGCCGGCGGCGCGACGCTGAGCGGGAGCGCGGCCGCGGCCGAGGTGCTGGCGGCGTCCGGGCTGGTGCTGGCGTCGGCCGGCGAGCCGGGCGCCGAGGTGCGGGCCGACGGCGTGGCCTACGGGGACGCGGATCTGGTGATCCGGCTGTCGCTGGGCGCGCACCGCGTGGCCTTCTTCCGGGGCGGGATCGAGACGCACGCCGAGGTGGTGGACGTGGTGCCGGGGCCGGTGCCGCAGAAGGTGGACGAGAAGCCGGCCGACCCGCGCGCCGCCATCCGCCGCGCGGTCATGGAGACGGTGCGAGGGTACCTGCCGCGCGTGCGCGGCTGCTACGAGCGCGTGCTGAAGCACGACCCGGAGACGACGGGCAAGGTGGTGGCGCGGTTCGTCGTGCGCGCCGACGGCACGGTGGACACGGCCGAGGTGACCGCCGACACGCTGCCTTACCCGGCGGTGGCGGGCTGCGTGCTCGGCGAGCTGAAGACCTGGAAATTCCCGGCGCCGGCGGACGGCAAGGCCATCACGGTCCACTATCCGTTCGTTTTCACCAGCGCCGAGACGACCGACGACCCGTAGCTCCGGGTGTGCGTGGCGCGCGGCGCGGGCCGCGTGCGGTCGCCGTGCGCCTTGACAAGCGCGGGCCGGCCGTCATTGTTTGCGCGGTGGCGCGCATCCGCTTCCACAAGTACGAAGGCCTGGGGAACGACTTCATCGTGGTCGATCTGCCCGCGGAGGGCGCGGGCGGCGTCGGGCCGGTGCAGGCACGGCGCTGGTGCGACCGCCACGTCGGGATCGGCGCGGACGGCGTCCTGGCGCTGTCGCCGGCGGCGGACGCGGCCGCGGCGGCGCGGCGGCTGACGGTGTGGAACGCCGACGGCACGCGCGCGGCGATGTGCGGGAACGGCTTGCGCTGCGTGGCCGCGTATCTATGGAGCCACGGCAGCGCGGCGGAGCGCGCGGCGACGGAGCTGCGCTTCGAGACGGACTCCGGCGTCCTGGCCTGCGCGCGCGCGCCGGGCGGGCTCGTGCGCGCGCAGATGGCTGCGCCGCGCGTGGAGGCGCACCGCGCAGAGATCGTCCTGCCCGGCACGGCCGCGCCCGGGGCGCCCGCCGTGTTCCCCGTGTCCGCTGTGTCCGCTGTGCCTGAGGCGCCCGCGGTGCCCGCGGTGCCCGCGACGATCGAAGCGGTGCTCGTGTCCGTGGGGAATCCGCACGCCGTCTTCTTCGACACGCCCGCGGACCCGGCCGCGTTGGGAGCCGCGCTGCAGGCGAGCGCTCGTTTCCCCGGCGGTGTGAACGCCGAGTTCGCCCGGACGGCCGGCCCGCGGCGCTTCGCGGTGGCGGTCTGGGAGCGCGGCGTCGGTCTCACCCGCGCCTGCGGAACCGGCGCCACGGCCGTGGCGGCCGCGGCCGTCGCCACGGGGCGCGTCGCGCCCGGCGGCCCGCTGGCGATCGACCTTCCCGGCGGCACGCTGGAGGTCGACGTGGCTCCGGACCTTTCCACCGCCGCCATCGTCGGCCCCGCGGTCGAGGTCTTCAGCGGCGAGATCGCCGAGCCCGCCTAGCGGCGCCGTTCACCCGCGCCGCGTCGGCCAGCGATTTCGCTAGCGGCGGCGGGCGAGGGCGTCGAGCGGCAGGCCGGCCTTGCGCAGCGTGCCCTTGCACTGGCGGATGAAACGGCGGCCGTCGGGGCCGTAGCCGGCGGTCGGTGTCAGGCGCGGCCGGCGCCGCACCAGCCAGGCGTTCAGCGCGCCCATGTACACCTCGCGCGCGTACTTGGCGAACATCGACGCGAGCGCCACCAGGAAATGATCGGCGTCGGCGTCGACCCGGAAGGCGATCTCTCCTTGCAGCGCGCCGGCCAGGGCGTAGCGGGAGAGGTGCTCGTGCTCCTCGATCGTGGAGACGAGCACGGGGCCGAGCGCGCCGACCGCGCCGCCGTAGAACTTGCGCCCGCCGAGGCGGCCGCAGGTGGCCTGCAGCGGCAGGCCGGGAGCGGCGGCGACCAGGTCGCGCAGCAGGTCGACGGTCTCCTCCACCATCAGCGTGCCCTTGTTCTCGCCGCACGCGCTGAGGCGGTCGTTGTAGTGGAACGCGTCGAGCAAGCGCAGGCGGATCGCGCGCACCTGTACGCCGGCGCGCGCCAGCGCCCTGGCCAGACGGTCGGCGGCGCCGGGCGGCGAAGCGGCGGCGAGGGGAAGCGCCACGTCCGCCTCGCACGCCCAGGGCGCGCGCGGGGAGAGCGTGGCGAGCGCGGGGCCCCCCAGCGCCTGCAGGAGCGCGCCGAAGCGCGCCGGGGCGCCGCCCCCGGCGAGGGCGAGCGGCGGCAGCGCGGCGAACGTGAGCACCGTGCGCTCGAGCGTGGCGAGCGCCGCGACGTTGCCGCCGTCTTGCTGGAACGCGACCTTCGAGTCGCACACGCAGAGCGGGGCGTGCGGGTCGGGGGAGGGCGCGTCGCCGCCGGCCGGCGGCGGCATGGCCTGCGGCGGCGGCTCCGCGCAGACCGCCGCCCCGAGCGCGTCCCACAGGCGCCCGCAGTCGAGCGACGCCGGCGCTTCGAGCGCCACGCCCGCCAGCGTGAGCGGCCCGACCCACGGGCCGAGCCCGGCTTCGTCCGTGCCGATCGCCAGCACCCGTCCGCCGCCGCCGCGCGCGGCCGACGTCGAGGCACGACGGCCCCTCAAAGCAACGATCCCTGCTCGGGCGATCCGCCGCCCGGCCGCGGCGGCAGGCCCAGGTGCTCGTAGGCGCGGCGCGTGGCGACGCGGCCGCGCGGCGTGCGCTGCAGGTAGCCGCCCTGGATCAGGAACGGCTCGTAGACGTCCTCCAGCGTGCCGCGCTCCTCGCCCACCGACGCGGCGAGCGACTCGATGCCCACCGGCCCGCCGTCGAACTTCTCGATGATCGTGCGCAGGATGGCGCGGTCCATGTCGTCGAAGCCGGCGCGGTCCACGGCCAGCCGCTCCAGCGCGTCCTTCGCCACGGCGAGGTCGACGTGGCCGTCGAACACGACTTCGGCGAAATCGCGCACGCGCTTCAAGAGCCGGTTGGCGATGCGCGGCGTGCCGCGCGAGCGGCGGGCGATCTCCTCGGCGCCGCCCGCGTCCACGCGGATGCCGAGGATGCGCGCCGAGCGCAGGACGATCGTCGCCAGCTCCGCGGCGCCGTAGTGCTCCAGCCGCTCGGAGATGCCGAAGCGGTTCAGCAGCGGCGAGGTCAAGAGCCCCGTGCGCGTCGTCGCGCCCACGAGCGTGAAGCGCGGAAGCCCCAGGCGCATCGAGCGCGCCCCGGGTCCCTCGCCGATGACCAGGTCGAGGCTGAAGTCCTCCATCGCCGGGTAGAGGTTCTCTTCGACGATGGGCGTCAGCCGGTGGATCTCGTCGATGAAGAGGACGGCGCGCTCCTCCAACGAGGTGAGGATGCCGGCGAGGTCGCCCTTGTGCTCGATGGCCGGGCCGCTGGTGACGTGGATGGGCGTCCCGAGCTCGTGGGCGATGACGTGGGCCAGCGTGGTCTTTCCCAGCCCCGGCGGTCCGGCGAGAAGCACGTGGTCGAGCGCCTCGCCGCGCCGCCGCGCCGCCTCGACGTAGACGCGCAGCTTGTCGAGGATGCGTGCCTGGCCGACGTACTCGCCGAAGTCGTGCGGCCGCAGCGAGCGCTCGGCCGCGTCCTCGCCGGGGCGCAGCGTGCCGTCGACGAGCCGCTCGTCGTCGCCGCGCGCTGCCGCCGGGGTCGCCGCCGCCGCCGCGGACGCGCCGCGGGCGGGCGCGCTCCCCTGCACGCCCCGCTCGCGCGCCATCAGTTGTCCGGCGCGCCGTCGAGGATCCAGTCCTCGACCGTGGCGATGAATTCGGCGTCCAGGCACGTCATCGTGGCGTCGCACATGTAAGGCATCCGCTCTCCGCACGTCTGGGTGCCCGAGATCTTCGTGTACATCAGGCTCCCCGCCGGGTCGCCCGGCGTGACGCGCGCCGCCTCCACCGCGACGCCGCCGCCGCAGGCCGGGCCCATCGGCGTCACCCCTACGAGGTTCCCGTAGGCAACTCCCGATTCCAGCACCAGCCCGGCCGTCGCGTCGACCGCGGTGTGACAGCCCACGCGCGCGCACACGAACGCCAGCTGCGGCTCGATTTCTTCGCTGAAGCTCGTCCGATGGCACGCCCCGAGCGCCGCGCCCGCGCCCACCGCCAGCAGCGCCGGCCAGACGCAGCCCCCGCTTCGCCCGAATCGCGCCGCCATCGAGACCCTCCCCGGCGCCGCCGTGCCGCGCCGTGCGTGCACCGTAGCAGTCCGCGCCCGTCCCACGTCAACGACTTGTCCACAGCCGCCGCCGCCGAGATGATCCCGCTCCTTGGATCACGCCCCCTCCGGTTCCGGTTCCTCCGGTTCCGGTTCCGGTTCCGGCTTCAACTCAGCTTCCGCCTAGGGCGGCGTCGTGGCCGGCGTGGCGCTCCAGGTGGGCGCGCACGCGCTCGGCGATGTCGACGAACGCCTCGATCTGGTCGAGCATGTCAGGCTCGATTCCCTCTGTGCCGATGCCGTTGTCCAGCGCATGGCGCGCCGCCGCGCACAAGCGCGCCACGTCCGCCACGTCCAGGCGAACCACCACGCCGCGGCCGCCCCCGCGCTGCGCCCACGCCACGCTCAGCGGCTGGCTCTGCGCCACGCACTCCGCCAGCCAGTCGCGGAAGACGCGCGCCTCGGCGCGCCCGCCGAACAGCTCCCACGCGGGCGCCTCCGCCACTTCCATCCCCTCCGCGTCCACGACGCGCAGCCACGGGCTACCTTCGGACATTGGTCGGCTCCCTTCTTTTCCTCCGGCGCGCCCGCGCGCGCCGCCTGCGGCGCGGACGCGGTGCTCCCGCGACCCGGACCCTGTTTCAGCTCTTGCCGCGCGCCTCGCGCAACGCCTCGCGCAACAGCGCCTCGAAGTCGGCGGCGCCCAGCCGCTCGCGCGCGCCCAGCACCGCCCGCTCGGCGACGTGCTCACGGAACCCCAGCCCCACCAACGCCCGCACCGCGTCGCGCGCGTCGGGGTCGGCGCCGCCGCCCGCCGCTCCCCCGCCGTCCCCTGCGCCCGCGGCGCCGCCCGCGCCCGGGCCGCCCGCGCCCGCGAACGCCCCCGCACCGCCGAACAGCCGCTCCGTCTTGTCGCGCAGCTCCACGCACAGCCGCTCGGCCAGACGCCGCCCCACGCCGGGGAGCTTGGTCAGCGTCTTGAGGTCGCCGCTCTCGATGGCGTGGCGCAGCGCCTCGACGTCCACTGCGCCCAGCACGCCGAGCGCCACCTTCGGCCCGACGCCGTTCACGCCCAGCAGCGCGCGGAACGCCGCACGGTCGCGCTCGCCCGGGAATCCGTACAGCGCCAGCACGTCCTCGCGCACGTGCGTGTGCACCCAGAGCTGCACCGCCTCGCCGGCGCGCAGGTGCGCGAGCGCGCGCGACGGCACCATCAGCTCGTAGCCGACGCCGCCCGCCTCCACGACGGCCGTGTCGGCGCCCACGGCGCGCACCGTGCCGGCGAGCCAGCCGATCACGCGCGCGGGCCCTTCAGCAGGTGGCAAATGGCCACCGCCAGCGCGTCGGCGGCGTCCGGCAGCAGCCGCGCCTCCGCGCCCAGCGACAGCAGCGCGCGCACCATGTACTGCACCTGCTTCTTGTCGGCCGCGCCGCGGCCGGTGACGGCGCGCTTGACCATTGCCGGAGCGTACTCGAAGACCGGCGCGTTCGCCTGCGCCGCGGCCAGCAGCGCCACGCCGCGGGCGTGGCCCAGCAGCAGCGCCGCCCGCACGCTCCGCTGCACGAAGACGCCCTCCACCGCCACGGCGGTTGCGTTCGACTCGCGCAGCGCCGCCGCGACGCCCGCGTGCACCGCGGCCAGCCGCTCCGCCAGTGGCGCGCCGGCCTGCGCCCGCACCACGCGCACCAGCCGGCAGCGCAGCGCGTTGCCGGCCGCCTCCACGACGCCCAGCCCCGTGCGCAACGTGCCGGGGTCGATCCCCAGCACCAGCCGTGGCGCGGCGGCGCGCGGCCGGGCGGCCGGCGGGGCGGGCGGAACCGGCGGGGCGGGCGGAACGGGCGGGGCCGGCGGCGCGGCGCTCACGCGCCGGCGGCGTTGAACTTCACGATCGTCGCCTCGTCGATCTCGTGGTTGCCGTAGACGCCGTTGACGTCGTCCAGCTCCTCGATCTTGCCGATGAGCCGCAGCATGCCCTCGGCCTCTTTCCCTTCGAGCTTGACGGTGGTGCTCGGCACCCACGCCAGCTCGGCGTTGGCGATGTTGAAGCCCGCCTGCTCGATCTTCTCGCGCACCGCATGGAAGACATCGGGAGAGGTGGTGACCTCGATCGCGCCGCCCACGTCCTGCACGTCGTCGGCGCCCGCCTCGACGGCGAACTCGAACAACTTGTCGAAGTCGGCGCCCTCCACGAGGATCTGCCCCTTCTTGGCGAACATCCAGGTCACCGAGCCGGCGGCCGCCATGTCCTTCCCGTACTTCGTGAAGATGTGGCGGATTTCGGCGACGATGCGGTTGCGGCTGTCGGTCGTGATGTCGATGAGCAACGCGCAGCCGCCGGGCCCGTAGCCCTCCAGCAGCAGGTCTTCCATCTGCTGGCCCTCGAGCTCGCCGGCGCCCTTCTTGATGGCGCGCTCCATCGTGTCCTTGGGCATGCCGGCGGCCTTCGCGTGGGCGATGGCCGTGCGCAGCGCCGCGTTCGTGTCGGACGCGCTGCCGCCCTTGCGCGCCGCCTGCATCAGCTCGCGGATCACCCGGGTGAAGGCGGCGCCGCGCTTGGC
>DASYRF010000345.1:0-4350 GCA_036004705.1 Myxococcota bacterium
TCCCGAAGTCGAGGCGACGCCTTCGGCGTGCCTCGACGATTCGGACGGACTTTGATCCCGAAGTCGAGGCGACGCCTTCGGCGTGCCTCGACGATTCGGACGGACTCTGATCCCGAAGTCGAGGCGACGCCTTCGGCGTGCCTCGACGATTCGGACGGACTTTGATCCCGAAGTCGAGGCGACGCCTTCGGCGTGCCTCGACGATTCGGACGGACTTTGATCCCGAAGTCGAGGCGACGCCTTCGGCGTGCCTCGACTCAGCGCACCGCGCCGGGGGTCAGCCGCCAGGTCGCGGTGACGTTCACCGTGCCGCCGCCCTTGGCCTTGGGGAAGGCGAGCGCCTTGACGGCGTCGATCGCGCATTTCTCCACGTCGGCGTCGCCGATCGTGGAAGCGCCCAGCTCCGCGCTGGCGACCTTGCTGTCCTTGCCGACGACGAGCTTGACGGCCAGCGTCCCGCCGAGGCCTTCCTTCGCCGCGAGCGCCTTCTCGTAGCAGCCGTGAACGGATTTCTCGGCGAGCACGAGGGCGCTCTTCACGGCGTCCTTGCTCAAGTCACTCTTGCCGGCGTAGGTCACGACCGGGTCGGCGGCCGGCTCGGGCGGCGTCCACTTGAAGGGCCACACGAACGTCCCCGCGCCGCCCGCGCCGGCGATCGTCACGCCGTCGAGCACGGACGCGAGGCACGCCTCGACGCCGTGGCTGGGCGCCGTGGTCGGAACCAGCTTCGCCCCCGTGACCTTGCCGCCCGCGTCGGCCGCGCCTTCCATCACGACGGTCGCGCCCCCCGCGTCGTCCTTGGCCTTCTCGAAGCAGCCGTCGATGGCGGCGGCGTGCGCGCGCAGCGCGGCGCGCACCACGCCCTTGTCCAGCTTGCCGCCGAAGCTCGGCGCGTCCGGCGGAGCCGCCAGCGGCGGCGGTGCGGGCGCCGCGGTCGCCGCCGAAGGCGCGCCCGACGCCGGGGCGGGCGCGCCCGTGCCGCCCTTCTTGCCGGGGGCGCGCAGCTTGTCGAGCGTGTCGTGCCCGATGCGCTCCTCCTCGGGGGCGCCCACCTCGGGCGAGCCCATCAGCCCGCGATGGTGCGTCTCCAGCCCCATCTCGTCGTAGTTCAGCGGCTTGGGGTGACGCTTGTTGACGCCCCAGCACCCCGCCACCCCCAGCGCGGCCGCGGCGACCGCCGCCGCTCCCCACGCCCCCCGCCCCAACAGCCTCGTCTTCCTCATCGCGCCGATGTACGACCGGCCCCGCGCGCGTGTCAAGCGGCTCGGCGGCCCGTGACGACGCCATCCCCGGATCCCCTGCGTCCGCGCGCGCGGCTCCAGCTCCGGTTCCTGTTGGTGGCGCCGAACAGCCGGCGCATCTCCGCGGAGACGTGGCGGACGCGCTTCCGCGCAGACGCCGCGTGGCGGCCACGAGGGGCGCGCGGGGACGGTGTCCTGGGGCGGCGCGTAGAGCGTGAGCCGGGACCCGCCGCCGTGTTGGGCGCACGCCTGGCGATCGGGCGTGGCCGATCGGCGTCTGGAGGGGGGCACCCAAGCAACGGCGCGTTGCACGGATCATCGTCACCCTTCTGGCGTGCGACCAACGCGGCGGTGGGTGGCGGTAAGCGGTCCGCGCCGAGAACAGGGACACCGGCCCCGCGCGGCCCGGCGACGATCCCCGCAACGAGCGCCTGCACTCGTCGCGCAACGGAGCCGGAGCCGGAATCGCAGTTCAGCCGCAGCAGGGGGCCGGAATCGGAGCCGGAACCGCAGCGGCATCGGCAGCCGCCGGCGCGGCGGCGGGTCTAGAAGATGCTGACGTCGAGGTTGTAGGCGCCGCGCTGGCCGCCGAAGCCGAACACTTCTAGCGCGTAGACGCCGCCGGTGAGCACGTCGTGCTCGAGGATGTCCGTCGACTCGTTGGAGCTGGCGATGGCGACGAACATGCCGTCGGGGTCGATGAGGATGGCGTCCAGGTCGCCGAGCGTCGGATCGCTGTTGATCGTCGCGCGGAAGAGGTCGCCCATGCCGAGCTGATAGCTGAAGTAGTCGACGTCCATGTCGCAGATGGTCAGCCCGTCGATGAAGCCGCTCGAGGAGGGCGTGGCGGTCTCGCGCGTGTCGTTCGGCTCCAGCGCGTCGGGGAAACAGAGCGTCGGCCCGCCGTCGAAGCTGCCGTCCGCGCCGCCGTCGATCCCCGACTCGGGCGGCGCCAGCACCTCGATCGACTCGGGCGGGGCGAGCGCGCGCGTGCAGACGACGTTCGCGCGGCGCAGCTCGTCCTCGTTGCTCACCTGGCACTCGTCGTCGAGGGTCAGCAGCATCCAGGGGCAGGCGTCGTCGAACACCACCATGCGCAGGTCGTAGGTGCCGGGGCTCTGGTAGGTGTACGACGCCGTGCCGGTCGTGTTGATGACGATGGGGCTGCCCGGCTCGCCGAAGCTGAAGCAGTAGGCGGCGGGCGGGCCGTCAGCGTCCGTGGAGCCGGTCCCGTCGGCGTCGACGCGCGTGCCGGGCAGGACCGTATTGGCGGAGACGACCAGGACGGCCTCGGGCGCGTTGGGCGAGCCGCCTCGTGGGCGCAAGCAGCCCGGCGCGACGGCAGCGGCAGCCGCGGCGGCGGCAGCGCCCGCGACGGCCAGCGCCGTTCGCGCGACCGCGAGAAGGCGCGGCTCGGATCGCGCCGCGCGCCGGCCGGTTCGCATGCGCGAAGCGTAGCATCGCGGCCGCGCGGCGTCAGGTTCGGCGTCAGAGCGTATCGGGCGAGCGGCCGTGCAGGACGACGTCGGTGGCGAGGGCGATGCGGGTGATGGCCGCGTCGGCCGGGAGCGGCAGGACGCGCTGCAGCGTGCCGTCCGGCGACAGCTCGAAGAGGCCCTCGGGGCGCGGCGGGTCGAACTGGTCGCCGCCGCTCGTGGAGATCACCACGTTGCCGCCCGGCAGGATGACCAGGCCGTGCACCTGCGCGAGCGCCTCGCCGGTGAAGTCGGCGGTGCGCGTGCCGTCGGGCTCGAAGCGCGCGATCGTCCCGTCGAACGTGCCGACGAGGAACGTGCCGTCGAGGTCCTGCGCGATGGAGATCGGCACGCCCACGCTGGGGCCGTCGGCGAACTCGCCGCTGGGGAGCCAGCTGCCGTCGCCGGCGGGGTCGAGCCCGAAGCGCAGGATGCGACCCTCGGCGGCGAAGTCCAGCACCAACAGCTCGCCGCTGCCGGTGACGAGCACGGCCCACACGACGCCGAACTGGAAGCCCGGCGCGGCCTCGGCGACGGCGGCGCCGTCGGGCGAGAAGCGGTACACGCCCCCTCCGGCGAACACCGTACCGGTGGGGTCGTCGTCGAGGGCGAGCCCGCCGAAGTCCGCCACCACGACGCCGTTGTCGGGCGCGACGGCGAGATCGATCGCCCAGTTCAGCGGGCCGGCGGCGACGAAGTTGCGCAGGAAGGCGCCGGTCGCGTCCAGCTCCACCACGTCGGGGTCCTCGGACGCGCCGGGATGCCCCGAGGCGACCAGCACGCGGCCGTCGGCGCGCTGGGCCATGCCGAAGCAGGCGATGCTGCTGGCGTCGTTGAACGTGCCGGCCAGGTCCCCCACTGCCCCTTCTTCGGCGATGGAGTACCCGAACATCTCGACGCCCGCGGAGCTGCAGGCGAGCACCGCCACGGGGAGCTGCACGGGAACGCCGACCTCGTCGTCGAGGTCGTTGTCGAGGTTGCAGCCGGCGGGCGCGAGCGCCAGCGCCAGCGCCAGGCCGGCAGCCGTCGCGAGCCGGCGGGCGCGCGCGCGCATCACGGGACGACCCCGGGCGTCGAGGTGGAATCGGGGTTGCGCGCCCAGTTGGCGGCGACGTCGGGGCCGGTCGGGTCGATGCGCTCCACGCTCACGCCCTCGTTGGAGGACGTGCTCACGACGTTGAAGTAGGTGCTGATGCTCACGCCCGACGCGTCCAGCAGCCGATAGCTCTCGCCGCTGTTGCTCAGACCGCTCGTCGTCAGCGTCGTGGAAGGCACCATCAACAACGGCGTGCCGGGCGGCGGGTCGACGTCGCAGGCGCCGGGCGTGCCGAGGCCACTGGGCGCGCACACGTCGGTCAGATCCATATGAAAGTCGGTGCCGGTCAACAGCGCGACCTCGCCGGGCATCAGCACCGCGGCGGGCAGATCCTGGAAGCTGCCGGCGTTGTCGAGCTGCCAGCCGGTGACGTCCCAGGGGACGACGTCGAAGTTGTAGATCTCGATGTACTCGCCCCACTTCTCCATCGACGAGAAGGCGTTGGCGTAGATCTCGGTGATCGCGACGCGCGGAAGCGGCGGCGTCGTCATGAAGTCGGCGGGCGTCGTGACGGCGACGTTGTCGGCGACGTCGCGCG
>DASYRF010000346.1:0-4719 GCA_036004705.1 Myxococcota bacterium
AGCTGGAAGTCGACGCGCGGCTGGTGCGGGGCGACGAAATCGGGCGCGCGCGCCGTGTCGGCGGGCTTGTGGCGCAGTGCGTGCTCGGTCCAGTCGCGCCCGTCGAACGTCTCGAACGCGGGCTCGATGCGCTCGGTCGTGATGTGCCCGAACAGATGGTACGTGTTCACGAGCCGCCAGGGCTCGTAGATCTCCTGCAGCCATTCGAACGGCTCGCCACTCGCCACGTCGATGTCCGTGGGCCTGGGCCCGAACGCGCGCCATGCCTCCAGCGCCGAGACGAAGAGGTAGGCGGCGGCGAAGAGCGCGGCGCCGACCGCGCGAAGGCGGCGTAGCTCGGTGTCGGCGGCGGCGCTGCGCGGTGTCACGGCCGGGGCCCGGGCGCCGGACGGTGCGCCGTGGGGGAGAGCCGCAACGCCGGCGCGCGACGGTGCGCCGCCGTTGATAGGAGCAACGCCGGCGCGCGATGGTGCGCCGCCGCTGGTAGGAGCCACGCCCGCGCGCGATGGTGCGCCGCCGGGCGGAGGCGCACCGTCCGAGGGCGAGGGCGCACCGCCGGAGAGCGCCGGCCAGCGGCGGGCGAGGCGCGCGCGGGTGGCGGCGGCCCAGGCGCGTACCAGGGCGGCGGCGCGCGCGACATCGCGGTCGTCGAGCAGGAACACATGCAGCGCCAGGGCGAGGTGCACGAAAAAGCCGTAGTTCGCCGAGGCGAGGTTCACGGTCTGGAAGCCGGTGAGCACGGCGGCGGCCGCGAGCCGCGCCGGCCGCGGGCCGAAGAACGCGAAGGGCACGGCCAGCTCCATCACCAGGGTCGCCCAGCTCTCGAAGTGGTGCCACCAGGCGGGCAGCGCGTGCAGGTACCAGCCCAGCCACGTCGGCAGCGGCGCCGTCTCGTAGTAGAACGTCATCGCACTGCCGTCCTGCCAGTCGCCCAGATGCGACTGCCACTTCGCGATGCCCGATTCGAAATAGAGCTTGAAGAGGAGCACGCGGAAGAGCCAGTGCGCCCACGGCGCGCGGCGGTCCGCCGGCAGGAACAGCACCAGCAGCCCGCATTCCAGCAGCAGGTTGTCCCACTGGAACGAGAAGAACGTCCGGCACGCCACCGTGAAGCTGAGGTAGAGCGTCGTGGACAGCCCCAGGCACAGCCGCGGTCGCGCGCCCGCCAGCGCCGCCAGCGCCAGCGCCCCGCCCAGCAGCACGCCCGCCGTCAGCGTCCCGTCGCTCGCCCCCAGCCAGAACAGCGTCGGGAAATCGCCGAACGTCGGGCTGCCCTCGACGCGTGCCGCCTGCAGGAATGCCGCCAGCGGCAGGAGCCCGCGGCTTCCCACCAGCACGTGCACCTGAACCCCGAGTGAAATCCAGGCGTCCAGGAAAACGAGCGCCAGGAGCTTGTGGAAGACGCCGGCGACCGCCGCGCCCGAGCCGCGCTGCCAGTACGATCGCAGCGCCTGGACGGCGCGTGCCGCCGGCGCGCCGGAAGCATCTCCACTGGTCGCGTCCGCCGCGCCCACGCGCGCATGCTAGCACTCGCGCCCTCGCGCGGTCCCGCCAACCGCTGGTCGCGTCCGCCGCGCCCACGCGCCGCGCTCGCACTCGTGCCCCTCGCGCGGTCCGGCCAACCGCTGGTCGCGTCCGCCGCGCCCACGCGCGCACACTCGCACTCGTGCCCCTCGCGCGGTCCCGCCCACCGCTCGCGCGGCGACGCGGCGCGCACGTCGAAGGCGACCCCGCGGCTGATCCGCCGACGCTGCCTCCATGCGCCCGGCGGCCGGCCGTCGGCACGCCCGCGCGCGCGCGTCGCTTTTGCCCGATTCAGCAGCCCGCGAAGACGTGGGCGATGAGCACGCTACCGTCCCGCGTGTCGAACAGGACGTGCGCGTTCTGCGAGCACTCGCTTGCCTCCAGGTGCAGTCGGACCGCGCGGAACGCGCCGGGATCGGCCAGAACGGCCGCCTTCAGCGCGTCCGCCAGCGCCGTCCGCCGCGCGTACAGATCCGCCGCCTCGGCGCTGGCCGCCGGGTCGAACCGCCCGTCCGCCGTCCGCTCGTCGATGACCGCCAGCGCCGTGTCGATGGCGTCGGCGTACGATCCTGCGCCCGTCGACCACGCGTCCGCCGTGATCGGCACGGGGTCCTCGTAACCCCAGTGGATCTCGGGCGCCGCCCGCAGCGCCGCCGCCACCGCGTCCGCGGCCGTCGGGTCGCCCGCCACGTCCGTGCACTCCGTCGCCTGCAGCGCGATCACCTCGGCGTACGGCCAGTCGCTCGTCGTCGCGATTTCCAGCAGCCGCGTGAAGTCGGCGGCGTCGGCGCTGGCGCGCGGCGCCAGTGTGGCCGTGCCGTCGCAGGTCGCGGCCGGCGGCGCCGGCGGAGGCGTCCACAGCGTGGCGTAGTCTCGCAGCTTCTCGATCGCCACGCGTCCGACGTAGGCGACCGCCGCCAGCGCGCCCATGCCGCCGATAGGCCGTGCCGCCACGATGGCGTTCGCCGCCCTCACGTCCAGCGCCGCGTCGACGTCGATCTCGGCGGCCGTCGCGCCGTTCGCCACCTCTAGGATCGCCGCCGCCTGGGCGTCGGTCAGGGGCACCCCTTCGATCGTCATCGTCGCCACGCCGCCGATGGAATCGACGTACGTGAGCAAGTGGTCCAATGCCGTCGCTCCTACGTACGGGACCGCGTCCAGCTCGTACACCGAATCCAGCAGGTCGTCGTCCGCCGTCCCGAGCACGCCGTCAGCGCCACGCACGTGGCCAACGATGTTGCGCGCCGCGCGCGCGTCCAGCGCGGCGTCCACGTCCAGCACGTCCACCGTCGCGTCGGGGCCATTCAAGAAGCGCAGCACGCTGTACTCCTCAAGGCTGCCCGCCGCGATCACCCCCTCGGCCGTGCTGTCCACGCCGTCCGCGCGCTCGGCGCACGCCGCGACCGCGGCCGCAGCCGACATCGCGACCACCACTGCCCGCATACGCGCCGAACTCCCCGCGGCCGGAGCCCGGCCGCCGCGAGCAGGCGCCCACGCGTGCAACGCGCTGGGGCGTGTCGCCGCCTGGGCTATCGCCCCCCTCGCCTCCCCCGTACCCGCCGCCCGCGCCGCCCCAACCCTCGACACCGCACTCGCGTCCATCGTCCGCATCATCGACGTCCCACCTTTCGCCGATGTGCTTGAGCACGCCTCGTGCCACCCGTGCTCGCGGCCAAACATACGAAATCGAAGAACTCTTCTGTACCGCGACGATGCACTGTCCAGATCCCACGCGCCACTCGTTCACAAACTGTTCGCCAACCCCAGGCCGCACCCGCCCGCCGCCGCCGCGTGCGCCGTTGTGCCGCACGCCCCCTTCCGGCATATTGCCCCCGTGCCACACGAAGGCGTCGAGCGCCTGCTGCAGCGCCTCTCCCCCGAGCCCACCTATCCCACGCAAGGCCGCACCCTGTTCGTCGACCTCGCCCGCCGCGAGGTCCGTGCCGCGTACATTCCGCGCGCCGTCGTCGAGACCTTCCTCGCCGGCCGCGGCTCCAACATGTACCTGCTCTACAATTTGCTGGACCCCGCCCTCACCCCGCTCCATCCCGACGTCCCGCTCATCTTCGGCAGCGGCAT
The DNA here is from genome assembly GCA_036004705.1 of Myxococcota bacterium. Lineage (GTDB taxonomy): Bacteria > Myxococcota_A > Polyangia > DASYRF01 > DASYRF01 > DASYRF01. Next base: position 3,604 of record DASYRF010000346.1, read on the forward strand.
CCTCACCGGCATCGTCCCCTCCGCCGCGCGCGGCAACGTCTCGTCGTGGTCCCCCGAAACGCACGTCCTGATGGACGCCAACGCCGGCGACTACTTCCCCTCCTTCATGAAGCTCAACGGCATCGATCACCTCGTGCTCTACGGCCGCCCCGCCGAATGGACCTACCTGTACATTCATGGCGGCGCCGTCGAATTCCGCGACGCCACGCCTTGGCTCGGCCTCGACAACATCGACCTGCGCGCCCGCGTCGCCGCCGACTTCGGCGCGCGCTGGGTGAGCGACCTCGCCATGGCCTCCATCACCTCCGCGGGCGAGCGCCAGGTCCTCTGCAGCGGCATCATGGCCGGCCCCAAGTCGCTCTACGCGCGCGGCGGCCCCGGCGCCAAGATGGGCGCGCTCGGCCTCAAAGCCGTCGTCGTCCACGGCTTCGACCCGACGATGGGCGACGGCCTGATGAAAGGCGCCATCAAGCCCTACAACCGCGCCATCGCCAAAAAGCTCCTCGACACCGGCGTCGTGAAGCACGCCCTCAAGCTGCGCGGCACGCCCTTCCTCTACAAGCCGTCGCGCGTGCTGGGCGCCATGGGCACGCTCAACAACCAGCAGAACACCTGGACCGACGCGCTCGACGCCGAGAACCTCGACCGCTGGCGCCCCGACATGGCCGGCTGTTTCCGCTGCCCGGTGAACTGCCGCCCGCTGAACGATCTGACCATGGGCGACGAAGGCCACCCGCGCGGCGACCGCTACGACACCGGCGACGGGCCCGAGTACGTCACCGTCGGCAAGTTCGGCCCGATGATCGGCGTGGACGATCCGCGCGTCGTGCTGCGCCTCAACAACGTCGCCAACGACCTCGGTCTGGACACCGCCTCGCTGGGGTCGTCCATCGCCTGGGCGATGGAGCTCTACGAGCGCGGCCTCATCGACCGCGAGAAGACCGGCGGGCTCGAGCTGCGCTGGGGCGACGCCGCCACCGTCGAGAAGCTCTTCTTCCTGACGGCGCGCCGCGAAGGCTTCGGCGACGTCATCGCTGCCTCGGCGCGCGCCGTCGACGAGGGTCACTATCCGCCCGAGGCGCTGCGCTACCGCATGGCCGTCAAGGGGCTCATGCA
>DASYRF010000347.1:0-16698 GCA_036004705.1 Myxococcota bacterium
GTCACCTTGGGGGTGGGCGGGCTGTTCATGGTGATCGGCCGGTTCGCCGGGCCGCGGCGGCCGTCGGCGACAAAGATGATGCCGTTCGAGGCGGGGTCGGAAGTCATCGGCTCGGCTCGGCAGCGGTTCAGCGTGAAGTTCTATCTGGTGGCGCTGCTGTTCATCGTCTTCGATATCGAGGCCGTGTTCGTGTACCCGTGGGCGGTGCTCTTCAAGGAGTCGATCGCGGCGGGGCGCGGGGGACTGGTGCTGGGAGAGTTGGTCGTCTTCATGGGCGTCCTGGGCGCGGGCCTGGCGTTCGTATGGCGCAAGGGCGCGCTGGAGTGGGAGTGATGCCGGAGCAGGGACGCCCGGGCGAAGCGGCGAGCTTCCATACGACGACGCTCGACGCGCTCGTGGGGTGGGCGCGCAAGTACTCGCTCTTCCAGTCCCCGTTCGTGACGGCGTGCTGCGGCATGGAGTTCATGGCCACGGCGGCGTCTCACTACGACATCGCGCGCTTCGGCGCCGAGGCGCCCCGCTGGTCCCCGCGCCAGGCGGACTTGCTGTGGGTGGTGGGAACCATCAGCCACAAGCAGGCGCCGGCGCTGAAGCGCGTCTACGAGCAGATGTGCGACCCGAAGTGGGTGATCAGCTTCGGCGCCTGCGCCTGCACGGGCGGCTTCTACCAGAACTACGCCACGCTCCAGGGCATCGACACGGTCGTGCCGGTCGACGTGTACATTCCCGGCTGTCCGCCGCGCCCGGAGGCGGTGCTCGACGCGCTGGTGATGCTGCAGGAGATGGTGGGCAAGGAGCCGCGCGAGAAGGTCCGCGACAGCCTGGCGCAGGCGCTGGCCGCCAAGCAGGCGGCGGCGGTGGCGGCGGGCACGACGCCGGCGGTGTCGGCCGGCGCGGCGTCGGTCGCGCCGGGGCGCACGGGGTCGGCGTCGGTGTCCGTGTCGGCGTCGGCGTCGGCGTCGGCGTCGGGCGGGCCTACGCGCCCGGCGCAGGCGAAGGGCTGAGGCGCACGTGAGCAAGGCCGCGCTCGACGCGCTGGTCGCGCGCTTCCCCGACGCCGTCGTGGCGCACGGGTCCTGGCGCGGCGACGAGTGGGCGGTCGTGCGCGGCGAGCGGCTCGTCGAGCTGGCGCGCTGGCTGCGCGACGAGGCGTCGCCGCGTTTCGAGATGCTCGTGGACCTCACCGCCGTGGACTACCTCGGCTATGAAGGGAGCGACGCCACGCCGCCGTCCGCGCAAGCGCCCCAGCCCGGCGAGGAGCGGTTCGAGGTCGTCTATCATCTGCTGGCGCTGGGGAAGATGAAGCGGCTGCGCCTCAAGGTCCGGCTCTGGGAGGACGCGCCCGAGGTGGACTCGCTGGTGCCGGTCTGGCCGGGGGCGAACTGGTTCGAGCGCGAGGCCTGGGACCTGTACGGCATCCGCTTCAAAGGCCATCCCGACCTACGGCGCCTGTTGCTCTACGAGGAGTTCGTCGGCCACCCGCTGCGCAAGGACTACCCGAAGGACAAGCAGCAGCCGCTGGTGGGGCCGACCTTCACGCCGGCGCGCCCGTTCACGGGCGGCCGGGACCTGTTGACCGGCCCGCCCGAAAAGGCCGGCCTGCCGGCGCAGACGCCGCCGGGCGCCGCGCTGGAGCGGCTGGGCGAGCGGACCGAGCCGGAGGCGCCGTCCTCGCCCGACAAGCCGGCGTCCGGAGCCTAGCGAAAGGCGCGAAGCCCATGTCGTACACCGACCACCCGACACACGAGTTCGACGAAGCGCCGCCGCTGGGCGACGCGCCGCCGGCGGGGGCGCCGGCGGGCGCGGGGCTGGACGACGCGCCGGCCCTCGACACCCGCGTCATGGACCTCAACATGGGGCCGTCGCACCCGGCGATGCACGGGACCATCCGCATGGTCCTCAAGCTGGACGGCGAGAAGGTCGTCGGGTCGGACGTGCAGATCGGCTATCTCCACCGCGGCTTCGAGAAGGAAGCGGAGAACGTCGGCTGGACGCAGGTCTTCCCCTACACCGACCGCCTCAACTACGTCTCGCCGCTGCTCAACAACATCGGCTACGCCATGGGCGTGGAGAAGATGCTCGGCGTCACCATCCCCGAGCGCGCGCAGTGGATCCGCGTCGTCATGGGCGAGCTCAGCCGCCTGACCGACCACCTGACCTGCGTCGGCGCCTCGGCCATGGAGCTCGGCGGCTTCTCCGCGTTCCTGTATTTCCTGCGCGCGCGCGAAGAGCTCTACAAGCTCATCGAGACCTGCACCGGCGCGCGCCTGACGGTGGCCTACGTGCGCGTGGGCGGGCTTGCCGCCGACCTGCCGCCGGGGTTCGCCGAGAACTGCGAGCGCGCGCTCGCCGAGACCGAGCGGCTGATGGCGGACGTGGACCGGCTGCTCACGCGCAACCGCATCTTCTACGACCGCACGCGCGGCATCGGCACGGTGAGCCGCGACAAGGCCGTGGCGATGGGCTGGACCGGGCCCTGCGGGCGCGCCAGCGGCATCGACTACGACGTGCGCCGCGACGCGCCCTATTACGTCTACCCGCAGCTCGACTGGGACGTGGTGGTCGGCGCCGCCGGCGACAACTACGAGCGGTATCTCGTGCGCATGGAGGAGATGGTGCAGTCGATGCGCATCGTCCGCCAGGCGCTGAAGGGGATGCCGGCCGGGCCGATCATCGTCAACGACCCGAAGGTGGCGCTCCCGCCGAAGGAAGAGGTCTACAACACCATCGAAGCGATGGTGAACCACTTCGAGCTCATCATGGCGGGGATCCAGGTGCCGGCGGGCGAGGTCTACAGCTACACCGAGGCGGCCAACGGCGAGCTGGGGTTCTACATCGTCAGCGAAGGGGCGGGGCGGCCGTGGAAGTGCCGCGTGCGCCCGCCCTGCATTCCGCTGATGAGCACCGTGAGCGAAATGGTCAACGGCTACATGCTGCCGGACATCGTGCCGACCTTCGGGTCGGTGAACATGGTCGGCGGCGAGTGCGACCGCTGAGGCGGGAGAGGCGGGCCCGGTGCCGAAGCTGAAGATCGACGGCCGCGACGTGGAGGTGGCGCGCGGCGAGACGGTGATGCAGGCGGCGGTGAAGCTCGGGGTGCACGTCCCGCACTTCTGCTGGCACCCGGGGCTGAGCATCGCGGCGAACTGCCGGATGTGCTTGGTGGACGGCAAGAACGCGCGCGGCGCCTACCCCAAGCTGGTGCCGGCGTGCCAGTGGCCGGCGGAGGACGGGTCGGAGATCTTCACCGACAACGAGACGGTCCGCGACGCGCGCCAGGGCGTGCTGGAGTTCCTGTTCCTGAACCACCCGATTGACTGCCCGATCTGCGACAAGGCGGGCGAGTGCAAGCTACAGGACTATTACCAGGAGCACGGGCTGTACGAGACGCGCAACGACGGCGCGAAGGTGAAGAAGCCGAAGGTCCAGGACATCGGGCGCGAGATCGTGTTCGACGCCGAGCGCTGCGTGCTTTGCACGCGCTGCGTGCGGTTCTGCCAGGAAGTGACGAAGACGGGCGAGCTGACCGACGAGCAGCGCAGCGACCACGCCGAGATCACGATCTTCCCGGGCAAGCGGCTCGACAATGCGTACTCGCTGAACACGGTGGACATCTGCCCGGTGGGGGCGCTGACGTCGAAGGACTTCCGCTTCCAGCAGCGGGCCTGGTTCCTCAAGCAGCGCGCGGGCGTGTGCCCGGGCTGCGCGCGCGGGTGCAACGTGTGGGTGGACGTCAGCCGCCAGGACGACCGGGCGTACAGGCTGCGGCCGCGCGTGAACCTGGACGTGAACCAGTGGTGGATGTGCGACGAAGGGCGCTACGAGTACAAGCGCCTGGACGAAGGGCGGGTGGCGGCGCCGCAGCTGAAGGCGGAGGGGCGTCTGGTGGAGGCGAGCTGGACCGACGCGCTGGGACGGGCGGCCGACCGGCTGAACCGGCTGTTGGAGTCGGGGCCGGAGGGGCGGGCGGCGCTGGGGCTGGTGGTGTCGGCGCAGGTGACGAGCGAGGACGCGTTCGCGCTGGTGAGGCTGGCGCGCGAGTTCATGGGGATCGCGGCGCCGCGGGTGTACGTGGGCGGGAAGCCGGACGGGGAGGCCGACACGCTGCTGCGCGTGGCGGACAAGAACCCCAACCGGCGCGGCGTGGCGGCGGCGGTGCGCGCGGCGGCGCCGGGCGTGGAGCCGGGGACGGCGGAGGCGCTGCTGGCGGACGTGGCGCGCGGGGCCGTGCGAGCGGTGCTGGTGCTGGGCGACGACCTGGGCGGGGCGGGGGCGGCGATGGCGGACCAGACGCTGTTCGAGGCGCTGGAGGATCTGGACCTGGTGGTGGTGCTGGGGACGAACGAGCGCGCGTGGCACGCGGCGGCGCACGTGGTGCTGCCGCTGGCGGCGTGGGCGGAGTGCGACGGGACGTTCGTCAACGGCGACGGCCGCGAGCAGCGCGTGGCGGCGGCGCGGCGCCCGCAGGGACAGGCGCGGCAGGGGTGGGACGCGCTGTGCAAGCTGGGGCAGCGCATGGGCTACCGCATGGCGTACCGGTCGGCGGAGGTGGTGCGGCTCGACATGGCGGGCGGGGCGGGTGGGGCGGGCGCGGCGGGCGTGGCGGGCGGCGCGGCGGGCGCGGCCGGGGCGGGGGCGTAGGCGGACATGGACCTCGAGGTGCTCGTCGCGTCGATCGCCAAGGTCCTGGGCATGGTCGTCATCGTGCTCGTGATCTTCTCGCCCATCACCGCGTGGCTGGAGCGCAAGCAGGCGGCGGTGCTGCAGGACCGCGTCGGGCCGAACCGCGCGAACGTCGCGGGCGTGACGCTCTTCGGGCTGCTGCACCCGCTGGCCGACGCGGTGAAGTTCCTGTGGAAGGAAGACTTCATCCCGGCGCGGGCCAATCGGATGATGCACAACCTGGCGCCGCTGATGGCGCTGGTGCCGGTGATGGTGTGCTTCGCGGTGGTGCCGTTCGGCGAGGCGGTGTGCCTGGATGGCGCGCACGCCATGCAAGACGGCGTCGCGATGTGCGTGGGCGCCGGCGGCGAGGCGACGCGCGCGTTCACGCTGCAGGTGGCGAACCTCGACATCGGGATCTTGTTCGTCTTCGCGTTCGCGTCGCTGGCGACGTACGGCGTGGCGGTGGCGGGCTGGGCGAGCAACAACAAGTTCGCGCTGCTCGGCGGGCTGCGCGCCGCCGCGCAGATGTTCTCGTACGAGATCGTGATGGGCCTGAACATCGTGGGCGTCTTCATGGTGTACGGGTCGCTCGACCTGGCCGAGATCGTGCGCGGGCAAGCGGGGCACGGGGCGCTCGGCTTCTTGCCGCCGTGGGGTGTGCTGCTGCAGCCGGTGGGCTGCATCCTGTTCCTGACGTCGGCCATCGCCGAATCGAAGCGCGTGCCGTTCGACAACCCGGAAGGCGAGTCGGAGATCATCGCCGGGTATCACCTCGAGTACTCGTCGGCGAAGTTCATGATGTTCTTCATGGGCGAGTACATGGAGGCGATCCTAGCGGCGGCCATCGGCACGATGCTCTTCTTCGGCGGCTGGCACGTGCCCTTCCTGGCCGACGACGACGCGAGCTGGGCGGCGAACTATCCGGCGGTGCTGGCGCTGGTGGCGGCGGGGGGCGCGGCGTTGGGGGCGCTGCTGCTGCGCTCGGGGGCGCGGCGCAAAGCCACGGCGGAGATGGCGCTGGGCGTGCTGGTGGGCGCGCCGGCGGCCGCGGTGGCGGCGTGGCTGGCGTGGCTGTGGGTGCGCTCGCTCGGCGAGCACGGCGTGCCGCTCGGGTTCTCGCCGGCGACGGCCGCGGTGCTGGTGGCGGCGGCGCAGGTGGGCGTGACGCTGCTGAAGATGTTCCTGCTGGTGGTGTTCCAGATGTTCGTGCGCTGGACGCTGCCGCGCTTCCGCTACGACCAGGTCATGAAGCTCGGCTGGAAGATGATGCTGCCGGTGTCGCTGGCGAACATCGCCGTGACGGCGCTGGTGATGCTGTGGTGAGCGCCGGAGGCGGGAGGTAGGCGTGGCTATCGGGACCAAGCGCGTGTCGGGCAAGCCGCTAAACTTCGGCGAGCGGCTGTTCGTGCCGGAGATCGCCAAGGGGATGGCCGTGGTGCTGAGCCACTTCGCGCGCAACTTCGTGCGCGAGAAAGACGTGGTGACGCTGAGCTACCCCGAGGAGAAGGCGCCCTACCCGGAGCGGTTCCGCGGGGCACATCGGTTGATGCGGCGCGACGACGGCAGCGTGCGCTGCGTGGCGTGTATGTGCTGCTCGACCGCGTGCCCGGCGCGCTGCATCCACATCGTCGCCGAGGAGGCGCCCGATCCGCGCATCGAGAAGCGCCCGGCCGTCTTCAAGATCGACGAGCTACGCTGCGTGTACTGTGGTCTGTGCGTGGAGGCCTGCCCGTGCGACGCCATCCGCATGGACTCCGGCATCCACGTCCACCCGGTGACCGATCGCCGCGAGGCCTACTGGGACAAGGAGCACTTGATGTCCCTCGGCGGTCCCAGCATCGCCGTCCAAGGCGGCCGCGCCCGCCACCTGCCCCCGAACGAGTCCGGCCACTAGAGTCCCTGCCGACGGGCCCCTCGCCCGCCCGCGCGGCAGCGTCTCCGCGGGGGTGCAGCGCGAAGAGACCGGGCCTCAACCGTGTTTCATCGAGTCGGCCATGCGGCGCTTCATCTCTTCGGGGGGGACGTCTTCGGTGTGCGTGGCGATGGTCCACTGGTGGCCGAAGGGGTCGCGAAGCGTGCCGGCGCGGTCGCCGTAGAACTGGTCCTTCACGGGGCGCTCTTCACGGCCGCCGGCTTCGATGGCTTGCTTGAAGAGGGCGTCGACGTCCTCCACGTAAAGGCAGATGCCGACGGGCGAGCCGCCGACGGTCTCGGGGCTGCGGGCGCCCATCTCGGGGAACTCGTCGCCCAGCATGAGGCGGGAGTTGCCGATCTGGATCTCGGCGTGGGCGACCTTTCCGCTGGGATCGGCCATGCGGACCAGCTCCGAGGCGTTGAACGCCTTCTTGTAGTACTCGAGCGCGCGCGCCGCGCCGCGCACGATCAGGTACGGGGTCGCGGTGTGGTAACCCTCCGGAATCGGCTTGACGGCCATGGGGTGTCTCCTTGGTGAGGTTCTGGTTCGCCTGGTTCGTCCGGCGCGGCGCTGCGAGCGGCGCCGCCCGTCCGGAGGGCTCCGTAACGCGTGGCTGAACACATGTCAAGCCCCCTACGCCGGGGCAGCCGGAATGGTATCCTTGGGCATCCATGAGGGCCGGGGGTACGAGCGTGGCGGCACGAGCGGTGGCGTGTGCGCTGGCGCTGCTGGCGGCGGCGGTGCTGGGGGCGGGGTGCCGGAGCTGCGGCGGCAACAGCGGCAAGGTGCCGCCGGAGTGCGGCCCGGACGCGGGGGAGTGCCCGCCGGGCTACTTCTGCCAGTCGGGCGTGTGCCTGTGCGACGCGCAGCCGGAAGTCTGCGACGGCGTGGACAACGACTGCGACGAAGAGGTCGACGAGGCTGACCGCGTGGACGCGGGGCCGTGCACGGGGGTGCAGGGGGCGTGTGCGGCGGGAACGATGGAGTGCGCGGGCGGAGTGCTGGCCTGCAACGTTCAGCCGGTGGCCGAGACGTGCGACGGCGTGGACGGCGACTGCGACGGCACGGTCGACAACGGCTTCGAAGGCGTCTGCGCGTGCGCGCCGGGCGGGGCAGGGCCCGGGCCGGAGACGTGCAACGGCGTCGACGACGACTGCAACGGCATGGTCGACGACGGCCTGGCGCCGGCGTGTGCTTGTGCGCCGGGAGGCCCGGGGCCGGGGCCGGAGACGTGCAACGGCGTGGACGACGACTGCAACGGCGCCGTCGACGACGTGCCGTCCATCGGACCGGAGACGTGCAACGACGCCGACGACGACTGCAACGGGATGGTGGACGACGGCGTGCCGAATTGCGGGTGCGCGCCGGGGCCGCCGCCGGGGCCGGTGGCAGAGACGTGCAACGGCGTCGACGATGATTGCAACGGCGTGATCGACGACGGTGTGATGGTCTGCAGCGGGGGCGCGTCGCTGTGCGCGTGCGCGCCGGGCGGGCCGGGGCCGAGCGCCGAGACGTGCAACGGCGCCGACGACGACTGCGACGGCGCGGTGGACGACGGCGTGGCGGGCTGCGCGTGCACGGGGTGCGGCGCGGCGGCGGCGGAGACGTGCAACGACGTGGACGACGACTGCAACGGCACGGTGGACGACGGGCTGGGACCGACCTGCGCCTGCGCCCCGGGCGGGCCGGGACCGAGCGTCGAGACGTGCAACGGCGTGGACGACGACTGCGACGGCGTGGTCGACGACGGGCTGGCGCCCGCGTGCGCGTGCGCGCCGGGCGGGCCGGGGCCGGGACCGGAGACGTGCAACAACGTGGACGACGACTGCAACGGCGCGGTGGACGACGGCGTGCCGGCGTGCGCGTGCGCGCCGGGCCCGCCGCCGGGGCCGACCGCCGAGGTGTGCAACGCCGTCGACGACGACTGCGACGGGGCGATCGACGAGGTGAACTCCCTGACGGGCGCGCCCTGCGGGGCGTTCGGCGACCCGTGCGACGTGAACAGCGACTGCTCCTCGCAGCTTTGCGTGGGCGACGTGTTCGAGGAGTACTGCTCGGCCCCGTGCGCGATGATCGGCGACCCGGGTGATTGTCCGGCGGGGTACCGGTGCTGGGACAACCCGTCGGTGGGCGGGACGGACTACTGCCGCCGCGACTACGGGCCGTGCGCGAGCGACGCGTCGTGCGCGCCGGGGGAGGTCTGCGCCATCACTTGCGACGACCTCGGCACGGGCATCGTCACCGAGTGCCGGCCGGCCTTCCCGGCATCGGCGCCGCCGGCGGCGTGCACGACCGATGCAGGCTGCACGACGTACGACTGCTTCCGCACGGACGTGTGCACCGAGGTGTGCGCCGCCGACGCCGACTGCGCGCCTGGGTACCGCTGCGTGATGCTGAACGAGAGCCGCTGCGGGACGTCGGCCTACGTGCCGCGCTGCCTGGACGCGTGCGACTGCGACACCGAATGCCCGGCGGGGCAGTACTGCCAGCCGTACGTGAACGTGGCGCAGACGCTGACGGTAGGCGCCTGCGACAACCCGTACCCGGGCGGCGGGCCGAACGCCTCCTGCAACCTGACCATTACCCCCCCCTTGACGTGCGCGCACGCCATCTGCGATCAGAGCGGCACGGGGAACTGCACGCAGCTCTGCAGCGCGACGTGCGGCTGCCCGGCGCCGCTGGGACCGGGTTGCTTCAACACTTCGATCACCTTCGGCGGCGGGTTGGGCTCACATCCAGGGATGGTCTGCGAGACGCCATGACAAAGAACGACACGAAACGATCTCGGGCGCGCGCGCGCGTTGCCGCCGCCTGCCTGTTCACGCTCGGGGCCGGGGCCGGGACCGCGGCTGCCTTCGGGGCGCCGGGCTGCGGCCCGCGCTGCGGGCTCGACGAGGGCTCGCTGGCGACGCTCGACTACTCGGGCGACCACTGCGAACAGACCGGCGTACTGGTCGACCTGTCGCTCGGTGGCGAGGCGTTCGACTACGTGGAGCTGTCGGTGGGCCCTCTCGAGGACGGGCGCGTGGAGGTGACGCAGCTCTATCCGGGCGCCGACGGCACGATCATGACGGTGCTGGAGGACCGGCTGGGGGGTTGGGACGTGGGCTTCGGCGCGCGCGGCTACCGGGCCACCGGCGCCGTCGCGTTCGGGTCGACGAGCGTCATCGTCGAGCCGGGGTTCGTCGCGACGGCGTCGCTGGCGCTGGTGGCGTGCGCGGCGCCCAACGGCCCGCTGTGCACGGGCGGGCAGCTCACGTACTGCGACGGCGGCGTGACGCGCACGGTGACTTGCGCGGAGGCGTGCGACGCGGCGGGCGTGCTGTGCTCGGTGCCGGCGGCGTCGCCCCCGGCGTGCGGCCCGGCCTGCGGGCTGTGCCCGTCGAACTGCATCTGCGACCAGGGCACGTACTACTGCCAGTGAGGATTCAGGGCCCGCGGTCCTCGCAGCCGAGCGCGCGGTCGGGCGTGGGGCAGTAGAGGCGCAGGTGGAGGTGGTCGTCGTGCGCCGGCGCGTCGGAGGGCTGGTGCAGGACGCGCGCGGCGCGCGCCAGGAGCGCGGCGGGGGCGGCGGCGCGGCGGCCTTCGTCGAGCAGCGCGGTGCGCAGCGGCTCGGCGATGAACATCCACTGGACGCGCACGGTCGGATCGGCGAGCAGCGCCGCTACGAGCGCCCAGTTGCGGGCGACGTCGAAGCGCCAGCCGGGGGTGGGCGCGCCGCGCGCGCGCAGGTCGGCGCCGACGTGCAGGTAGCCGTCGGGGAGCGCGAACGCGCCGTGCGCGTCGCGCAGGTAGAACACGAGGTCGGCGTCGAGCCCGTTCTGGTGGCTGACGCTGTAGGGGATGCGCCCTCCGGTCCGGGCCGACAGGTTGCCGACGCTGAGGACGCTGCCGGGGAACGTGGTGGCCACGGCGGCGGCGGCGCGGTGGAGCGCGGCGGCCATTTCGTCGGTGGTGAAGCGCAGGTCGCGCGGGCGGACCTTTGGCAGCAAGCGCAGCGGGCCCGGGGCGGCCGTCACGTCGGTGGCGCCGCGCAGCGACCCCGCGTTGGTCCGACCGACCGCGACGCTGCCGTGCCGCCCCGTCGCCGCTGCCGCCAGCGGCAACAGCAACACCGACCCCGTGAGCGCCGCCAGCGCCGCCGTTCCGCGCATCGCGATCAGCCTACGCCGGTCACGGCGTTAGACGAAAAAAAAGGCCGCGGCACTCTTCGCGCCGCGGCCCTGGTAGGCGATCCCAACCGCTCGGCCGGTGAAGGAATGTATTTAAACCCTACACCTGTAGGTGGGCCCCGTTGTGTTAGCGGCTTCAGGCTTCCCCTGGTGTGGGGCGTGCTCACCACCGCCAGTGACGAGGCCCGGGTTTAAATACTGTAGGGAGTAAATAAAAACCTTCTGTCGCACCTCGCAGTAGAGATCGCCTCTTTCGACTCTAAAGAAGTGCGATCGGACCTGTCAACGGAAAAGCGGGGAAAAGCGGCAACCACGCGGATCGACGTGCCCGCAACGCGGCGCGGCGCATCGAGGCGCGTTGCGTCGCAGGCGAGAGAGACAACCACGGCGCACCGGCGCCGCCGCGGCGCGCGTCAGGGCGCGGCGGCGCAGTCGGCGCTTCTCGCGGCGGCACTGCCGGGCGCGAAGGCGGTCAGCTCGCGCAGCGTCGCCGGCGGATCGGGCGCGCGCGCGGCCAGCGGCTGCGTGACGATGCGCACCGGTCCCACCGCCGGGCAGAACGTCGTGACGACCTGCTCGCCGACGCGCGTGTCGGGATCGACCTCGGTGCGCGTGACGGCGGCGCAGCCGTCGTACTTGCCGGCCGCCACCTTGGCGTCGACGTAGGACGCGGTGATGCGCACCGTCAGCCCGGGGCGCGGCGACCAGGTCTTGCCGGCGCTCACCGGGTCCGCGATCCACGGCGTTCCGGAAGCGCCCCACACGCCGGCGGGCGCCACGCGCAGCGTCATGCCGGTGGCGCCACGCAGCAGCGTCGCGTCCTCGGCGCAGCGTCGCGTCACGCTCCAGGTCTCGCTCGCCGCCGCCGCGCCAGGCGCGTGCACGGCGAACGTCCACGACGCGCCCAGGTGCACCGGGAACAGCTCGGCCGTCTTGAACGGGTGCGGCAGCTTCATCGCCGCGGCGCCGCCGCTCGACGCTGCGACCGCGCCGGTCGCGGCGGCCAGGGCCGCGACGCACAGGGTGACGTGGCGCCGCGCCACTCAGCGCCGCTGGTGGATCGACAGCACGCCCACGTAGAGGTAGCCGCCGAGGAACAACAGCAAGAACGGCAGCGACGAGAAGTGGTGGTAGCGGATCGCCACGGCGATCGTCGCCAGGAAGTACGTGGCGAACAGGATCTCGATGACGGGGACGAGGTTCTTGGCGGCGCGGTACCTCTTGCTCACCCACGACGCGGGGACGGGCACGGGCCCCCCGCTGTCGCCGCCGCCGGCCGTGGCGGCCGCCGTGGCGACGGTGGCCATCCCGTGCTTGGGCGTGCGGACGAACTCGCTCGGCCCGCCCCACAGCCCTTCGAGAACGGCGCGCGACTGGTTGATGCTGAGGCCGATGCCGAGCGACAGCGCCAGCGGCACGCGACGGATGGCCTGCCACAGCGTGACCGGCGTGTCGCCGAGCCGCTGCGTCATCACGTAGAAGCCGGCAATGGAAAGCGTCGTGCCGAAGAAGAGCGGCATATCGAGCAGCAGCACCTCGCGCCAGCCGTGCTCGCCGCGCACCGCCAGCATCGGCAGCAACAGCAGCGACAGCAGGACCAAGAACAGATAGGCCACGTTGTTGGACAGGTGGAAGGCCGCCTCGATTTTCACCTTCCAGGGAAGGTCGGAGCGGAACAGCAGCGGCAGGATCTTCTTGGCGGTCTGCAGCGACCCCTTCGCCCAGCGGAACTGCTGGCTCTTGAAGGAGTTCATCTCGCAGGGAATCTCCGCCGGCGACACGACGTCGGGCAGGTAGATGAACCGCCAGCCCTTCATTTGGGCGCGGTAGCTGAGGTCGAGGTCCTCGGTGAGCGTGTCGTGCTGCCAGCCGCCGGCGTCTTCGATGGCCTGGCGGCGCCAGATGCCGGCCGTGCCGTTGAAGTTGAAGAACCGGCCGCTGCGGTTGCGGGCGGTGTGCTCGATGATGAAGTGGCCGTCGAGCATGATGCTCTGCACGCGCGTCAGCCCCGAGTAGTCGCCGTTGAGGTGGCCCCAGCGCGCCTGCACCATGCCGACTCCGGCGTCGGTGAAGTGGTCGATCATGTCGCGCAGGAACGACGGGTTCGGGACGAAGTCGGCGTCGAACACGGCGACGAACTCGCCGCGCGCGCAGTGCAAGCCGAAGTCCAGCGCGCCGGCCTTGTAACCGACGCGCGTCGGGCGGCTGAGGTGCTTGCAGTCGAGGCCGCGCGCACGCACCTCGGCGCACTTGCGCGCGGCGATCTCGCGCGTCTCGTCGGTCGAATCGTCCAGCACCTGGATCTCGAGCTTGTCGTGCGGGTAGTCGATGGCGGCCACGGCCTCGATGAGCCGCTCCACGACGTACATCTCGTTGAAGATCGGGAGCTGCACGGTGACGACGGGCAGGTCGTCGAAGCGCCGTTCGGGCGTGTGCCCGCGCTTGCGGTTCTTGAAGTACAGGTACACGAGGTGGCTACGGTGGAAGCCGTAGACCGCCAGCACGAGGATCACCACGACGTACGCCGCGATGAAAAGCGTTCGATACTGATGAAGTAGCTCCCACATGGGTGTCGATCCTTCCGAGGCCTGCGTCTGCCGCGGTTCTCCGCGCCGGTCGTCTACCGCGACGCAGTGCGCCAGATGTCACGAAATGTAATCTTTTGCGAACGTGTAATTACTTGTAATGGCTTGTCTTACGGCGTCTCGCGCTCGGGCAGGGCCCGCTGCCGCCCTCCGCCCCGTCTCCTGTCCCGTCGGGGCGTGTGTCGGCTACAGCCACGCGAACTTCGTGGCGGCCGGGGGAAGACCGTGGAGCAGCGACAGCACGTCCATGCTGACCGCGACGCTGACGTGGATGAGGAAGCCGGCCCAGATGGAGCCCGTGCGCAAGGACAGGACGCCGAGCACGGTGCCGGCGACGACGGCGCCGCACACCTCGGGAAGCGGCTTGCCGAAGTGGATCATCACGTAGGGGACGACGCTGACGGCGACGGAATACGCGCCTAACCGGCGCTTGGTGCCGTGCAGCAGGAAGCCGCGGAAGAAGAACTCCACGCCGAAGAACTGCCAAATGTAGGCGTGCTCCCAGAGCACGAAGTCGAGCGCGGACCGACCGGCCAGCCGGTAGAACGGATAGGTGGCGCGGAAGCCCTCCGTGAAGGAGAAGGCCAGCACGAGCGGGGCGACCAGGCCGAAGAGCACGGCGTAGACCGGCAGGTGGCGGCCGGCGCCGCGCAGGCGCAGGCCGAAGGCCGCGAGCGGCTCGTCGAAGAGGAGGGCGACCGCTATCATCGGGAAGACGACGAAGCCGGCGACGCGCACGCCCGCCCACCAGAGCATGCCGTAGAGCGCCCCCCAGTGCGCGTCGTTGGAGGCCGTCGGGAACCAGTGGCGGAAGTTCGACGAGTAGCCGCCGTACTCCATGGCGATGAGGAGCACGGCGGCGGCGAGCAGCACCCACGCGGGCCGCAGGTCGAAGGGGCGCCCGGCGTCGGCGGCCGCTTCGGCGCGCGCGGCGGCGGCACCGGCGGCCGGCGGAGTCGTCAGCCCGCGGTGCAGCTCCGCGAGCGACGCCGGACGGAACCAGCCGATGACCTCGGCCAGCACGGAGCTGCCGGTGCGCGCGCCCGCCTTTCCGGTGGCGCCGGGGACGCCGCCGGCGGCGCCGCCCGCCTGTGCGCCGGTGACGGCCGCCGCCGCAGCGCCGGCACCGGCGGCGGCGCGCGCGGCGCGGCGGGAACGAGCCGGAGGCACGGCGCTCAGGCCTGTGGCGGCTTGCCCGCGCCGCCGCCGCTACCGCCACTGCCGCTAGGCGCGCCCCCGGCGCCGCCGCCACCAGCGCCCGCGCCCGCGCCCGCGCCTGCGCCGGACAGCGCCGAGGCGCGCTCGGGCCACAGCGCGCGCAGGCACGCCTCGACGCGCGCGCGCGACTCGGTCTGCCCCAGGATGGCCAGCACCTCGAAAAGCGGCGGGCTCACGGCGCCGCCGGCGAGCGCGATGCGCAGCGGCTGGCACACCGGGCCGAGCCCGACCTTCAGGTCGTCGGCCTGCGCGCGGAACCAGGCCTCCAGCGCGGCGGCGTCGAACTCCGGCTCCGGCCAGGCGGCCGGCCCCGCCAGGAAACGGTGCAGCATGCGCTCGCCCAGGCCGCCGGCGCCTCCCTCGCCGTCGCCCGGCCCCATCCACTTCTTCAGCGCGCCGGGATCGTAGGCGTCGGGGCGGCGGAAGTAGAGGAGCGCGCCCGCCGCCAGCGCGCCCAGGTCCTGCGCCCGCTCGCGCAACGTGCGCACGATGGCCGGGAGCTTTCCCCACGGCAGCGTCGTCGGCCCCGGGAGCTCCTCCACGGCCTTGATCAGGTCCGGCCCGTACAGCAGCACGCGCGCCAGGTACTCGGGGAACAGCGCCGCCAGCGAGTCGTCGCTGCGCCGCTTCAGCCACTCCTGGTTCACCCATTTCATCTTGGTGAGGTCGAAGCCGGACGGCGACTTGCCGACCGCCTCGAGCGTGAACTTCTCCACCAGCTCCTCGCGCGTGAAGAGCTCCTGGTCGCCGTGCGACCAGGCGAGTCGGGCGAGGTAGTTGACGACGGCCTCGGGCAGCATCCCCATGGCGCGGTAGGCCTGGATGGACGGCGAGCCTTTGCGCTTACTCAGGCCGCTGACCTTCGGGACGTGCGCGAACACCGGCGGCGTCGCGCCGAGCGCGCCGTAGAGGACGATCTGCTTGGGCGTGTTGGCGAGGTGGTCGGCGCCGCGGATGACATGGGTGATGCGCATGTCGACGTCGTCGACCACCACGGTGAAGTTGTAGGTGGGCGTGCCGTCGGAGCGCGCGACGATCCAGTCGTCGAGCTCCGAGGCGCGGAAGACCACGCGCCCGGCGACCACGTCGTCGACGACGAGGTCGCCCTCGCGCGGCATGCGCAGCCGCAGGACGTGCGGGGCGTCCGCCGCGGCGCCAGGGGGCGGGCCCCCGCGCGCGCGGCAAGTTCCGTCGTAGAGCGGCTTGCGCTTTTCCGCCTCGGCTTGCGCGCGCTTGCGCTCCAGCTCCGCCTCGGTGCACCAGCAGCGGTACACGTGGCCGCTCTGCTCCACGCGCGCCAGCGCCTGCGCATAGAGGTCCATGCGGCGCGACTGGTAGAACGGTCCCTCGTCGGCGTCGAGCCCGAGCCAGTGCATGCCTTCGACGATGGCGGCGGCGCTGTCCTCGCGGTTGCGCTTCTGGTCGGTGTCCTCGATGCGCAGGATGAAGGTGCCGCCGTGATGGCGGGCGAAGAGCCAGTTGAACAGCGCGGTGCGCGCGCCGCCCATATGCAGGAAGCCCGTCGGCGAGGGCGCGAAGCGCACCCGCACCGGGGCGTCGGTGGGAGCAGGCATGCGGGGGCGATAGCAGACGCACGCGCGCCGGGTCAACGCGCGGCGCGGCGGGGCACGCCGATCGGACGGTGGAACACCGCCGTGACGGTCCAAAGACCCCAGCGCGCCGGCGGGCGCGAGCGTTTCCGTGCGTTTGCGCGCGGGCGCGGCTGGCATGGAGGGTGCTCTGGACGGTGACGGAATGAGCACGAGCCCGGAGCGCGATACGAGGCATTTCGACGAGGGGCGCCGCTTCCCGCGGGTGGAAGCGGAGATGATGGCCGTGATCCACGATCACGAGACACGCCACTTCTGCCATGTGCGCGACCTGTCCGAGGGCGGAATGCGCCTGATGGGGAAGGACGTTCCGGGCGACGTGACGTACCTAGACGTGGACCTGCACTTGCCCGACAACCTGGCGCCGTTGCGCGTGGTGGCGCGGCGCGTGCACCGCCGGACGGGCGGGTTCGGGATGCGCTTCGTGAAGCTGGCGCCCGGCGGGCGTACGCGCCTGGGCCGCTACGTGCGCGATCGCCTGCAGCGCTATCCTGTTCGCGACCGGCGGCTGGAGCTGGAGCAGAAACTGGTGC
>DASYRF010000348.1:0-1654 GCA_036004705.1 Myxococcota bacterium
GGCGGTGCGCCGCGTATCGCTGAGCCGCCGCGAGGTGGCGATGGCTCGCGCCTGGGTCCGCGAGCGGCTGTCGAACCGTGGCGCGGCCGCCCGGCCCGCGGCGGTCGGCGCGCTGTTCGCCGCGAAGGAGCGTGCCGGCGCCGAGCGTTCGCGGGCCGCGCTCCTGCAGCGCCCATCGACGGCGCAACCCTCGCCGGAGGCGCCTGCGCCCGCACCCTCGGAACCCCGTCCGCCGGCATCGAGAACTGCGCCACGCACGACGTCTGCCCCTGGTTCCACGAACGCGCCGGCCGCTGCCGCGGCACCCTCGACCTCACCGGCCGACTCGACCGCAGTCGACACGCTCAGCCGGCTCCAGCAGGCGAAGCGCCGCGCCCGTCGCTGACGCCCGGCGAACGACAATCGGGGCGTGCGTGATCGCCTCCGGGTACTCGTCCTGGTTCTCGGGGTGATCGTCGCGGCGTGCGTCGGCGGCTCGGCGTCGCCCAGCCCGGGCGGCTTCCAGGAGGTCTTCGAAGCCCTCGCCCGCCGGGGCGCAACCGTCACCCGGATCGTCAGCGGCGACACCGGCTGCGCCGACCCCACGCTGGTCGGCAACGCGGTCAGCTTCCACCTGCGACTCGACGACGGGGTCGACCGCGAGGTTCATCTCTTCGGCTTTCGAGACGGGGCTGCGTTGGACGCCGCGGAGCCGAGGCTCGACGAGTGCATGCGCCAATTTCTCGCCAAGAAACCGTCGGCGGAGCCGCCCGGCGCGGTCGGAGTCGGCCCCTTCTACGCGTTCGCGTCCCAATGGTCCGAGTCGGCTGGGGACGCGCTCGGCGCCGCGCTAGGCGAGGCCGTCGGGGGTAGTTAGCCCCCAACGAACTCCACCGGAGCGGGCCGTACGCGCTCCTAGCGGGTCAGTCGGACCTCCTCCCCACCCATCCCTCCTAGTCCCTCCCGGCCGACGGGGGCAGCCCGAGAGTTCGCGGGTGCCCGGACGTCCTGGCCAGGGATTTGTCGGTGCGCAGACGAAACGCTGCGCCCGTGGACCGTCACTCCATCAGCCGGCATGCCCGGCTGTTCGCCGTCACGTGCTTCGTCGTGCTTCTCACGCCGTTGCTGCCTGTCGCGGCGAGCGGCCTGGGTCACGGCGTGCAGCCGACGCGCATCGACCGCGGCGCGGAGCGCACAGCCCTTGCGTGGAGCCGTCCCGTGCCTGCGGATCCGCGCATCTCGGCCCGACACGAGATTGCCGAGACGCAGCTGCTCGCGCAGCGCGCGGCGGATCAGGCACGCGCAGCCCAGGCCCATGCCGCGGCGGTCAAGGCCGCCGCCGCGAAAGCACGCGCGGCAGCGGTGGCTGCAGCGAGGGCGCGCGCTGCCCGTGAACGGCAGGCGGCGGCAGCGGCCGCAAGGCAGCGCAACGCGGCGCCGACTGCCTCATATGGCGGGCGCAACCGGATGTGGTACCCCGCGCTCGGGATGAGTTATTCGGTCAGCTGGTTCCCCTGCTCGCGTTCGCGCGCGCCGGACAACTACGTGTATCGATGGGGCTGCGCCGGCTCGAACAACGTGTACCTGATGGCGCACGCGTGGGGCAAGTTCAATCCCCTCTACCGCGCCTACTACGGCGGGCGCCTCGCGCGCGGTCAGCTGCTGGTCTACGCCG
>DASYRF010000349.1:0-4033 GCA_036004705.1 Myxococcota bacterium
CGGCCATCGAAGCGGCGCGCGCGGGGGAGCAAGGGCGCGGGTTCGCCGTCGTCGCCGACGCGGTGGGGCAGCTGGCCACGCGCGTGGGCACGAGCGCCACGGACATCGAGGCGCTCATCGCCAGTATCAAGGAGCAGACCGAGACGTCGGTGACGACGATGCAGGCAGGCAACCGCGAGGTGGAGTCGGGGGCGAGCCTGGTGAACGACACGCTGCGCCACCTGACCGCGATCATCGGGACGGTACAGGACACGGCGCGCAGCGTGAAGGAGCAGGCGATCGTGTCCGACGAGATCGCGCGCAACATGGAGGAGGTGCGGCGCATCGCCAACGACATGCTCAACGCCAGCAAGGAAGCGGTGGTGCAGGGCGAGAACCTGCATTCGCTCGCGGTGGGGCTGGAGGAGTCGGTGAAGGGGTTCAAGCTGGCGCGCGGCGGGGTGGACGGTGCGGGCAGCGGCGGCCTGAGCGTGGGCACGGCCTTGACGGCGCCGCCGAGGGCGCAGCTTCCCGTCGGGGGTCGCGCCTCGTAGGCGGCGTCGATGGCGGGCGACGCAGGCAGGGAGGCGGCGCTGGCGCGGGCCACCGAGCTCGTCGCCCAGCGTGCGGGGCTCGAGCTGGGGACGGGGCAGCGTCGGCGGCTAGCGGCGCTTGTCGAGGAGACGGCCACGGCGCGGGGCCTGGGCGTGGAGGCATGGGTGCAGACACTGGCCGGCGGCGTGCGGGCGCCGCTCGACGCCCTGATCGACGCGCTGGTGGTGCACGAGACGGGCTTCTTCCGGCACGCCGCGCAGGTAGCGGCGCTGCGGGAGCGCGTGTTGCCGGAGCTGTTGCGAGAGGCGGCGCAGCGGCGCGCGCCGTTGCGGCTCTGGAGCGCGGGATGCGCGACGGGCGAGGAGGCCTGGACGTTGGCGCTGCTGCTGGCCGAGGCAGGCGTCTACTCGACTGGCGGCGCCGGCGCGGAGGTGCTGGCGACCGACATCAGCGCGCCGGCCCTCGAACGCGCGGCGGCGGGGCGCTACCACGGTGAGGAGCTGGAAGAGGTGCCGGAGAAGCTGCGCGCGCGCTACTTCGTGCGTGACGGTGAGCGCTGGACCGTGGCGCCGTGGCTGCGCGAGCGCGTGCGCTTCGAGCGGTTGAACCTGGCCGCCGATCCGTACCCGGGAGCGATCGATCTGGTGCTGTGCCGCAACGTGCTCATCTATTTCGCGCCCGAAGCGCGCGAGCGGGCCGTGGGCGAGCTGCACCGCTCGTTGCGCGCCGGCGGATGGTTGGTGCTCGGGTATTCCGAGTCGCTGCGCGCGCGCGTCGATCTGTTCGAGGCGGTGGACGCGGGCGAGACGACGCTGTGGCGGCGGGCGCGGGGGCGGTCTGAGGTGCGGCCGCGGGCGGCGACGCTTGCGTCGGCGGACGCCGTGCGCTCGCCGACGCCGCTGCCGGTGGCGCTCGCCCGCGGACCGCAACGTTTGGTGGTCGCGCCGGGGCCGCCGCGCCCACCGGCGGACCCGCTGGCGCCGATGCCACCGTCACCCGCGCCGTCGTCGTCGGGGTTACCGGCGTCGTCCGCTTCGTCGTCCGTGCTGTCGCCGTCGCCGTCGCCGTTCGCGGTCGCCGCGGCCGCGGCGGTCGCCGCGGCGCAGCCCGCGCCGAGCTCCGACGACACACAGCCGGGGCTGGTGGCGAGCCCCCTTGGCCCGCGGCGCGTGAGCTGCCCGACGGGCGATGCGGCGGCGTTGCGGCGTGCCATCGCGCGGGCCATCGGTGAGGGGGCCGGGCGCGTGGAGGTCGACCTGGACGCGGCGTCGTACCTGACGGCGGAGGACGGGGCGGCTCTGACTGCGGCGGCGCGGCTGGCCGTCGAGCAGGACGCGGTGCTGCGGCTGCGCGCCGAGCGGACTGCGACGCGCGCGTTCGTGGCGCGCATCGGGCTGCTCGACCTCGTGGATCCGCCAGATCCCGGTCCTGGCGGTGGGGCCGGGCCCGCGACGGGGCGAGGCTGACGATGGCGGGCGGCGGCGTGCCGCGCGAGCTGCGCGAGGTGTTCTTTCGCGACGCGGGCGAGCGGCTGCGCTCGGTGTGCGAGACGCTGGACCGAATTGCCGCACGCCGAGCGCCGTTCGCCAGCGAGGAGCTGGCGCGGCCGCTGCGCGACGTGTACGCGGCGCGCAACGGAGCGTTGCTGGCCGGCGAAGCGGTCGTGGGCGGCGCGCTCGGCGCCGTGGAAGCGGCGCTCGATCGTCTCATGGCGCGGCCGTCGAACGAGCCGATCGCAGTTGTGCCTGCGCTGGAGCTGCTCTCGCGCGCGGCGGCCGCCGTGACGGCGCTAGCGAAGGGCCTGGCCTTGCCGGATGGCGAGGGGTTGCAGGCGGCGGCGCACGCGCTGGGGGGCGTGGCAGCGCCGGCGCGGTCCCGGGCGCCGTCAGATGCGGCGTTTGCAGCGCCGCACGGCGGGGCGGCCGCGGATGCGACCGCTGCCCAGGCCGCGAGGGCGGGTGCGGCGACGGCGGGGGTCGCGGGGGTGTTCGTCTCCGCCGTCACGTCCGGATCGGCTGCGCCCACGTCGGCGCCGGCTTCCGCGCGGCCGGCGCCGCGCATCCACCGCCTGACGGAGTGGGTGCCTACGGTTCCGCCCGACATGCTGGAGCCGTTCTTCGAGGAGGCTGGCGATCGCCTGGAAGGGCTCAGCGAGAAGCTGCTGCGTCTCGAGGTGGAACCGACGGACCGTGAGTTGCTGAACGAGATCTTCCGTGACATCCACACCGTCAAGGGCGGGTCCGGGATCGTGGGACTTGCGCCCATGAACGAGCTGGCGCACCGGCTGGAGGACTTCTTCGGCGAGATTCGCGACGGCCGGCGCTCGGTGATGCAGCCGGACGTCGACCTCCTCCTGAGCGGCCTCGACCGCCTGAAGGCCATCCTCGAGAAGGCCCGCGCCCGCGCCCCCATCGACGTCGACTACGCGGACGTGCTCGCCGCGCTTCCAGGCGGAGCGGCTTCGCCCCACGGCTCCGAGCCCGCACGCGCAGCGGAGCCCACGCCCGAACCGGAACTTGCAGCAGACGCTGGATCGCGACGCCCGCCCATGCCGGCCAGGCCGGCCGCCGCGCCGGCGTTCGCGAAAGCGGCGACATCCCCCTCCGCTGCGCCGCCCCGACCCGTGCCGGCGCCGGCGGCGGCTGCGGGCACGGCCGGCCGCGGCACGCTGCGGGTCGAGTTCGAAAAGCTCGACGCCCTCATGAATCTCGTCGGCGAGCTCGTCATCGGCAAGACCCGCGTCCACGACGACGTCGGCAACCTGGCCGAGCTGCAAGCCGAGCTGGTGGCGGCGCGACGCCAGGTGGCCGGGGCGCTCCGCGGAGCTCCCCTGCGCGAGGTGGGCGGAGTGGCGCGCGAAGCGGACCGCGCCGTCCGCGAGGCGGCCGTCGGCGCGAACGGCGCCGGCACCGCCTTCAACGAGCTGCGCGCGGTCATCGCCCGGGTCTTCGAGCGCGCCGCGCTCGCCGAGCACGAGGCTGCCGCCGCCCGAGTGCGCCGCGTCGACGACGAGCTGGGCCGCGTGGAGAAGCTCTTCGAGACCGTCGCGCAGGGCCTGGCCGGATCCTCAGGCGCGCTCGACTTCGCGCTTGGCCAGCTTCAGCACCAGGTGATGAAGCTTCGCATGGTGCCCATCGGCACCGTCTTCACGAAGTATCGCCGCACCGTGCGCGACCTCGCCCGTGACCTCGGCAAGGAGATCGCCGTCGAGATCGACGGCGCCGACACCGAGCTCGACAAGGTCCTCGTCGAGCGCATCGACGACCCCCTCATGCACCTGGTGCGCAACTGCTGCGACCACGGCGTGGAGGCGCCTGGCGAGCGCGAGCGGCGCGGAAAGGCGCGCTCCGGCACGGTGACGCTGCGCGCCGAGCACCGCGGCAACCAGATCGTCGTCGAGGTCGGTGACGACGGCGCCGGTATCCCCATCGACCGCGTGCGCGCCAAGGCACGCGAGCAGGGCCTCATCGCCCCCGAGCGGCTCGACGCCATGGCAGAC
>DASYRF010000350.1:0-11780 GCA_036004705.1 Myxococcota bacterium
TCCTCGAGGGGGGCGGCAAGGCGCAGGCGTGCGGCTGGCTCAACGATAGGTGGGGCGTGCGCTGGCAGATCGTCCCGCGCATTCTCGAAGAGATGATGAACGACCCGGACCCGGTGCGCGCGAAGCGGGTGACCGATGCAATGTTGCAGATGGTGAAGCTCGACGTCGCGACGCTGCAGAAGGCCTACCGCGGCTAGCGGGCACCGCACGGGATGGCGTCCAGGACGTCGTCGAATGGGGCCGACGAGCTACAGCAGGCCGAGGCCGATGGTGACGCCCGCCGTCAGCGCAAGCAACCCCAGCCCAGCCACCACGGCCAGCGCGCACACCACGCCGGCCGCGAGCCGCTGCCGCCGCGGGCCACGGATCATCCCCACGAGGACCAGACGGGCGATTCGCAGATGACGTCGGGCGATTCGCAGATGACGTCGGGCGCTTCGCACGTGACGTCGGGCGGTTCGCACGTGACGTCTGGTGATTCACATGTGACTTCGAACGACTCGCATGTGATGTCAGGCGACTCGCCGATGACGTCGGATGATTCATATGTGACTTCGAGCGACTCGCATGTGATGTCAGCCGACTCGCGGATGACACCGGGTGATTCGCATGTGACTTCGAGCGACATGCATGTGATTTCCGGCGACTCGCGGTGGACATCGGGTGATTCGCATGTGACTTCGAGCGACTCGCATGTGATTTCGGGCGACGCGCATGTTACCCAAAGGGACCGTCCACCGACCGCGGCGGGCTGGCCTGTGAGGCCGAGGGACCGTCCGTGGGGATCGCTCGACACGCTGCGTCGCGGCGACTCAGTGCCAGGCGGCGGTCAGGCGTTCGAGGAGGCGGCCGAAACGGGCGACGGCTTCTTGCGTGTCGCACGCGGTGACGTCCAGGAAGTTGGGGAAGGCGTCGTCTTTCAGCTCCGCGACGGCGACTTGCGCGCAGACGAGGCCGTGGCGGACGCGCAGGGCCTGCACGAGACGGCGGAGCGCGGAGACGGAACACTCGGTGGGAGAGCCGTCGCTGATCATCACGAGCAAGCGGTGGCGGCGGCGGCTGCGTAGGGCGAGATCCGCGGCGCGGACGAGGGCGCCGCAGTCGTTGTTCGCGCCGCCGGTGGTCAGCGTCGCGATGGCGTTGCGCTCGAAGTCGCCGAGGCGCCAGAAGGTGTCGTCGTCGAAGGCGTTCACGTGGCCGGTCAGGCCGCGCAGGCCGCGCGCGGCCTCGGCGAGGAGCACGCCGAAGCGCTGGGCCAGCTCCATCTCGGCGCCGGCCATGGAACCGGAACGGTCGATGAGGAGACCGATGTAGGCGTCGGGGGCGACGTCCTCGCGGCCGTGCACGAGCACGTCGGGGCGCCCGGTCAGCACGAAGTCGCGCACCTGCGCGAGGTCGAGGCGCTGGCCGCGCCGCTGCGCGTGCTCTTCGCGGGCGCGCCGGCCGAGCCGCTCGAAGTGCTCGCGCAGCCGCCGCACGTGCGGGCGCAACGGCCCGGCGATGGCGGCGTGGCGGACAGGGTCGTGCACGAGCGTCTGCTCCTCGGCCAGCTCGGGGAAGCCGAGCTCGGCGCTGAGATTGTACAGGCGCGTGGGCGGACCGCCGCTGTCGAGGGGCGGCCGCTGCTGCCGCGCGTAGACGACCTTGCGCTGCTTGGGGCCCTTGGGCGGCGGCTGCTCGGCGCCCTCCAGCCAGCCGCGCAGGGCACGCCCGGCAGCGGCGCGGCAGCGCGCGCGCTCCAGCGCGCCGAGGAGCTGCCGGTGGCGGCGCAACGCCGCGCGCCAGGCGCGATGCGCCGCCTTGCCGTTGTCCCGCACGCCCAGCAGGTCACCGATGGCGACCGACAGCCGCACCAGCGCGGCGTGGTCGAGGTCCTTGAGATTCGGCGGCACGAGCGCGAGCGCGGCGCGCACGGCGTCGTCGAGGATGAGGCGCGTCGTGCGCACGACGAGCAGCGCGAAGAAGAAGGCGTGCAGCGGCGGCACCACGCCGGGGAGCGTCAGGATGCTCCAGCCGGGGATCTCGACCGCCGGCCCGTCGGCCTCGGCGCGCATCTCGCCGGGCAGCTCGCCGGCGCGCACGCGCCGTTCCACGTCGGCGGGCGGCGCGCGCAGCGCGGCGGCCAGCGCCGCCAGCGGCACGGTCACGGGCGGGGCCTCGCGCAGCTGCGCGTTGGCGCGGTCGATGAGCTCGCCCCAGTCGGCGTCGTGCGCGCGCAACCGTCGCTCCAGTCGCTCGTCGAGCAGAAAATCGAAGATCGGCCCTACGCCCTCGGCGTAGGCGGCGCCGTTGGCGCTCTTGAACCCGGGCTGGCGGAAGTCGTAGGCGTGGTGGCCGAGCTCGTGGAGGATGACGCCCTTGACGACGTCGACGCCGTGCGGCCCCGGCTCGAAGAGGGGCTCGGGGTTGACCTCCACGACCGGGACGCGGCCGCCGCGCGCGCCGTAACGGGTCTGCCCGGCGCCGCCGCGCAGCGCCACCACTTCCACGGGCTCGCCCAGGAACTCGTGGCCGACGGCGCGGCCCCAGGCGAGCACCTCGTCGAGCGCGGTGCGGTGGCGCTTCCAGGCGGCTTCGCCTTCGCGCTCGAGCAGGCCGGCCAGCCCGGGGAAGCTCTCGGCGTGGGCGACGATGCCTTCGGCGGCCTCGCGCACGGTGGCGTGCGGGTCGGCGAGCGCGATGACGACCTCCTGCCACGCGGCCGGGTCGGGGCGCGCGGCGAGGGCGCGCAGCGCGGCGACGCGCACGTCCTCGTCGGCGTCCTTGCAGAGCGCGACCAGGCGCTCGCCCGGCTCGGGGCCTTCGATGGCGCCGAGGATCTGCGCGCAACGCTGGCGGTGCTCCCAGTCCTTCGACGCGCGCAACAGGTCGAGCAGCTCCACGGCGAGGCCGCGGCGCGCCGCGCCGTCGGACAGGAACGCGCCGATGGCCACGAGGCTCGGCCCGCCCGACTCCGACGCGGCCTGCGCGGGGTCGAGCCCGGCCGCGCGCAGGCGCGCCACCGCCGG
Source organism: Myxococcota bacterium (assembly GCA_036004705.1). GTDB lineage: Bacteria > Myxococcota_A > Polyangia > DASYRF01 > DASYRF01 > DASYRF01. The sequence continues at coordinate 3,009 of DASYRF010000350.1, forward strand.
CGCCGGCGGCTCGGCGCGCAGGAGCGCCCCCGCGGGCCCGGAGACGTCCTCGTCGTCGTCGAGCGCGCCCAGCAGGAGCGCCACGCCGGCGGCGTCGTCGTCGTGCGCGGCCAGCGCCGCGTGGATGGCGCGGCGCACGTCTTCGTCGTCGTCGGCGAGCTGCCGCGCCAGGGCCGGCACGTGCCCTGCGCTCGGCGCGCGTTCCAGCACGTTGGCCGCCTCTTGGCGCACGGTCCACTCGCCGTCTTCCAGCAGCCGCAGCGCTTGCGCCGTCCCCGCCGTCACGTCGCAGCGCGCCAGCGCGTCCAGCGCGGCGATGCGAACGCTCACGTCGGCGTCGCCCAGCGCCGCCGCCAGCCGCGCCGCCGAAGCCGCGCGCCCCGCCGCGCCAAGCGCCCACGCCCCCGCCCGACGCACCTCCGCGCTTGAGTCGCCGATCGCCGCCTCGCCGAGCGCCGCCAGCCGCTCCGGCGGCCGCCCGCGCAGCGCGCTCCGCGCCGCCTCCTGCACGGCCGGCTCCTCCGCGCACGCCAGCCGAAAGAGCGCCTCGTCCACTTCGTCGCCGCTCAGGCGCCCCAACCGGTCTGCCGCCTCCAGGCGCGCCGCCACCGTCACGCCCGCCCCCAACGCCGCCGCCGCCCCCGCCCCCGCCCCCGCCCCCGACGCCGACCCCGAAGCCGCCCCCGACGCCGACGCCGCGACCGCCAACAGCCACGGCCGCAAGTCCACCCCGCGCGCCTCCAGCGCATCGAGCGCCTTCGCGCACACCGCGCGCCCGGCGTCGCCCGCCTGCTGCCACAGCGTATCGACCGACTCCTCGCCGCTCACGACGCCTCGCCACTCACGACGCTCAACCCGCCAGCGCCGCGCTCACGACCTTCCACATCAAGCCCGCGTCGGTGGCCGGGTCGCTCCAGTGGCCCTGCACGCGCGCGCAGAAGCTGTCCTTCAGGATGTCGGGCAGCGCGTCGCCGTCATACTCCGCGAAGTTCGGGTGGCCGAGCAGCGTGCAGGCCTCGTCGGTCGCGCGCATCGACAAGTCGAGCCCCAGCTCCTTGTCGCCGCGCACACGCCCCGCCACGCGCACCAGCCGCCGCACCGTCTTCTGCGGCACGTTCGGGTGGCGCCGCACCAGCAGCTTCACTTCCTCGTCCTCGGGCGGGTAGTCCATCTTCAGCGGCGCGAACCGGTCGAGCTGCGCGGGGTCGACGGCCGTGGTGCCGGTGAAGCGCGCGCCGTTGTTGATCGCGGCGATCCACAGGACGTTGTCGGGGATGGCCTCGGCCTTGCCGGTGATCGGGTTGAACATCTTGCGCGTGGAGTCCAGCGCCGGCATCACCCCGTTGCGCGCCATCTCGCGGCAGCGGTTGAACTCGTCGAGGAACACCAGGAAGCGCTGGCGCGGCTGGGCGCGCGCCCGCTCGAACGCGCGCGCGACGTCGGTCGGCACCCACACCGTCTCGGCGCCGCCGCTCTCCGTGGCGCGGATCTGCAGCGACGCCAGGAAGTCGGTCGCCTCGAACACCGACGAGCAGTTGAAGAACACGTATTCCATCCCCAGCGCCTTGGCGACGGCGCGCGACAGCACCGTCTTGCCGGAGCCCTGCGGCCCGTCGAGCAGGATGTTCATCCCCGTGTCGAGCAGCGCCTCCAGCTTCAGCTTCAGCACCGGCGGCAGCCAGATGCCCTCTTCCAGCACGAACGTCACCGCGCGCACGAAGGCGACCTCGACGTGCCCGCGCCCCGCCGCCGCCGGCTTGCGCACGGCCGCGACGCGCACCTCGCACGCGACGCCCGCCTCGATGCGCTCGTCGTTGCAGAGGATGACCTTGGCGGCGCGTTTGCCGTCGGCGTGCGTCGCCCGCCAGCGGAAACGGCTGTCCGCCTTCGTGTTCACGTAGAACACGGTCGTGAACTTCGTCCCTGGCTTCATCGCCGGCACTTTCGTCTCGGCCATGGCGGCTCAATACCACAGTGCACAAAGTCCCTGCCCGGCGCCGGACGCCGTCCGGTCGCGACGCTCGCGCGGCTCCCGGCAGGCTTTCGGGCCCGGAGCCCGTCGTCCACGCCGGTGAAGATCGCAGCGCTGCCACGGGTGGCTGCTCGACGAGCAGCCCCATTAACGGCTCGCGCGCCCGACGGCCTGCGTATGGCGGCCGTACGGAGTGGCTGCTCCGTCCGGCCACCGAAGGCCGTCGCTCCGGACGCGTTCGCCTCCCGTGGGTCAAGGCGAAGCGGTAGCGCCAGGCGGGCGTTCGCCGCCGGACGGCGCCGCGGCGCCGAGCAGGGTTCGGAAAGGGGCGCCGGCAAAGCGGGCGGCACGGAAGCGCCGCTCGCGTTCGCGCGCGGGTGCGCGCGCGCCCCGTCAGGCCGGCGCTACGTCCGACCTGGGGCCGTCCCAGCGGGAGCCCGCCGCGCGGCGGTCTCCGGTGCCGGCCTGGAACCGTGCGCGGCGGCGCGGCCGAAGCCGCGCGCCGCACGGCGCCCGAACGGGGAAGTCATGGGATCCCCGACCCAGTCGGAAACGGACGAGCGAGCCCGCCCGCCTCCCCGCGTGCACGCCGCCCGGGCGTCGCCCGCCGCGACCGGCCGGCCTCGGCGGATCCCGTGCGTCGTGCACACTACGCGGACACCGGCGCTTGCGCGCCGGCGCCCGAATGCGTTCCTCGCCATGTCACAGAGCCGCGCGTCGCCTCCGGCCCGCGGCCGGCGCGCTTCGTGGTTGCGACCCAAGTGGCCTCCTGACGCGCCCGATCTGGCAGACGCGCTCGGGCGCGCAAGGGACGCGGACGGCTTTTTTTCCGCGCCGCCGGCGCCGGCGGTCGAGCGGGGGACGTGGCTAGGAACGGCGCCGGCGCGCACGACGTCGGCGTTCGGGCGGCGTGGCTAGAAGCGGCGTACGGCGCGCACGACGTTCGGTCGGGCGGCGAGGGCTAGAAGCGGCGCACGGCGCGAACGACGTTGTTGTCGGTGTCGGCGACGTAGAGGGTGCCGTCGGGCCCGACGTTCACGCCGTAGGGGTGATAGAAGCGCGCCGCGGTGGCGCGCTCGGGAGCGGGGTCGTAGCCGGGGCCGGCGGCGGCGCAGATGCCTGCGGCGGTGTGGATGACGCCGTCCGGCGTGACCGAGCGCACGCAGCTATTGTGCATGTCGGCGACGAAGAGCGTCCCGTCCTCGGGGTCGACGGCCACGTCCGTCGGGTAGCTCATCAGCGCGCTCGTCGCCGGGCCGCCGTCCCCGCCGTAGCCTTCCGCGCCGCCCGTACCGGCGAAGGTCGTGATGACGCCGCTGGCCAGGTCGATGCGGCGGACGACGTGGTTGCCGGTGTCGGCGATGAACATCGTCGCGTCGGAAGGATTGATGGCGAGGCGGCCGCAGGGGTAGGTCGACTCGCCGCGCGGGTTGTTCAGCGTGGCGGCGGCGGCGGGGCCGCCGTCGCCCGTCCAGCAGTCCAACGTGCCGACGACGGAGCCCCCGATGCACTCCGGGAGCGGCTCGAACGTCACCGGGTCGAGACCGGTCCCCGCGCCGGTCCCGGCGAACGTGGAGATGAGGCCGCTCGGATCCACGCGGCGGATGCGGTTGTTCCCCTGGTCGGAGACGTAGAGGTTGCCGGCGGCGTCATAAGCCACCGACGAGGCGAGGTCGAGGCAAGCCATCTCGGCCGGGCCGCCGTCCCCGCAGAAGCCGCGCAGCCCGTTGCCGACGGCGTCCTCGATCGTTCCGGCGGCAAGGTCGACGCGCTTCACCTTCGAGTTGTGCCACGCGGCGATCACCATGTAGCCGTCGCCGTCGAACGTGACGTCGGTGGGGTGGTTCAGCGCCGTGGCGGTGGCGGGGCCGGGCGGACCGTCGCCCGCGAAGCCGCTCCCGGCGACCGACTCCACCGTCCCGGCGGCGAGGTCCCACCGCCGCACGCGATGGTTGTTGAAGTCGATCACGTAGGCGTTCCCGTCGGGACCGAAAGCAAGGTCCATCGGCTGGTAGAGCGGTGCCTCCAGGGCCGGCGCGCCCTCGCGCGAGTCCAGCTCCGCGTTGCCGGTCCCCACCACCGTGCACACCGTGCCCGGCGCATCGCAGCGCTCGCGCGTGCAGGCACCCAGGCCCCCGGACCAAACGAGCATTCCTGCGAGGGCCATGGCCGCGCACCAGCGCATGCGTGCATCGTAGCATCGCCCCCGCGCCGCCGGCAGGGCGGCGCCCGGGGGCGGTGGCGCTTGACGCCCCGAGGTCGGGATGTTAAAGACCGCGCCCTCGACAGGAGAAGCACACGTGAGACATCCGTCCGCCGAGAAACGGCACCGCCAGAGCCTGAAGCGCCGCGAGCGCAACCGCGCGGCGCGCAGCGCACTGCGCACAGCGATCCGCGAGGCGCGCGAAGCCATCGCCAAGAAGGACAAGGGCGCGATGGGCGTGAAGGTGAAGGCGGCGGAGTCCGCCATCCGCAACGCCGCCTCGCGCGGCATCATCCGCAAGAACACCGCAAGCCGCGTGGTCGGCCGCATCGCCAAGGCCGCCTGGCGCGCCTAGCGCCGCGCTCGAAACCGGCCCTACGACGCCCGCACCGCTTGACCGCGGGCGCAAAGACGAACCACCAGCGCCTCCAGCACCGCGCGTGACGGGCGGCGGCTGCCGCCCTTGATGGCGCGGTCGGCGTCGCACAGCGCCTGGTGCGCGCGCAGCAGGTCCTTGCCGCGCGACGTGCGCACCTGCCGCAAGAACAGGCCGCGCTTCTCGCCGAATACGCGCAGCGTCGCGGCGATCTCGTCGGGGGCCATGCCGGCGGCCAGCAGGTCGCGCCCGCGCAGGAGCTGGCGCACCTGCCAAGACACCATGCCCAGCAGCGGAATTTCCTCCCCCGATTTTCCGGCGTCGAGGATGCGCTGCAGGATGGCGAGCGCACGGACGAGGTCGCGCGCCAGGATGGCGGCCGCGAGGTCGAAGGCCTCGTGCGAGCGCGTGTGGGCGAGCGCCTCGTCCACGTCGGCGGTCTCGACGTCGGTCCGCGGAGCCACGTAGAGCGACAGCTTCTCCAGGGCGCCGCGCAGCGCGCCGAGGTCGCCGCCCACCACCTCCACGACAAGCTCGGCAACACCGGCGGCGAGCCCAATCCCGTGGTGCGCGGCTTCGTCGACCACCCACCCGGGCAGCTCGCGCGGCGTCAGCTCGTCGCAGCGCACCAGCCCGCCCAGCTCGCCGATGCGCTTGAGGAGCCGCGTGCGCAGGTCGCCGAGCCGCGCGCGAAAGAGCAGCACCGTCTCGGGCGGCGGGCGCTCCAGATAGGCGAGCAGCGCCTCCTGGTCGTCCTCGCCCAGCTTGTCGGCGTCTTGCACGACCACGAGGCGGTGCGGGGCCATCATCGGGAACGAGCGGCCCAGGTCGGCGATTCGCCCGCCCGTGGCGGTCTCTCCGGACACGACGTCCAGGTTCAGACCGTCCGGCGACCCCGTGAGCGTCCGCGCGCGCACCGCGTCGGCGACGGCGTCGGCGCGCAGCGTCTCGGGGCCCCAGACGTAGTAGGCCGGGGCGAGCTTGCCCGCCGGCTTGCGCAGCTCGCGCACGACGGCTTCGGGCGTCGGTCCCGGCGGCGCGCCTCTCGCCATGAGCTACCTTACCAGAACCTCGCGCACGCGCGCGGCGAGCGCCGCGGCGAGGTCGCGCTCCGCCCGGGCACGCGACGCCGCGCGCTCCGCCAGCGACGCGCTCTCCGCGTACGCGGCCCGCGCCGTCACCGTGCCGTCCCAGAGCATCGCGCCGTCCGGATCCTCGAGCCGCACGCGCAGCCGTACCCGGAGCGCCCACACACCCGGAAGCCGACCGGTCGCGCTCGGCACCTCCAGCGCCTCGGGCGCACGCGGGTAGGCCTCCGCCTCCTCGCTCACCGGCTCGAGCAGCACCAGCAACGTCGCCGCCCCCGCGCTGCCGGCCGCGGCGAGCGGCACCCCGGCGCGGGCCAGCTCCACCGGCAGCGCCTCCGCCAGCGCCGACGCCAGGGGCGCGTCGCCCGCGGCCGCGACATCCACCGCCCCGACCGCAATCGCCCTTCCCCCCGCCGGGCCCCGCGCCGCCGACAGCGCGTGATACCCGCACCCCACCGCCACCACCGCCACCGCCAGCGCCGCCCACCCCGCCACCGACGCCGCGCACGACGCCGACGCCGAGCACGACGCCGACGCCGACGCCGAAGCCGACGCCGACGCCGAGCACGGCGCCAACCCCGACGCCGACGCCGAGCACGACGCCGACTCCGACGCCGAAGCCGACGCCGAAGCCGAAGCCGACGCCGACGCCGAGCACGACGCCGACGCCGATGGCCGACACATCGCCATCAAGCCTACTTCACGACGACGTTCACCAGGCGCCCCGGCACCACGATCGTCTTCACCACCGTCTTGCCGTCGATGTGGCGCCGCACCCCCTCCTGCGCCATCACCGCGGCTTCCAGCGCCGGCCCCGCCAGATCCGCCGCGACCGTCACCTTGCCGCGCGTCTTGCCGTTGACCTGGAGCACCAGCTCCACTTCGGCCTTCACCAGCAGCGCCGCGTCCGCCGCCGGCCAACGCGCCTCGAACACGCTCCCCGTCGCGCCGATCGCCGCCCACAGCTCCTCCGCCAGGTGAGGCGCGAACGGCGCCACCAGCCGCACGAACGCATCGGCGGCCTCGGCCACCACCGCGTCGCGCGGCGCCGGCTTCGCCGCCAGCGCCTCGCCCAGCGCCGACACCAGCTCCATCAGCCGCGCGATGCCCGTATTGAAGTGCCAGCGCTCTTCGACGTCGCGCGTCACGCGGTCGATCGTGTCGTGGATCTTGTGTCGCAGCGCCTGCTCGGCGGCGGTCAAGCCCGCCCAAGCCGCGCCGGCCGCGCCCGCCGCCGCCTCCGCGCCAGCGCGCCCCCGCACCGCCGCCGCCGCCCCCTCGCGCAGCACGCGCCACGCGCGCACCAGGAAGCGCGACACGCCCTGGATGTCCGCTTCGCTCCAGTCCAGGTTCTTCTCCGGCGGGCCGCCGAACACCGAGTACACGCGCACCGTGTCCACGCCGTACTTCGCGATCATCTCCGACGGCTCCACCACGTTGCGCTTCGACTTCGACATCTTCACGGAGCGCCCCGCCTCCACCTTCGAGCCGCACTCGACGCATGTTCCGTCGTCGCGCACCTCCTCGCGGTAGCGCCACCCGTGCTTCGGGCACTCCAGCGTCGTCATGCACACCATGCCTTGCGAGAACAGGCGCAGGAACGGCTCGTCCCCCTTCACCAGCCCGCGGTCGCGCAGGAACTTGTGGAAGAAGCGCGCGTAGATCAGGTGCAGCACCGCGTGCTCGACACCGCCCACGTACTGGTCGCACGGCATCCAGTGGTCGAGACGCGCCCGCGCCCACGGCTCCGTCTGGTTGCCGGCGTCGCAGTAGCGCAAGAAGTACCAGCTCGACTCGACGAACGTGTCGAACGTGTCGGTCTCGCGCCGCGCCGCCCCTCCGCAGCGCGGACAATCCACGCGCAGCCACGCCTCGGCGTGCGCCAGGGGGTTGGCCACATCCTTCGAGTACGGCAGGTCCTCCGGCAGCACCACCGGCAGGTCCTTCTCCGGCACCGGCACGATCCCGCACTTCGGGCAGTGGAGGACCGGGATCGGGCACCCCCAGTAGCGCTGTCGCGAGACACCCCAGTCCCGCAGCTTGTAGGTGACCTTGCCCTCGCCCCGTCCGTCCCGCGTCAGCCGGGCGACGACCTTCTTCTTCCCTTCCTCCGACAGCGTACCGTCGAGCTCCCCCGACGCGACCATCACGCCCGGGCCGACGTAGGCGGCGTCCATCGTCGCCCCGTCCAGGGCCACGATCTCCGCCTGCGGGTCGCTCGCCGGCGGCACCGGCTGGATGACCACCTGGACGGGCAGCCCGTACTTGCGCGCGAACGCGAAGTCGCGCTCGTCGTGCGCCGGCACCGCCATCACCGCGCCGGTGCCGTATTCCATCAGCACGAAGTTCGCGACCCACACCGGGACGCGCGCTCCCGTCAGCGGGTTCAGCGCGTAGGCTCCGGTGAAGACGCCCTCCTTCTCGTAGTCCTCGGCGGCGCGCCGGTCGCGCGGCTCCGCGCGGACCTTCTGGACGAACGCACGCACCGCCGCCTCCTCGGCCCGCCCCGCCGGCAGCGCCGTCACCAGCGGGTGCTCCGCCGCCAGCGAAACGAACGTCGCCCCCGCCAGCGTGTCCGGCCGCGTCGTGAACACCTCGACCGCTTCGTCTCGCCCTTCCAGCGCGAAGCGGACCAGCGCGCCCTCGGAGCGGCCGATCCAGTTGCGCTGCATCTCCAGCACCTTCTCCGGCCAGCCGCCCGCCAGCTGCGCGTGGCCCGTCAGCAGCTCGTCGGCGTACTTCGTGATGCGCACGAACCACTGCTCCAGCTCGCGCTGCCCGACCTTGGTGTGGTCGTGGATGTAGCAAGTGCCGTCGGGGTTCACCTGCTCGTTCGCCAGCACCGTCTGGCACTCGTCGCACCAGTTCAGCGTCGCGCGCTTGCGGTACGCCAGCCCGTCCTCCAGCATCCACAGGAAGAAGAGCTGCTCCCAGCGGTAGTACGCCGGGTCGCACGTCGCCAGCTCGCGCCGCCAGTCGAACGAGTACCCCAGCTGCGCGAGCTGTCCGCGCATGTGCTCGATGTTCTCGCGCGTCCAGCGCGCCGGGTGAGTGGCGTGCTTGCGCGCGGCGTTCTCGGCCGGCAGCCCGAACGCGTCCCAGCCCATCGGGTGCAGCACCTGATCGCCCTGCA
>DASYRF010000351.1:0-2789 GCA_036004705.1 Myxococcota bacterium
CCCGCCGCGGTCCCGGTGCTGGAGGTCTACGCCACCGACTTCGAGGTGTGGATGAAGTCGGGACGCGAGCCGGTCACCGAAGCCGACCGCGCCGCTTCGCGGCTCATCGTGGAGGGGCTGCGCGAGGCGTTCCCCGGGGACGTCGTGCTGAGCGAGGAGGAGGTCGCTGCCGAGGGGGCGTCGGCGGCGACGGCGCGCGCCGCGGCGCCTCGGGTCTGGCTGGTCGACCCGGTGGACGGCACCAAGGAGTTCGTCGCGCGCAACGGCGAGTTCTCGGTGATGATCGGGCTCGCCGTTGCCGGCGAAGCGGTGGTCGGGGCGGTGTATCTGCCGACCAGCGGGCGCCTCTTCTCGGGGGCGAAAGGGGCGGGGGCTTTCGACGGCCAGCGGGCGATGCGGGTGTCGGCCGAGCGTGACCCGCGCCGCGCGCGGCTGGTCGTTTCGCGCTCCCACCGCAACGCGCTGGTCGACCGGCTCAAGCAGGAGCTGGGCATCGTCGCCGAGACGGCGAGCGGCAGCGTCGGCATCAAGGCCGGGCTCATCGCCGCCGGCGAGGCCGACCTCTACGTGAACCCGTCGTCGAAGTCGCGCCTGTGGGACGGCTGCGCGCCGGACGCCATTCTGCGCGCGGCGGGCGGGCTGATGACCGACATCGACGGGCGCCCGCTGGACTATGCGGGGCGGAGCCTCTACAACGAGCGCGGCATCATCGCTTCGAACGGGGGCGCGCTGCACGAGGCGGCCTTGCAGGCCGCCCGGCTGCTCCAGGAGAAGATGCCGTGAGCGCAGGCCAACGCGACCACAACGACAACGACCACAACGGCCGGCGGCGTGCCGCCGACCCAGCGGTCGTCGCGGCGTACCAGCAGCTGCTCGAGTCGTTCGAGCGCATCGGCTACGACGTGCGCGGCGACGACAATTTCCAGGGCACGCCGGAGCGGGCGGCGCGCGCGCTGGCCGACATGGTGCTGCCGGTGGCGGACATCCAGGCCGAGATCGACGGCATCCTCAGCCGCACGTTCCGCGCCAAGTACGACCAGATGGTGCTGTCGAAGCACAACGTTTGCTTCGGCATCTGCCCGCACCACTTGCTGCCGGTCATCTACCGCATCTCGCTGGCCTACCTGCCGCGCGAGCGCGTCATCGGCATCAGCAAGCTGACGCGCATCGCCGAGGTGCTGGCGCGGCGGCCGGTGCTGCAGGAGCAGCTCACCGACGACCTAGCGGAGCTGCTGTACAAGCGGCTCGACACGCTGGGGAGCGCGGCTTACGTGCAGGGGCTGCACATGTGCATGGCGGCGCGCGGCGTGCAGGCGCACGAGGTGCGGATCGTCACGAACGCCGTGCGCGGATCGTTCAAGGACGACCAGTCCACGCGCACCGAGTTCCTGGACCTGGTGCGCACGGGCCACCCGGAGCTCCTGTAGTGCAGCGCCGCTTCCACCGGCTGCGTGTCCTGCGCGCCGAGGACGAGACGGCGAAGTTGCGCGAGGTGGTGATGGACGGCGCCGGCGGCGGCGAGGGCCCGGCGCGCGGCTACACGCGGGCGGGCCAGTTCGTGGCGGTGCGGGCGGGCGGCGGCACGGCGCTGCTGGCGCTGACGAGCGCCCCGGGCGCGGCGGAGATGAGCCTGCTGGTGAACGCCAAGGGGCCGGTCGCCGAGGCCGTGCGCGCGCTGGCGCCGGGGGACGCGCTCGAGGTGAGCGGCGTCGAGGGCGAGGGGTTTCCGCTGGAGCGCAGCGAGGGGCGGGCCCTGGTGATGGTGGCGACGCGCACGGGCATCGCCGCGTTGCGGCCGGTCATTCTGGAGCAGTTGCGCCGGCCGGGGCGATGGAAGAACGTGAGGCTGGTGTGGGGCGCGCAGACCGACGCGGACTTTCCGTACCGCCGGCAGTGGGAGGCGTGGGAGCGCGGCGGGGTGCGCCTCACGCGCGTGGTGTCGGGTGACGACGCGGCGTGGCGTGGGGCGCGCGGCCGGGTGCAGGACGTCCTGGCGAGCGGCGGCGAGGAGGCGCTGGGGGCGGCGGCGCCTGAGGTGGCGGCGCTGGTGGTGGGAATGCCGGAGATGGTGGCGAGCACGCGGGCCGCGCTGGAGGAACTCGGCGTACCGGCGGAGCGTATCCTGACGAACTACTAGGCGGGCGGGAGGTGGTCATGGTCGGGTTGGCTGCGAGGTACGAGGGGTGCGCCGGTCGGCCGGCGCGCCGGGAGTTGCCGGCGCTGGCACTGGCGCTTTCGCTGGCGGCGGCGCTGGCGGTCGGAGCGGCGGGCTGCGGCGGCGGCGGCGCGGGCAAGATGCCGGCGGTGGTGAAGATGATCCCGCTGGCGGCGGCGCACGCGGTCGTCGTGGGCGACGTGCCCGCGCTGATCAAAGAAACGACCGCGCTCATCAAGAAGTTCTATCCGTACTGGACCGAGGAGTCGTTTGCCGGGTTCGGCGCGGCGATGGTGGTCGGCAGCGGCGACAAGATTCCGGTGAACTTCTACGACCCCGCCGACTTGCGCGCGCACGGCTTCGACCCGAGCGGCGGGCTGGCGGCGTACTTCGACGACCCCGACGAGACGACCGTGGTGGTGAAAGTCACCGACGAGGCGGCCGCCGAGGACGTGCTCGAGGACATGTTCCACGAGATGGATCGCGAGAAGGACACCAAGGAAGGGATCAAGATCACCAACTACAAGAGCGAGTACCGCGGGGTGGCCTACGCGTTCGTGGACCAGTTCCTGCTGGTGCTCGTTTACACGAAGAAGCCCGGCGACAAGGACGGGCCGAACCTGGGCGAGTGGGC